>NZ_JABDWV010000001.1:0-521863 GCF_019685435.1 Rhizobium sp. NLR10b | reverse complement strand
TCCGCGAGGTCTCCGAGGTCGCCGGCACCATCACGCCGGTTCCGGGCGGCGTCGGCCCGATGACCATCGCCATGCTGATGGCCAATACGGTCATCGCCGCCCATCGCACCGCCGGGCAGACGCCGCCAAAGTTTTGAGTGGAATGCCGTCTGGCGGGCTTGCCATGACGCGAAAGATTTATATAGTCAGGAAATAAATATTCCGTAGAGGAAATAAGAGGGAACGGAAATGGCTCTATCATGGCGTTTCTCCGCCTTGGCGGATCGGCATCGCGCACTGGGATCGAAGCTCGAGGACTGGAGCGGCATGGGAACCGCCTGGACCTACGAGAAGGACATGTCGGAAGAACATGTCGCCGTTCGCACCAAGGCCGGCATCATGGATGTCTCGGGCCTGAAGAAGGTGCACCTGGTCGGCCCGCACGCCATCGCCGTACTCGACTACATCACCACCCGCGATCTGACGAAGATCTATCCCGGCCGCTCGGTCTACGCGACCATGCTGAACGACCGCGGCCACTTCACCGACGATTGCATCGTCTATCGCACCGGCCCGAATTCCTGGATGCTGGTGCATGGATCCGGTTCCGGCCACGAGGAAGTCGTCAAACAGGCGGCAGGCCGCAACTGCGCGGTGCTCTTCGACGACGACCTGCACGACCTGTCGCTGCAGGGTCCGCTTGCGGTCGATTACCTCGCCAAATATGTGCCCGGCATCCGCGAGCTCAAATATTTCCACCACATGCAGACGACGCTGTTCGGCGCGCCCGTCATGATCTCGCGCACCGGCTATACCGGCGAGCGCGGCTACGAGATCTTCGTGCGCGGCCAGGACGCCGTCATGGTCTGGGACAGAATCGTCGAGGAAGGCAAGGAGATGGGCATCATCCCCTGCTGCTTCTCGGTCCTCGACATGCTGCGCGTCGAAAGCTACCTGCTGTTCTACCCCTACGACAATTCGCAGATGTATCCCTTCGCCGACCAGCCACCCGGCGACAGTCTCTGGGAACTCGGCCTCGACTTCACCGTCAGCCCCGGCAAGACGGGCTTCCGCGGCGCCGAGGAACATGCGCGCCTTAAGGGCAAGGAGCGCTTCAAGATCTTCGGCATGCTGATCGACGCCGACGGACCGGCCGATCTCGGCGACGAGGTCTTTGCCGACGGCAAGAAGGTCGGCGTCATCACCTGCCCGAGCTATTCGTCACTGACGAAGAAATCCATGGCGATCGTCCGCCTCGACGTTGACAAGGCGGTGCACGGGACGAAACTCGAAGTCCGCGGCAAGACCGTCGAGGCTAGCGCCACCGCCCATACGCTTCCCTTCGACGACCCGGAAAAGAAGAAAAGGACTGCCGTAGGTTAAGGAGCCCGCCAATGCTCGTCGCAGGCATCAAGAGCCGACCAGTCTATAAGGGCCTGACCATCCAGCCGCGCGCCCGGCGGCACATTTTCGCACTTGAGGGGGAGGGCGCCAAGGCTCTCCTCGATCAGCAGCCGGCGCTTGACGAAACGGCTCTTTCCCGCAGCGAGATCCTCTATGTCGCCCGCGGTTCTCGAGGCTCCGGCCTCGATGAACCCCTGCGCCGGCTCGGCGCCGACATGTTCTTCACGGCGCCGACGATCGCAACGCTGCTCTTCCGGTTGAAGGGCTCGCTCGCGACGGCTCACATGGGCACTCGGCTTTATATCTCCGGCACGGAGGGCTTCATCGGCCAGGCGATGCTCGTGGCGCTTGACTACGGCATGGACCACGCCTCCATCATCACCGAGCATCGCGGCTCCCTTGCCAGGCGGGTGCAATGCGTCCATTGCAAGGGCATCACGGACGACGTCACCACCAGCCCGTTCGCCTGCAGCCATTGCGGGCTGACGCTTCTTGTCCGCGATCACTATTCGCGGCGGCTTGCCGCCTTCCAGGGCGTCAACATCGACGCGGAAGAGCCCGGCAGCGCGCCTGAACCAGAGGAGTTGTTCCTTTGAGCGGTGGCACTGAAATTCCGGTGCGCGTAGCGCGGATCACTCCGATCGCCGAGCGCGTCAAGCGTTTCCGCTTCGAGCGCCTGGACGGAAAGCCGATGCCGTATTTTTCAGGCGGCGCCCATATCATCGTCTCGATGAACGATGGCGGCCATATGCGCCGCAATGCCTATTCGCTGATGTCTCCCCCGCACGACTGCGCGGCCTACGAAATCAGCGTGCTGCATGTCGAGGATTCACGCGGCGGCTCCGCCTTCATGCATCAGAAGGTCAGCGAAGGCGACGAACTGAAGGTCAGCTATCCTGTCAACCTCTTCCAGCCCGACTGGCGCGGGCGCAAGCATCTTCTGATCGCCGGCGGCATCGGCATTACCCCTTTCATTGCGATGATGGCGCAGTTTTCCCGCGAAGGCGCCGCCTTCGAACTGCATTACGCCATCCGAACGCGCGACCGCGGCGCCTACTGGCGGGAACTCCTGGAGCGCTATGGTCCGCATCGCATCAAGATCTATTGCGACGCCGAAGGCAGTGGCATCCCGCTGACGCGTCTGCTCGACTGCCAGCCGCTCGGCACGCATCTTTATGTCTGCGGCCCCTCCGGCATGATCGACGGTGTGATGAAAGCGGGGCTCGATGCCGGCTGGCCGGAGCAGAACCTGCATTCGGAACGGTTCCTCTCATCCTTGCCCGGTAAACCCTTCACGATCGAGCTTCTACGCTCCGGCAAGACCGTGAAGGTCGGCCATCACGAAAGCATGCTGGAGGCGATCGAGGCGGCCGGCGTCGACGCCCCCTTCCTCTGTCGCGGCGGCGCCTGCGGTCAATGCGAAACGGCGGTCGCCGTCTGCGAGGGCAAACTGCTGCACAATGACGTCTATCTGACGAGCGAAGAAAAGGCATCCGGCAGCAAGGTGATGATCTGTGTTTCCCGCTTCGAGGGAAACACGCTGCATCTTGATCTCTAACGGCATCGAAAAAGGAGACCGGACATGGCAATCGCCTTCAAGCAAGAAACATTCCGGGACGATTTCAGCTACCGGAACAGCCCCGGGAACATCCGTCGTTTTCCGTTCCCCTTCGACCGCGACGAATACATGTATTCGGTCAACATGGAGCCGCATGTGCGCGGACGGGCGGGAACCGTCTACGAAAACTTGATCGATGTCGACGAGCATTACGTCGCCGAGATGCACGACCGAGCGCTGGTGCTGAAGGAAGATCCGCTGCGCTACCAGGCCCTGCCGCACATGATGAGCGCGCAGTGGGACACGCTCGAACTTTTGATGGAAGAGCAGGCAGCGGGCTACCCCGACCATTTCACCCTGATCCGCAACGGCGACCAGTGGCGCTGGATCAACCGCCCGCTCGGCATCGACGACAGCTTCACTTTCGGCGACGCCTCGACGCTGCCCTATGAGCCCTTCGAATATATCACCCGCCAGGCCCAGGGCGATTTCTGCATCGTCGATCAGCGCGACGGCAATCTGTGGATGGATGCCGGCATGGTGACGACGCAGGCCGACTGGTCGCTCGATTTCGACATCGGCATGAATTTCATGGAATGGCACGGGCCGGTGCCGCTCGCCCATCAGATCGGCGTCTTCGACCGGGCGCTGAAATTCCTTCTGAACCTGCAGCAGGGCAAGCCGACACGGCGCTTCAACTGGACGATGACGATCAATCCGCGGCTCGACACCAGCCCCGAGAATTATCACAAATGGGGGCCCGACCGCACGACGGTGACGCCGGAGAATGTGGGCGAGAAAGTGCATCTGCGGGTCGAGTTGCAAAGCCTCTGGCGACTGCCGCGCTCCAACGCCATCCTCTTCGTCATCCGCTGCTACCTGATGAACATGGAAGAACTCGTCACCGTCCCGAAATGGGCGCGGCGCTTCCCGCGGGTGCTGAAGACGCTGCCTCCGGAACTCATCGACTACAAGGGACTCACCCGTTACCGCGAGACGACGATTGACTGGCTTTCCAAATATGACGACGGGGCTCCGACCAGCCCCGGTATTTATCCGGACTGAAAGAAATGCCGTAACATTTTGAATTTCTGGGTACATCCTCCTTCGATTTCAATTCGAGGAGTTATCCAGGAGACGATGCCATATAATCAAGAGGGGAATGCTTCATGACAAGAGTAGCCGTCATCGGTGCCGGTCCGTCCGGGCTGGCGCAGCTGCGCGCCTTTCAATCGGCTGCCCAGAAGGGCGCCGAAATCCCGGAGATCGTCTGCTTCGAAAAGCAGTCGGACTGGGGCGGGCTCTGGAACTATACCTGGCGCACCGGCCTCGACGAATATGGCGAGCCTGTCCATGGCAGCATGTATCGCTATCTCTGGTCGAACGGTCCGAAGGAATGCCTCGAATTCGCCGATTATTCCTTCGAGGAACATTTCGGCAAGCCGATCGCCTCCTACCCGCCGCGCGCCGTGCTCTGGGACTATATCAAGGGCCGGGTCGAGAAGGCGAATGTCCGCCACTGGGTGCGCTTCAGCACGCCGGTGCGCATGGTCCGCTTCGATGAGGCCACGAAGAAATTCACGGTCACGGCGCATAATCGTATCGAAGACCGGATGTATGACGAGGAATTCGACTATGTCGTCGTTGCATCAGGCCATTTCTCGACCCCGAACGTGCCTTATTTCGAGGGCGTCAAGACCTTCAACGGCCGCGTCCTGCACGCCCATGATTTCCGCGACGCGCTCGAGTTCAAAGGCAAGGACATCCTGATCGTCGGCCGCAGCTATTCGGCCGAAGACATCGGTTCGCAGTGCTGGAAATACGGCGCGAAATCGGTGACGACGAGCTACCGCTCGAAGCCGATGGGCTTCAAATGGCCGGAGAATTTCGAAGAACGGCCGCTGCTGACCAAGCTCGAAAACCGCACGGCGCATTTCCTCGACGGGTCGAGCAAGGAAGTCGACGCCCTGATCCTCTGCACCGGATACCAGCACCATTTCCCCTTCCTGCCCGACGACCTCCGGCTGAAGACGGCCAACCGCCTGTGGGCCGACAGCCTCTACAAGGGCGTGATCTTCGACAAGAACCCGCAGCTCTTCTATATCGGCATGCAGGACCAGTTCTATACCTTCAACATGTTCGACGTTCAGGCCTGGTGGGCGCGCGACGTGATGATGGGCCGCATCACCCTGCCGCCGGAAGAAGAACTGAAGGCGAATTTCGACATGTGGCGCGCCCGCGAGGAGACGCTCGAGGATGCCGAACAGATGATCTGGTATCAGGGCGACTATGTGAAGGAACTGCTCGCAGAGACCGATTATCCCTCCTTCGACATCGAGGGGACCAACCGGACGTTCATGGAGTGGGAACATCACAAGGCCGAGAACATCATGGGCTTCCGCGACCATGCCTACCGATCGCTGATGACCGGCAACATGTCACCGAAGCATCACACGCCCTGGGTCGAAGCGCTCGACGATTCCATGGAGGAATATCTGCGCAACTGATGGCGGATGCCGCATAATTTCTTAGATCCGAATCGATTTCGGGATAGAATCATGCTGCAGATTCAAGGTGCTACGGCGCCGCATGGTAGGAAGAGAGCCATTCGTTGCGGCTCCCTCCAACGTTTAAAGTGAAGTGAGTAATCCAATTTGCAACTCCTCCTTTCGAGCGAGGCCTTCGTGGATTTTCAAACAAGCATTCTCGGGCGCATGAGCGGTTTTCTTTACCGCTGCCGCGCCGACGAAAACTACACGATGCTTGAGATGACCAACGGCATCGAGCGCATCTTCGGTTACCCCGCCGACGAAATCATCGGCAACAGGACACGGACTTTCACCTCGATCATGTACGAGGAAGACGTGCCTTTGATGGACGAGGTAGTGGGGAGGGCGCTCGAGAAGCGGACGGACTGGACGATGGAATACCGTATACGTCATGCCAGGGGTCATCTCGTCTGGGTGACAGAGACCGGTGGCGGAATCTGGGACGAGAAGGGTGAACTTCTCTATCTCGAGGGCAGCATCATCAATATCGAATCGCTCTATCAGCGAATCGACGAACAGACCGCCGACATGCGCGTCACAGCCTCGAAGACCAATGAGATCCTGCAGTCGCTGCGCTATCTCAAGCTGCTCGCCGTCAATGCGGGCATCGAGGCGGCCCGTGCCGGCACGGCAGGGTCAGGCTTTGCCGTGCTTGCCGCCGAGATGCGCACGCTCGCCAACTCCTCGGAAGAGGCCGCACGCGCCATTTCCAACGCGCAACGCAAGCCGGAAGGCTGAGCGCTACGAAGCAGCGGCAGAATTGCGGCTCACATCGAAAAATCCGCATCATTAACCGTCCCGCGCGGGACTAATATTATTTCTTTTCAAAAGGTTGCGGAACTCCCTCGGTTGAAAAATCTCGTCGCATTATCGGTATTGTTAGAGCCGCGTTAACTTTTTGTTAACCATACCGGCGGTAGACATGGTCAACGATTTCTTCACATAGATGACCAAAGTGCTAACAGACGCTCGCTCT
The DNA here is from genome assembly GCF_019685435.1 of Rhizobium sp. NLR10b. NCBI lineage: Bacteria > Pseudomonadati > Pseudomonadota > Alphaproteobacteria > Hyphomicrobiales > Rhizobiaceae > Rhizobium > Rhizobium sp. NLR10b. The sequence continues at coordinate 515,397 of NZ_JABDWV010000001.1, read as the reverse complement.
ATCCGCATCAAGGGCCGCTCTTTCCTGGCGGTCATGCTGTCCCCGGACCTGCCGATCGATGATTGGCTGACCAGACTGGACGATCTGGCTGCCCGTTCGGCCGGTTTCTTCCTCGGACGGCCTGTCGTGCTCGATCTGACGGACCTGCAAATCGACCGGCCGCAGTTGAAGGACCTCATCGCCGAACTTGCCAAGCGCAATGTCAGCATTATGGGGATCGAGGGCGCCCGGCCGTCGATTCTCGGCGCGGGCATGCCTCCGGCGCTGAAGGGCGGCCGCTCCGCCTCCGACGTCGAGGTTCAGCCGAATGAGCCTGCCGATCCGGTCACCAAACCAACGGCAACCGAGACCCGCCCGGTAACGACAACGCAATCCATCGTCATCAGGGAACCGGTGCGCTCGGGGCAGTCGGTGATCTTCCCCGAAGGCGACGTCACCATCGTTGGCTCGGTCGCCTCGGGGGCCGAGGTGATCGCCGGCGGCTCCGTTCATATCTACGGCGCGTTGCGCGGCCGGGCCATGGCGGGCTCCATCGGAAACGCATCGGCGCGGATCTTTTGCCGCAAGCTCGAAGCCGAGCTGGTGGCGATCGACGGCATCTACAAAATGGCGGAAGACATGGCCCCCAATCTTCGTGGACAAGCGGTTCAGCTCTGGCTCGAAGAGGACGCGATCATGGCGGAAAAACTGATCTGACCCGGCTGCGGCCACGGCAAAGGAGAGAGAAATGGGGAAAGTGATCGTCGTCACGTCAGGCAAGGGCGGGGTCGGAAAGACGACCTCGACCGCCGCATTGGGAGCGGCGCTGGCGCAACGCAATGAAAAGGTCGTCGTCGTCGATTTCGACGTCGGCTTGCGCAATCTCGACCTCGTGATGGGCGCAGAGCGGAGGGTCGTCTACGACCTGATCAACGTCATCCAGGGCGACGCCAAACTCACCCAGGCGCTGATCCGCGACAAGCGGCTGGAGACGCTGTTCCTGCTGCCGGCCTCGCAAACCCGCGACAAGGACAACCTGACGGCCGAGGGCGTCGAACGCGTCATCAACGATCTGAAGCGCTATTTCGACTGGATCATCTGCGACAGCCCCGCCGGGATCGAGCGCGGCGCAACGCTTGCCATGCGCCATGCCGATGTCGCCGTCGTCGTCACCAATCCGGAGGTTTCGTCGGTGCGCGACTCCGATCGCATCATCGGCCTGCTCGACGCCAAGACCGCCAAGGCCGAACGCGGCGAGCGGATGGAAAAGCACCTGCTGCTCACCCGCTATGACGCCAACCGCGCCGAACGCGGCGACATGTTGAAGGTCGACGACGTCCTCGAGATCCTCTCCATCCCGCTCCTCGGCATCGTGCCGGAGAGCATGGATGTGCTGCGGGCGTCCAACATCGGTGCGCCGGTCACGCTGGCGGAAAGCCGCAGCGCGGCTGCGATGGCTTATTTCGATGCCGCGCGCCGGCTCGCCGGCGAAACCTTGCCGATCACGATCCCCGAGGAAAAGCGCAATCTATTCGGCAAGATCTTCGGACGGAGGGCAGCATGAATATCTTCCGTCTTTTCAACAAGCAGAGAACGGCACCCGCCGCCCGCGAACGCTTGCAGGTGCTCCTTGCGCACGAACGCTCATCGGCAGGATCGGACCTTGTTTCGCTGCTGCGCGAGGAAATCCTTGCGGTCATCGCAAAACATGTTGAGCTCGACCACGACAAGGTGCAGGTGACGATCGACCGCAACGAGTTTGTCTCCACTCTTGAGATCGACGTCGAAATCCCGCTGAACGCAGCCGTACAGGCCGCTTGAGGGCAAATATCCGGGGGACGACGGACGGAACCGATCGTCGTCTCCCGAACACGAAGTGGGTTACGATCGCGGGCGCGTCTTCTGCGGATCGTAATGCGAAAGCGGCACGATCGTCGCCGGCAAACGCTTCTGGTGGCCGTCGAGCTTGCCGATCTCGACCTCGGTGCCCGGGCTCGCATGCATCACGTCTATGCGGGCGAGCGCGATCGTCTTGCCGAGAACAGGCGAGCGCGTGGCGCTGGTGACGACGCCGATCTGGGCCCGGCCGATATGGACGCAATCGCCATGGCCGACCGCCTCGTTCGCCTGGATATCAAGGCCGACGAGCAGATGGCGCGGATGTTCCTTGCGCCGGATCAGCGCCTCGCGGCCGATGAAATCGTCCTGTTTGGATTTCAGCGGCACGGTAAAGCCGATGCCGGCCTCGAACGGATCCGTCTGGTCGGTGAATTCGTGGTGGGCAAAGATCAGGCCCGCCTCGATGCGGACCATGTCGAGTGCCTCCAGCCCCATCGGCTTCAGCCCGTGCGGTTGGCCTGCCTCCCAGACGGCATCGAACACCCCCAGCGCATCCTTCGGATGACAGAAGATCTCGTAGCCGAGCTCGCCGGTATAGCCCGTGCGCGAGATCACGACCGGCGCCCCCTCGAAGCCGCCGATGCGGCCGACGGTGAAGCGGAACCATTCGAGCTCGCCGATCGCGGGCTGGCGCGGCGCCGTCCAGATAATCTCCTTCAGGATGTCGCGGCTCCGCGGCCCTTGCAGCGCGATATTGTGCAACTGATCGGTCGATGAGCGAACCCAGGCCTTGAAACCCTTCTTCTCGGCCTGCTGACGCAGCCATATGCCGCTGAAATCATCGCCGCCGATCCAGCGGAAGTTCTTGTCGCCGAGTCTGAAGAGGGTGCCGTCGTCGATCATGCCGCCGTTTTCGTAGCACATCGCGGAATAGACGACCTGGCCGGTCGAGAGTTTTCGCACGTCGCGCGTCAGGCAGTATTGCAGCAGTTCCTCGGCGTCCGGACCCGTCACTTCGAACTTCCGCAAGGGCGAGAGATCGATGACGGCGGCGCGCTCGCGGCAGGCCCAGTATTCCTCGACCGGTCCTTCGGACGAGAAGCGGTTCGGCAACCAGTAGCCGCGATATTCCGTATAGTCTCGCGTCAACGCCGAAAGGCGGGGATGGAAGGCGGTTTCGCGCGTCAGTTCGGCTTCGGCATCTGGGGTCATGCGATAGGCTACCGCTCGTGAGAATTTCTCTTTTCCGGAAAAGGTGCGGACGTGGATATCCGTCGGATCCCAGCCGTTCGCCGCATCGATATCGTCAGGGCAGGACGATGAGACGCAGACGAGATCCGTCAGCGCACGCATCAGCACGTAATCGCCGGGACGCGACCAGGGCTCGTCGAGATAGAGCTGGTTGTTGTGGTCGATATTGGTGTTGTAGAAATAGTTCAGCGCTTCCCAGCCCTTGCGCCCGGCAATGCCATAAGGCGCCAGCGCCGCGTTGAAATTGTCCGTGCAGTTGACGTGGCCGGGATAACCCATGTCGTCGTAATAGCGTGAATTGCAGGCAGTCGCGAAAGCGTCGTGGCGGCCGACCGTATCCTGGACGATCTCGACCAGCGGCTCGAAGTCGCGGTCGAAAGCCTTGGACGGCAGGCCGGGCGTGGGATAGCTGCGGCCGAGCAGCGTGCGGGTGACGGTCGAATCGAGCGCGAGATCGAGGCCCTTGTCGACCTTGCGGGCGGCAAAGGCCTGGAAATCGGTGCACTGGCGCCCATAGACGTCGATGATCTGAATGAATTCGCCGGCGCGCACGAAATAGGCGGCTGCGCTCGCCGCCCGGATGCGGATATCCTCGATCGGATCGGCCGCCGGCTCCGGCAGGGCGGAGGCATAGTCGCGGACCAGCAGGCTGCGCTTGATCCGGATCTCGATCGGCGTCGCCGTGTCCTGCGCCTCCGGCGACATGGCGCCGGCGGGTGCCGCAACGATCAGCAGACCCTTCACGGCAATCGTGAACTCCGCCCGGCTGCCCGGCGTCGATCCTGCCCCGAAGACGCGGAGCGCGCCGGCCGCTGCGAGATCGGCGCCGCGCCGCTGAAGTGCCGCGCGCGTGCGGGCAGCACTCTCATCCTCCGCCTGAAGAATGGCCTTCAAGCCCTCGGCTGAATTGCTGAATGCCGTTCCGAGACCGGCTGCCTGGAAGCGCCCTTTTTCGTCAAGGAAGGAGAGCTCACAAATCTGCCCGCCTTCGCTGTCGATGACGCTCACGCGGTCGCCCGGCTCCACGCGCACGACGACCGATCCGCCACCCTTTGCCCGGTAGCGTTCACTGCCCGCCGGCAGGGCGGGAATACCGGGGTAATGGACGAGGCTCGGAACGATCGTTCGGGGGCCCGGCATGACAGGATGAAGTTCTCGCATTCTACCCTCATGGGGGATCGGCATGCCCTTCAGCATACGCCCATACAGGTTACAAAATGCCTATGGAAAGTAAAGTCATATTGACTAAAAAGAAAATATCTTCACTATGCATCAAGAGTTCAGGCTCGGAGAATCCGTCGGGAGCGCGGATCGCCAAAATCATCCGAGCGCGCTCGAGACCGTCAGGGAGACACGTTCAGGGAGACGTACAGAGATACGTCCGGAACAATCGAATGGGGAATTTCGCCGATGACAGATATTGTGGAGGCCGGAATTGCATCCGGCACCGAAGGTAAGCTTATACGCGCGCTCGACTGGAAGGGCGCATTCTGGGTGGCCGCGGGCGTGCCGCCGCTCGTTCTCTTCTCCATCGGCGGCATCGCAGGCACGACGGGCAAGCTCGCCTTCGTCGTCTGGATCATCTCGATGGTGATGGGTTTCCTGCAATCCTTCACCTATGCCGAGATCGCCGGCATGTTCGGCAACAAATCCGGCGGGGCCTCCGTCTACGGCGCCACCGCCTGGCTGCGCTATTCGAAATTCATCGCGCCGCTGTCGGTCTGGTGCAACTGGTTTGCCTGGTCGCCGGTGCTTTCACTCGGCTGTGCCATCGCCGCCGGCTACATTCTCAATGCATTTTTCCCGATTCCGGCAGCCGATTCGCAAATGGTCCTCGACTGGATCGCCGCGCATGCCGCTTCCGTCACGGCCGACAGCCCCCGCGTCGCCGAATATATCGCAGCCCACGCCGGCACGACGCCTGACGATGCCGTCAAGGCGCTGCTCGGCGCCGACGGTGTTGCCGCTCTGACGCCGGCGATCCGCAACTGGTCGCTGGCAAGCTTCAGCATTCCCTACCTCGCCACCGCCAACATCAACGCCACCTTCTTCATCGGCGGCATCCTGATGCTGATCATCTTCGCGATCCAGCATCGCGGCATCTCGGAAACGGCTAGCGTGCAGAAATGGCTGGCGATCATCGTGCTGGTGCCGCTGCTGATCATCGGCCTTTATCCGATCGTCAGCGGCCAGATCGTTTCCGCAAATGTCACCGGCCTCGTCCCGCCGACGGCGGCCTATGCCGCCAGCGACGGCAGCTGGAGCAATGGCGGCTGGACGCTGTTTCTCGGCGGCCTGTATATCGCCGCCTGGTCGACCTACGGCTTCGAGACGGCGGTCTGCTACACCCGCGAACTGAAGAATCCGAAGACAGACACCTTCAAGGCGATCTTCTATTCCGGCCTGGCCTGCTGCCTGTTCTTCTTCCTGGTGCCCTTCGCCTTCCAGGGCGTACTCGGCCACGCCGGCATGCTGGCCCCCGGCATCGTCGATGGCACGGGCGTTGCCGAAGCGCTTGGCGGCCTGATCGGCGCCGGCCGGGTCATCACCCAACTGCTCGTGATATTGATGATCCTGGCGCTCTTCCTCGCCATCATGACGGCAATGGCCGGTTCCTCACGTACGCTCTATCAGGGTTCGAAAGACGGCTGGCTGCCGAAATATCTCGACCACGCCAACGAGCATGGCGCCCCGACACGGGCGATGTGGACCGATTTCGCCTTCAATCTCTTCCTTCTGGCGATCGCATCGGACGTCGGCGGCTACTTCTTCGTACTCGCCGTCTCGAATGTCGGCTACATCATCTTCAACTTCCTGAACCTCAATTCCGGCTGGATCCACCGGGTGGATTCCGGCCATATCGAACGGCCCTGGAAGGCGCCGAGCTGGCTGATCGGCCTCAACACCGTGCTCGCCTTCGTCAACGCGCTCTTCCTCGGCGCCGGCGCCAAGGTCTGGGGTTATTCCAACGCACTCTGGGTCGGATTCATCTTCGCCGCACTGATCCTGCCCGTCTTCGCCTATCGCCACTATGTGCGCGACGGCGGCAAGTTCCCGGCCGGCGCGATGGAGGATCTCGGCCTCATCGGCCAGGATCTCGGCGTCAGGAAAGCCGGCATGCTCCCTTATCTTGCACTTGTCGGCGGCCTCGCGATCGTACTGATCGCCAACTGGTTCTTCCAGCTCCCGGCTTGAATAGCCTCCCAAGCAGAAAAGCCGCAAGCCGCCATGGAAACATGGCGGCTTTTTCATGCCCTGATTCTGGGATTTGATCTGGATGAGGGTTGACCTAGTAGGGGGCAAACCATTCCACCACCGTCAAACAATGGTCTCGCCGCCGTCGACGACGAGAATCTGACCGGTCATGTAGGACGAACGGTCCGAGACCAGGAAGAGAATGGGCTCGGCGATTTCGGAAACATCGGCCCAGCGTCCGAGCGGCACCTTCTCAGCGACATAGGCCTCGATCGCGCCACGGCCGCCCATCTGGGCGATGAAGGGTTCGTTGAACGGCGTATCCACCCAGCCCGGGCAGAGCGCGTTGACGCGGATGCCGAACCTGGCGTAGTCGCCGGCCATCTGCCGGGTCATCGCGATGACCGCATGTTTCGTCGTCGTATAGGCGATCATCTCGCGATCGTAGAGTACGCCCGACGAGGAAGAGGTGTTGAGGATGACGCCGCGGCCCGCCTTCTTCATCAGCGGCATGACGAAGCGGGCCGCCATGAAATGCGCTCGGACATTCAGGCTCCAGGACCTGTCGAAACCCTCGACAGCCACCTGTTCCAGATCGCCCGCCACCTGTGCGCCGGCATGATTGTGGAGGATGTCGATTCGGCCATGACGTTCGGCGACCGCAGCGATGCCCGCTTCGAGCGCCCTGTCGTCGGTGACGTCGAGAACTAGGCACTCAGCCCTGCCGCCGGCGGCCTCAATCCGGTCGACGGTTTCGGCGGCACTGGCGGCATTCAGGTCGGCCACGACGACGAAAGCACCTTCTCCTGCCATGATCAGCGCGCCGGCCTGGCCGATGCCCGAGCCCGCTCCGGTGATGATCGCGACGCGATTTTCAAGAATCATTGGTGTTTCCCGTTCAGTTTGTTGTTTTCTCGCGCATCAGAAAGCGCGCGATGAGGATCAGTCCCAGCGATGCGACAAGCACCATCGTGGCGATGGCGTTGATCTCCGGCGTCACGCCACGACGGATCGAGGCGAAGACATAGATCGGCAGTGTCGTGTTCGAACCTGCGACGAAAAAGGCGATGATGAAATCGTCGAAGGAGAAGGTGAAGGCGAGCAGGAACCCGGCCAGGATTGACGGCAGGATCTGCGGCAGCACAATCTGGCGAAAAGTGGTGAAAGGCGTGGCGTAAAGGTCGCTCGACGCTTCGACGATGTCACGGCCGAGGCTGGCGATGCGTGCTTTGACGATCATTGTCACCAGCGCCATGGTGAAGAGGCCGTGGGCGGCGATGATCGAGCCATAGCCGAGTGATAGCTTCGGCGCCTGTTCGCCTGGCCAGACGGCGGCGATCAGCGGATTGACGAAGCCGAAGACCTCGACCAGCGCCACCAGCGTCGCAATGCCGATGACGACGCCGGGAACGACGATCGCCGCAGCGAACAGCCCGTCGAAGACCGCTCGCGCCCGGGCGCCGAGCCGCTCCATGCCGATCGCCGCCATCGTGCCGAAAATGGCCGCCAGCCCGGCACTGGTAAAGGCGATGGTCAGGCTGTTCTGCAGCGCTTCCATCAGGAAAGTGTTCGCAATCGCCCTGCCATACCATTGCGTCGAGAAGCCGGTGAAATCGCTGGCATTACGGCCGGCATTAAAGGAGAACAGCACGACAAGCGCGATCGGCATGTAGAGGAACAGGTAGACTGCGGTGACCAGCGCGCGCATCAGACGAGATCCACTTGGCGGGTACCGGCAACACGCCAGGCGATGCGCATGGCGATCAACAGCACGATGACGACGACAACGACGAGAGTGACAGCGATTGCAGAGCCGAACGGCCAGTTGCGCGACTGCAGGAAGAGATCGACCAGCGCATTGCCGATGAAGAAGACTTTGCCGCCGCCAAGCAACTGCGGGATCAAATATTCGCCGAGCAGCAGGATGGTGACGAGGGCGATGCCGGTCATCACACCCGGAAGCGACAGAGGCAGCGTAATGCCGAAAAAGGTCGAAAGCGGCCGCGCGCCGAGATCGGCGGAGGCCTCCAGAAGGCGGCGGTCGAGCTTTTCGAGGCTGACATAGATCGGCATGATCATAAGCGGCAGGTAGCCGTAGACGATGCCGAGCAGCACGGCGCCCGGTGTGTTCAGCAGCCTGACGTCTTCGATGCCGACCATCTCCAAGAGATGCGGAATGCCGCGCGCGCCCAAGATGTACATCCAGGCGTAGGTGCGCACGAGAAGGCTCGTCCAGAAGGGCACGACGACGAGGGAGACCAGCAGCAGCCGGTATTTGGCGCTCGCCTTGACGGCCAGGTAATAAGCAACCGGATAGGCGACGAGCAGGCAGGCGAAGGCGCCGATCGGCGCAAGAATCAGCGTGTTCTTGAAGGCTGCGGTGCGCGAGCCGAGATTGGCAAACTGCGCAAAGGTAAAAGCCGCCTGATAACCACCTTCTGGCGCCCGCTCTCCGAAGGCAAAGACGATGATGGCGATGAAGGGCAGCACCAAGAACACGAACAGCCAGATGCTGGCCGGACCGACAAGAGCCGCGGTGACAAGGCGCCGATTTGTGGCAGGAGTAAAAGGCATCGAAAGGTTCTTTATCCGCCGATTCTAAGCACGAGACCGGCCCCTCGCGCCAAGGCGGCGGGGCCGGAGTTGGGCACGGCGATCAAGCCGACTTGAAACGCGCCATCAGCTCCGCCCGGCCGGGATCGGTCAACGTCACCGCCGCGCCGAATTCCAGCGGCGTCAATGAGGCCTCGTCCGGATAGACGATCTTGTTCGCGGTGATCTCCTTCGGCAGCAGTGCGATGACCCGGCTGTCGGTCGTCGGTGCGCCGTTGGCGACGTGCTCCTTGACGGCATTGGCCGGATCCATGAGGTAGTTGAGCAGCGCGTAACCCGCCGCCTTATTCGGCGCGTCCTTCGGGATGGCGTAATAGTCGGTCCAGATCTCACCGCCGTCGGTGCCGAGCACATAGGCGATCTCGGGAACGTCACGGTTGAGCTGCGCCCCGTCATTGGTCCAGCACATGGTGAGCCAGGCGTCGGTGGCGCGCATGGCCGGTTGGTAGTCGCTGTTGATGGCGAAAAGATGCGGTTTGACTTTAATCAGCAGTTCCTCGGCTTTTGCGAGTTCGTCTGCCTTGATCGAATTAAAATCGTAGCCGAGCGACACCAGCGCGCTGCCGATCGTCGTTAACTGATAGTCGTGCACCATGGCGCGGCCGTCGGCTTCCGTCTGGGCGATATCAAAGAAATCCTTCCAGCTCGAAAGCTTGGTCTTGATCTTCGCTGTGTTGACCGAGAACCCGGTGGTACCCCAGTTCTTCGGCACCGCGTAGGTCTTGCCGTCGATCATGCCTTCCCTGGTGAAGCGCGGATTTTCCGTCGCCGGGCTGAAATTCGGGATCTTGGAGAGATCGAGTTCGTCGATCAGGCCGAGCTTGTGGTGGGTGGAGATCGTGTAGTTGGTCGGCACGAAGAGCGACCAGCCGGAGGCGCCCGCCTGGAGCTTGGCCAGCATTTCCTCGTTAGAGCCGAAGACGTTGACCTCGACGGCAACGCCGGTCGCCGCCTTGAAATTCTCGAAGGTCGCAGGGTCGTGATAATTGGGCCAGGTGGCGATCGACATCTGGGTACCGAGGTCCTCGGCGTAAGCGGGCGTCGACAGCGCACCGGGGAAACGCGACAGCACGGCGGTCGCAAGTCCGAGGCCGGTGACGCCGAGGAAGTGGCGGCGGCTGACGGAGCCGCGTTTCAGGCGCATGAACTCGTCCATGAAGCCTTCAGGGGTAATAGGCAGATGATCCTTGTAGTCCTTGCTCATGATGCTGTTCCCTTGTTCTGGTTTTTGCATTCGATGCTGAAGAAACTTGGGGCGAAGAAGCCTCGCCTGGAAAAATGTGGGCCATATCAGGATCGAAGCTGAGGAAGACCGCTTCACCTGGCTCGACCAGATCGCTCTCATTCATGCCGCGCCGGTCGGCGGTGACGAGGAAATCGCCGAGACCTGGAACAGTCACGGCATATTCGGCCGAGGAGCCGAGGAAGATGCGGTGCGTGACCGTCCCGGCAAAGGACGTGCTGCCGACCGCAGCCCGCGTAAGCCGGATTGCCTCGGGACGGATCGCAACGATGACGTCGCCCATCGTAAGGCCAGGGCGGGCGATGGCTGCAAGCGCCGAACCGTCGCCAAGGCGCAGCGTGCCACCGGCTTCCAGCGTCGCATCGATCCGGTTGGTCTTGCCGACGAAATCGGCGACGAAAAGATCGGCCGGGCGGTCATAGACCTCTTGCGGCGTGCCGAGCTGACGAATGCGGCCGGCGCTCATGACGCAGACGACGTCCGCCATCGACAGCGCTTCTTCCTGATCGTGGGTGACGAGCACGAAGGTGATGCCGAGCTCGCGCTGCAGCGTCTGCAATTCGATCTGCATGGCCGAGCGCAGTTTCTTGTCGAGCGCGGCCAGCGGCTCGTCAAGCAGCAGTACCGAAGGCCGGTTGACGATCGCGCGCGCCAGCGCCACCCGCTGCTGTTGGCCGCCGGACATCTCGTGGATGCGCCGCTTGGCGAACCCGCCGAGACGCACCATCTCGAGCGCCTCTGCCGCGCGGCGATTGATCTCGGCCTCCGCAAGCCTTGGTCGCATCTGCCGCAAGCCATAGGCGACGTTCTGTTCGACGTTGAAATGCGGAAACAGAGCATAATGCTGGAAGACCATGTTGACGGGGCGGCGATAGGCCGGAACGCCGTTCATCTGCCGCCCGTTGATCAGCACGGAGCCCTCGCTCGGCTGCTCGAAGCCGCCGATCATGCGCAGACACGTGGTCTTGCCACAGCCGGACGGGCCGAGCAGAGCGAGGAAAGCGCCCTTCGGTACATTCAGGTTTATGTCGGTCACGGCGGTCACCGCGCCATAATTCTTGGTGACCGAACGGAATTCGATATCGTTCGTCGAAGCGGATGCCACGCGTCTGTTCCCTGCGGTTGGTTGGGATGGGCAGTCTAGCGCTGCCTTTTTGCCACCGTCGTTGGACAAAGAGTAAGCCCGGGCCCTCGGCGCGGTATATACCCCGAAAGAGGTATTCTGCCTCACATCTCTTCGTGGAAGGTGTATATGAAACTCAGAGTATTCCTGCAGAGCGGTTTTGGGGAGGCTATCGATGAGCATCGATCTCGAGGCGCTGTTTCAGGCTTTCGACGTCACTGTCGGAAAGGCCGCCATGGCGGATGCGGAGTTTGGAGAGACGTTCCGCCGGATGATGGCGGCGCTGGTGCGCTTCGATTATGTCGTGGTTTTTGCCTATCGCGGCAAGGAGCGACCGATCGATCTCTATAGCACCTTCGATCCAGACGAAAACGTCGTTTTCGTCACCCTCTATCAGGTCGGTCCCTACCTGCTCGATCCATTTTACCATACCGCCCGCGCACGCCGTCCGGGGGTCTTCCGCATGCGCGAACTCGCGCCCGACCGCTTCTTCTCCAGCGAATATTACCGGAGCTACTATGTCCAGACGGGACTTGCCGAGGAGATCGGCTTCTTCGTGACACTCGACGACGACATCACCGTCGTGCTGTCGCTGATGCGCCGGGAAAAGACCGGCCCGTTTCCACCGGCTGAATTCGCGCTTCTGAAAAAGGCCGAACCTTTGGTGGCGAGCCTTGTCCGGCATTTCTGGCCGGGGCTCGGCGTCCGCTTCGACGCGCAACGCGATGCCGGCTTGAGAAAGGGGAGGAAAAGCGGTGCGGCGGCACAGGCGCTGCAGCCGGCCGACACTGTCTGGCGTGACCTCAAGTTGACGAGCCGCGAAACCGCGATCGTCGATCTGGTATTGCAAGGACATTCCTCGGAATCGATCGGCCTCAGGCTCAACATCTCGACGGGCACGGTGAAGGTCCATCGCCGCAACGTCTATCGCAAGCTGGGCATCTCCTCGCAGACGCAGCTTTTGTCAATCTACCTGAAGACATTCGGCAGCGCCGGCGACCGACCAGCAGCCCAAAGAACGAGTCAATAGGCCTCGGACCGGACAGCCTGTCCGCTTCGGCATGAAGCAGACAGGCTTCGTTCAGTTGCGGCCGGAGGGCTCAGCGGCCGCCTTCGATCTTGCGGTGGCGCTGGTTGATGCCGCCCTTGCCGTAGGGATAGTCCATCGGTTGAGGAGCGCTGACCTCGTTGAGCTTCGTCATTTCCTCCTTGGATAGCTCGACCTTCATGGCGCCGAGATTGTCGGCGAGCTGCTCGGGCGTGCGGGCGCCGAGGATGACCGAGGTTACAGCCGGCTGCGCCGCCGTCCAGGCGAGCGCCACCTGCGCCATGCTGACGCCGCGGGCCTTGGCGATCTCTTCGACCGCACCGATGATCGCCCAGGTGCGTTCCTGCGCGTTGCGCGGCGCATAGGATTCGCTGCCGCGATTGGGGTTCTCGCCGAGGCGGGTGGCGCCGGTCGGCATCTGGTCGCGCTTGTACTTGCCGGTCAGCCAGCCGCCGCCGAGCGGCGACCACGGCAACAGGCCCATGCCGGCATCCTGGCAGGCGGCGACGATTTCGAGCTCGATGTCGCGCGCCAGCAGGCTGTATTGCGGCTGCAGCGTCACCGGACGCGTATAACCACGCGCCTTGGCGATCTCCGAAGCCTTGGCGATATGCCAGCCGACATAGTTGGAAAAGCCGTAATAGCCGATCTTGCCTGATGAAACCGCGTCGTCGAGGAAACGCAGCGTCTCTTCGATCGGCGTCAGCGCGTCCCAGGCATGCATCTGGTAGAGGTCAATCTGCTCGAGGCCGAGCCGGCGCAGCGAATCGTCGAGTGCCTGACCGAGATGGCGGCGCGACAGGCCAATATCGTTGGGCCCGTTGCCCATCGGAAACCTGCCCTTGGTCGCGACGATCGCCTGGCGGGCCTCGGTCGGGCGCGCCTTCAGCCAGCGACCGATGATCTCTTCCGACTTGCCGGCGCTGTAGACGTCGGCGGTATCGATGAAATTGCCGCCCCAGGCGAAATAATCGTCGAGCAGCTTGTGCGAGGCCGCTTCGTCGGCCTCCGCCCCGAAGGTCATGGTGCCCAGGCAATAGGCGGTAACGACGGTCCCGCTGGGACCGAGCTTGCGATAATCCATTTCTTCCTCCTCATGCGGGCGCCCGCAGCCGACGCGCAAAATCGCCGGGGTAGAAGCCGGGGCTTCCGCAATCCAATGACAATATCGAGCTTGAGGCGGCCGCTTGCCGCCGGATGACGTATGGCGCCCTGGGCTCATCCAGCGCAGGGGCGAGGGCAGCATAACCAATCCCGCCCGTGCCACAAGTGGGAAAACATATTCCCGCGGGCGGGCGCCGGTTACGGATTTTTCGAAAACGAGGCGGCGAGCAGCTCGGCTGCGGCGACGCCGGTCTCGTAGGCGCCGTGCGCCGTCGAATAACGCGCATGCGAACAGGCTTCGCCGGCAAAGAAGATCCGTTCGTCATGCGGTGCGGCGAGGATCGCGCGCAAATCGGAGGCGCCGGGCTCGGCATAGGAATAGGAGCCGCCGATATGGGGTGTAGCGGCCCAGGCCGAGATCGCCGCCAGCGACAACTGCTTGCGGATGTCCGCGCCGAATTGCCCCGCCATCTCATCGGCGGCGAAGGCAAAGGCGGCTTCTTTCCCTGCCCGCTCCAGATCATGCGCGAGATCGCCGGCAAAATAGGCCTCGACGACGGCAGCGCCGAACGGCCGCAGCTGATAGGTGCCGGTCGCACCGCGACTGGTCGATCCGAGCATATGCGTATCTGCCGGCAACGCGTCCGGATCGGCGAGGCTGAGGAAAATCTTGTCGGCGAGCCCCAGCGGCAAACGAGCTGCCGCTTCAATCTTGTCGGGCAGGGGAGGATCGAACGCGATCCTGCCGGCGGCAAGCATATTCGTCGAAACGGTGACGAGCACCGTCCCGGCGGTGATCATCCCCTTGTTCGTGTCGATACTGATACGGCCGGCATGGCGGTGATCCACGCGCCTTGCTTCGACTCCAAGCCTTGTCCGGACCGGCGCGCCATAGAGCGAGATCAATGTTCCATAGCCTTCCCGCACCCGCCAGTCGGGACCGGCGCCGGGATCATATCTGTTGTAGTCGACGATCGACGAACGCTCCAGTTCGGCGCCGGTGATATAGGTGCCGATTGCCCGGATCTGGCCGTTCCAGCGACTACCGGGCTGTAGCTTTGCTGCCATGTCGCGATCGTTGCCTTCGTGGCTTTCTAGGCGTTCGAAGTAAGCGCCAATCGCCTGCTGCGCGGCTTGGCTCTCCGCATCGTCCCGCTGAAGCCGCCGCCCCCCGTTCCAGGGCGCCGGCGAGCGGTCGACCGTCAATCCGACCTCACCGGCAATCGCCGTCCAGGCATTGGTCCGCGCCCCATGCAGCCAGCCGCAACCGAGATCGAAACCGAGATCGCCGGTTCCGGGCAGCCCGACCGTCCAGGCCCGGCCACCGAGACGGTCGCCGGCTTCGAGCAGGAGGACGGAAAGACCGGGACGGACTGCCAGCAGGCGGCGGGCAGCGGCAATACCGGCAGCACCGGCGCCGATGATGACGACGTCTTCGTCCGCGTCCTTGAAGTCGTCACGAGGCATGGTTTCTCCTTCCGCCGCTGACACTCAGCTAAACTTTCCTGTCCATGAAAGGCAAGGGCTGGGCATAGCGCGCCGCGGGCGATGGATTCGCCCGCGCCTCCGTGACATACAAGTTCGATGAGCGTGCACAGAGATTCGCAACTCGACATGTTTGCCAAGCCATCGCCCGCAATGGCCGAGGCACGCGGCCCGGCGCGCCGGCGGCCGTCACCGCCGGCGGCCCGCTGCGATGAAGACATGGCGCGCGCGCTCGAGGAGAGCGGCAATTATCGCATCCTGAGGAAAC
The DNA here is from genome assembly GCF_019685435.1 of Rhizobium sp. NLR10b. NCBI lineage: Bacteria > Pseudomonadati > Pseudomonadota > Alphaproteobacteria > Hyphomicrobiales > Rhizobiaceae > Rhizobium > Rhizobium sp. NLR10b. The sequence goes on along the minus strand of NZ_JABDWV010000001.1, from coordinate 500,249 downwards.
TTGCCGCCCGGCCGGTCGCGGCAGCGAGACAGCCGCAGTTTTCGCGGCTCGGCGTCATCCTCGATACCGAGACGACGGGCCTCAACTACCGCAGCGATGAAATCATCGAAATCGGCGCCGTCGCCTTCACCTTCAACGATGACGGCGCGGTCGGCGATGTGGTCGGCATCTATGGCGGTCTGCAGCAGCCGTCCAGGCCGATCCCGCCCGACATCACCAGGCTGACCGGCATTACCGATGCCATGGTCGAAGGACAGATGATCGACATGCCGTCGCTGAGTGCACTGATCGAACCGGCGGACCTCATCATTGCCCATAATGCCGGGTTCGACCGGCCGTTCTGCGAGGCCTTCTCACCCATCTTCACCGGCAAGGCCTGGGCGTGCTCGGTTTCGGAGATCGACTGGAGCGCCCGCGGCTTCGAGGGCACCAAGCTCGGTTACCTCGTCGGCCAGGCCGGCTATTTCCATGAAGGCCACCGCGCGGTGGACGACTGCCACGCACTCCTGGAGATCCTGGATCGACAGCAGGGCGACGGTGAAAGCCCCTTCGCCGAGCTGTACCGCGCCAGCCAACGCTGCCGCGTCCGCATCTTTGCCGAACACAGCCCGTTCGAGATGAAGGACCACCTGAAGGCAAGGGGCTACCGCTGGTCTGATGGAAGCGATGGCCGCCTGAAATCCTGGTGGATCGAAGTCGGCGAGGACGATCTCGGCGACGAGCTTTCCTATCTGCGTTCGGAAATCTATCGGTGGAAGGAGGCCGATCCGCCGCTCGTCCGGCTGACGGCCTTCGATCGCTTCAAAGCCTGAGATCGGCCGCGGCCCATCAGAACCCATGCAGTTATCGCATAGGTGCAGTGATGCATTGGCGCTGCAACAACCGGGGGTCCCGTATTATATAGAACTCATCGAAGCAACCGAAGCGCCAAGGACTGGCAGCTAGGCTTCGAAAGCCCACGGAAAGGGGATCATCATGAACGTAGCACGCTCTTTCAACAACTGGCGCAAGTACCGTCAGACGGTCGCTGAACTGGGCCGTATGTCGACGCGCGAACTGGACGACCTCGGCATCGGCCGCGGCGAAATCCGCACCATCGCCCGTGCGGCCATCGCCCGCTAACGGCCAGACAGACCACCACCTTCGACATTTGGCCAGCGCCTGCTTCCTCCCGAGCGGGCGCTTTGCTTTTTGGGCTTGCCCGTCAGATGGCGAGCCGCCCGCTTTTCGCATAACGCATAGCTGCCCTGCAAAGAAATGCCTATCATCTGAGCAGAAAATAAGTATGATTATTTCATCGAAGCGGTGCACCTCCTCCCGCATCCTTCGACCATGCAGGCGCCCCATCCTCCTCCCAGGGTCGCTTGCGGGAACGGCAGCACTCCTCCTCCCAGCTGTCGTTCGGTTTTTATCGAAAGCCTGCCGCACCTCCTCCCGCGGCAGGCTTTTTTCGTTTTGGCCGAGGAATGTGCGGCCGCGCCGAAAGCGGCCCCTTACGATCCCTTCACGTCTGCTCAGCCAAGTCCCGGACAAACGTGTTGACACCAAACTTGTCGTACAACTATGTAACCAGACGGATACCGCCGCAGCGGAGGACGCCTGATGGATCGGCTTGCGCAATAGCGACGATGCGTGACGACAACGAAGCTGAAGGAAAATTGACATGCAGATCGACGTGAGGCACGCCTCCCATCCCGAGGCCGTGCGCGAATACGACACCGAAGCGCTGCGGCGTCACTTTCTGGTCGAGACCGTTTTCGCAGGCGGCGAGATCCGGCTGACATATTCCCATTACGACCGGATGGTCATCGGCGGCGCCACGCCGCTCGGTGTCGCGCTGACGCTGACGGCGCCGACGGCGATCGGACAGGAAACCTTCCTCGCCGAGCGTGAACTCGGAACCTTGAACATCGGCGGCGCCGGCCGCATCATCGTCGACGGCACGAGCTACGACCTTGCCAAATATGATTGCCTCTATGCCGGCAAGGGCGCCAAGGACATCCGGTTCGAAAGCCTGGATGCCGCCAATCCGGCGAAATTCTATCTGGTCTCGACGCCGGCCCATCAAACGCACCCGACCGTGCTGCTCACCCGCGAAAAGGCTCGTCACCTGACGCCCGGCGAAGCCGCGACGGCCAACAAGCGCTCGATTTACCAGTTCATCCACCCGGAAGTCTGCCAGTCGTGCCAGCTCACCCTGGGCTTCACCATGATCGAGCCGGGCAGCGTCTGGAACACCATGCCGGCCCATACGCATGACCGGCGCATGGAAGCCTATCTCTATTTCGATCTCGAATCCGACCAGCGTGTCTTCCACTTCATGGGCGAGCCGCAACAGACCCGGCATATGCTGGTCGCCAACGAGCAGGCGGTCATCTCGCCGCCCTGGTCGATCCATTCGGGCGCCGGCACCAAGAATTACAGCTTCATCTGGGCGATGGCCGGCGACAACAAGAGCTTTACCGACATGGATCATATCGCCATCGCGGATCTGAGGTGAGCACCGTGGCAAATCCCTTCGACCTCTCCGGCCGGACCGCCGTCGTCACCGGCGCCAATACCGGGATCGGCCAGGCGATCGCTGCGGCGTTGGCCGAGGCCGGTGCGGCGATCGTCGCCGTTGGGCGCTCCTCGATGGAGGAAACCGAGGCGCTGGTGAAGCAGGCCGGAAGCCGCTTCCATGTCATCAAGGCCGATCTTGGCACCATCGAACCGGTCAAGGGGATCGTCGCCGAGACGATCCAGACCTTCGGCGGCCTCGACATTCTCGTCAACAACGCCGGCATCATCCGCCGTGCCGATGCGCTCGACTTCACCGAGGAAGATTGGGATGCGGTGATCGACGTCAATCTGAAGACGGCCTTCTTCCTGTCGCAGGCGGCCGGCCGCCATATGGTCGGGAAGGGCAGGGGCAAGATCATCAACATCGCGTCGCTGCTCTCCTTCCAGGGCGGCATTCGCATCCCGTCCTATACCGCCTCGAAAAGCGGGCTTGCCGGACTGACGAAGCTGCTCGCTTGCGAATGGGCCGGCAAGGGCGTCAACGTCAACGCCATCGCCCCCGGTTACTTCGTCACCAACAACACGACGGCGCTGCGTGAGGATCCCGATCGCAACGCCGCCATCGTGGCCCGTATTCCGGCGGGACGCTGGGGAACGCCGTCCGAACTTGGAGGTGCCGCCGTGTTCCTGGCATCGCCTGCATCCGATTACGTGCACGGGACGGTGCTGCCCGTCGACGGGGGCTGGCTGGCGCGGTAATCGCTTTCGTCGACCGGCGAAACACAGCGTCTCGGCCCGCGTCGTTTTGCCTTTCCGGCCGGCATGCGCTAGCAAAAGCATACCGGCCGGCGCAGCCGCCCCGACAGGCAGGATATGACAAGGAATGACGGACAAGGACAACGCGCTCTTCACCACCATTCGCCAGCCGTCGAACCTGCGCAGCAACCTTGCCGATACGCTGACTGCGCAGATCGAGTCCGGTGACCTCAAGCCGGGCCAGCGCCTGCCGACCGAACAGGCGATCATGGCGGCGACCGGCGTCAGCCGCACGATCGTGCGCGAGGCGCTCGCGACCCTGCGCGCCAAAGGACTGATCACCACGCACCAGGGGCTCGGGGCTTTCGTCTCGGACGATCCGACACCGAGATCCTTCTCTATCATTCCCAATGACCTGCAGTCGATCGATGAGGTTCTGCGGGTGCTGGAGCTGCGCATGGGGGTCGAATATGAGGCGGCCGGTCTTGCCGCGCTGCGGCGCACGCCGGAAGACATAGACCGTATGCAGGACCGGCTCGATGCGCTCGACAGGGCGCTCGAAGAGGGTGGATATGGCGCAGAGGAAGATTACGCCTTCCACCGGTCGATCCTGGTGGCGACGCAGAATTCCTACTACGGCCGCCTCTTCGATACGTTCGGCAACATCATGGTGCCGCGGCAATGGGCACGCTTGGACAAGATGACCGCGGCGGAGCGCAAGCGCCATGCCGCTCGTATGCGTAGGGAACACCACGCCATATTCACGGCGATCCGCGACGGCAACGAAGCGGCCGCGCGCCGTGCCATCCGCAGCCATCTGTCGAAGAGTGCTGCCCGGTTCGAGGAACTGCGCGACGCGACCGGCCTGTCCTGAACGTTCGCATCTTGAGGGCGTTGCGTGATTTCCCGCTGAACAACGCAAATGAAGAAAAGCGTTACATGCCGCCTTCATCAGATAGCCAAATGCGCAGTTGGCCGACCGGCTTGAAACCCAGTTTTGTCATTTCGTCCAGTGCTGCACCACGCTCGTATCCGACAAGCGGCAGATCGGGTGAAAAGGCGACAGTGGCCAAGGAGACGGCATCCCGGAAGACCTGCGGCGTGCCAGCCAAGCTAAAGATGTTGGAGATCCCGACAGCCTCGGGTGATCGATTTACGATGCAGCCCGCGTCAAAGCCGTCGTCGGCCCATCGGCCATAGATGTGTATGTCCGGATCGGAAAGCAGACCCAGTGTGAAGACGTCGGCATCTGTGGGGCTACCCGACTCTTTCCACGAATGTTCCCAGCGTTGCAGGGCCGCCGCATCGCGAATGCGTACCCACTCCTGGGGCGCACGCGCTGAAATTTTGTGAGGTTCGGCCCAAATCCACGATGCGGAAAACAACAACTGGAACCCTTTGTCGACGAGATTGAACCGGGAAAACCCGTCTTTGAAACCGGGGCGCCGTCCCAGCCGATCTGTCAGCCAACCGATTTCAACCAGCTGTTCCTCCGTTGCATCCGGGTCAAGTGTTGTCATGTTGGAATAGTATGGCGGTGCAATCGCGTCGCTTGACCAAAATGCGTTGGTTCGTTGATCAGGCAGTCCATGGGCACGGAAAACCGCCTGATACAGATCTGCATTGTTAGCGGCACAAATACGCGCCTTTTCGGCATCGGACCATGCCCTGTGTTTCAGGATTTTGCTTTGTGAGGAGTTGCCTGTCATAAGAAACCCTGTCGCTCGGATCTGCTGATAGCGGCCCCGGGGGCGGGCTGCGCAAGCTAAGGCGCGGAAACCCTCGTCCTGCCGAGGAACACGGGCCGCATAGGATGCTCTCCAGCCGTTCTCTCTTGCCGTTGTTTAGGGTTCTCTCAACGCCATTTTCATCTTCGGCTTCCTCAACCGCCGCCAGGCGCTATGATCCGTTTGCAGAGCGACGGCGGCGTGCGCCGCCGGCAGAAGCGGTTTGCGGCGGCGCCGGCCGAAGCGGCGTTTGAAACCCAGGATATTTTCGACGAAGCTCCTGGTGTAGAGGCCGGGTCCGCTTGAATAGATGCGCCACCCGCCGTCGACGGCGATCTTGCCCGTCTTGACGCGCGCCCAGTCATCCGCCGCCTGATAGCGGTCGTGGAAAGCCGCGTCGCTGCTGCTGAAATAGGTATTGCGCTGGCGCAGTGAAGCGTGCGGCAAGACCGTCGTGACGGCGATCGGATTGACGATGGCGACCGCCTTCCACAGCTCCTCTGCCGAAGCCTCCAGCGCGAGCGTTTCGCAATAGCGCAGATGCGCGTGCACATACATCAGTCCGATCTCGCGGCCGAAGAAGGACGAGGATTCGGCCCGGCGAAAAAGCGTTTCGGGCCCGCCGGCGTAGCTCGCCGGCTTTTCCATCAGCCGCGCGCCATCGGGGAAGAGCAGATGCTCCTCGATCAGCCGCATATGATGCCGCCTCTGCGCCGGCGTGAACAGCTTGCCGAGCATGGCCTGCGTCATCGAGATCAGCGAAAAGGAAAGGCCTGTGCGTTTGTCGCTCGGATGCAGCAGAAATTCGACGCCGTCATGGGCGGGATCGAAGATGCCGTAGCCGGCAACGACGCCGTCGCGCACGAGATGACGGTTGAAATCCCGGCGCATCGCGGTTGCAATCTGCCGCAGAGCCTTTGCCTTGCCGCTCTGGCCGCGCCGGCGCAGGATGGCGGAATAACGGACGAACTGCTCATAGAGCAGAGCAACGGTCCAACTGCTGACCATCCAGTCGCGCAGATGCGGATCGGCCGGCTGCAGGGAATCGTTCCAGTCTCCCTCGCCATAGCGGATCAGATGCGTTCCCGGGATGAACTGTGTGCGGACGGTATCGAGCAGCTTCTCGACGTGAGAGGCGATGGCGTCGGCCTCGGGCGCGTTCTGCATGGTCTTTTCATCGCGCCAGGAAACCTTCTCGTCGAGAATGGCGAGATCGCCGGTCGCTTCGATATAGTCGCAGAGCGCTTTCAACGGCCAGACGATGACGTCGCCGTGACTGTCGCCCGCCCGGATGTTGGCATAGGGCTCCAGCATGAACCATTGCGGCCAGTCGCCTCCTTCCAGATATTGTTCGCTGAAGACGGTCTTCACCACCTCCCTGGCTTCGCGGTCGTGCTCGTAAGCGAGCAGGAATTCGATCGGCCCCTGGCAGGCATCGCGCGTCCCCCAGGCCGCACCCGTATATTGTTCCAGGCCGTGTGGTACGCTGAGATGCACGATGGCGTCATGCGCAAGCCAGGGCAGAAGGGTCGTCTGGGCAGCGAGATCGGGCGAAGGATTGTCGATCCTCATGCCGCGCACGACGTTGCGCCAGAATGCCGATGCCGGCGCAAGCATGGCCTCATCGGTGACGCCGGCCTCATAACGGCGCGCCAGCCGTTCGGCTTCTTCGGCATCGGTCATCGAACCGACGACGGCAAAGGAGAGCGCCAGCGTCGGCCGGGACTTGAGCGCGATGAAGGCGCCGTTGCGTGCAGCGCCATCGGCATAGAGCAGCTCGTCGCCGCCGATCTCCTCGATGGCGTCGGGCGTCGAACTCACCAGCCAGTAAACGGCATCGGGATAACGCTCGCCCCAGAGCCAGGCCGGGTCCGGCCGGAAAGAGATGCGTTTGCGGCCGGGATCGAATTCGATCTGCCCGCCGGCGTCATATTCGCGCTCCCCGAGCACGACATGGCCGAACACCAGGAAGCGGCACGGCTTGCCCTCCACCGACACGCTCCACTGCATCGCCGCATCCTCGCCGGAAGCGATCGCCGTGACGATGATCCTGCGATCCCGGCACTGATAGATCCAGCGGCAGTCGCTCAGTCCCATCTCGAAGGCCGATGGCACCGCCAGAAGCCGCCAGCCTGCGTCGAGATCGGCCATGATGCGCAATCCGCTGGCGTGCATCAGGTTGTAGGGATCACGGGAGACGGAAAAAAGCTTGTGGAAGGATGTATTGCCGATCGTCAGCTGCGCGGCGAAAATCCCTTGCATCCAGCAGGTGGCGGCAAGGGTTGAATCGTCGAGCAGCATGTTTTGACCGCTTCGCACGATGGCGCCATGGCGCCGCGCGACGATGAATTCCTTGTCGCGCAGGACGACGTGGCGGTTGAGAACGCCGTCCGGCACGAAAAATGAAAGAAGCCTTCCGTGCGCGCGCTCCTCCAAGGTCCGCTCCGGATAGAGCCTTCGGATCGCCTTCAGGTCCAGCGCCTCGGCCTCCAGCAGGGGCGCATCCTGGAGCAGGCTGCGAACGGCCGCGGCCGCCTCCGGATCGGCGGCTGCACTCTCCGGCGCCGCGAACCCGTCGAGCCGCGAGAGGTCGGCATCGCTCGAGGCCTCGGGGTGATCGGCGGCGAACAGAGCAAAGAAACTCGCAGTCGCACCGCTTGCCGGTACGGAGAAGGATTTCGACTGAATGGCCGGACAGGCCGTCTCCTGCTGCCGCCGTTCGCTCGGAAGGTTGGTGCCGAAGGAACCAACCAGAAGGTCGCCCTGCCGATGCTTCGCCTGCACCAGCTGGATCGCATCCGTGGCATAGGCGGCCGCGCCATCGAAGCACCCCTGGATGAGCCAGGGATTGCGGGCGCCCGACTGCTTGAGATTTTGCCGGTTCATGACGACGGGGCCATATGTCTCGTGATCGGCGATATGGTGATCGACATATTGCGAAGCATAGGCTTCGCTGTTCATCAGAAAACCGCGATCGCCGAGACCGACGTCCTGGACGAGCACCAGATCCACCGGCAGCGCTCCCTTCTTCGAATGCTTGAACGTGACGCGCCAGAACCAGGCCGTCTCGGAGGGATGCAGCTCGAGGCGGACGGTGTAGCTGATATCGCCGGCCTTGCCGCTCCAGGAAAAGCCAGTCGCATCGTGCCCGAAGCGGCCATCGGCGCGAGGGCCGACGATCTCGACGACATCAGGCTTGGCGCCTCCGATGCGCAGATAAAGGCGGCCGATGCCGCCGTAGAGCGGCGAGCCCTGGATCTGATTGATCTGCACCGCCCCTTTGTCGTCGGCATATTCGATGGCAAACAACGTGCCGTTCGGCAAAGCCGATATCGACAGGCCGGACCCGTTGCTGATCGCAACGAGACCCAGCTCTTCGCGTCGTGGCATTTGCAAACTGCGCTTGAGGTTCGGGGCCATAAAGATCTCGTCGATTGATGTCAGAGGGGAATCAAAGGATGGCGCAAAAAGATTGAGAGAAATCTTACCGATGATGGGAAGGTCGACAAGGTGCCGCAGCTGATGAACGCACATGAGGACGCTGCAAAAACCGGCTCAAAGCGGAACAGAAAGCGAAAGATATCAGGGTGCGCAAATGGCTATCGCCACTTCTCGATGAGAAATCCCGATGGTCCCTGAACGGGATCGGTATCGGGCAGGGGCACTGACGAGATTTTCGCCAGCATTTCACTTGAAGCAGCCGAAGTCTGAATGTCGGCATGCTGCCCCTTGGGATAAGCCCCGATGACCTCGAACTCCGACGTGCAGCCGAGGTTTTGGTGCCCGGTTCCGGCTGGAAGCACCAGACAGTCTCCCGCCGTGACTTCGAGCGCTCGACCGCCGGGACCGCCGATCAGCAGCGTGGCGCTGCCACGTGCAATGCCCAGCACTTCATGAGCACCGGAATGGTAGTGCTGATAATCGAAGACACCGTTCGTCCAGATGCCGGTCCAACCGTTTGCCGCGAAGCGATCTTTGAAATCGCGAGGTCCACCGTCGGCAAAGACATCCCGGTAAAGCAATACAGGAAGGCGTGGGTTGTTCGGAACCCAGTCGCTCTCATCGAAAATAATCGTCTCGGTGTTCATGCTGAATTCCCACGGTAGGCGATGATGGCCTCAACAGGATAATCTGCGAGCCATCGGTGCTGGTGAGCGAGTTCGGTGCGTCTGCCATTGAACTCATCTCCGCCAATGGCTTCAAAAGGCTAAACTTTGGCGGCCGCCGGCGGTTCCCTCACACGCTGGAGCCTCGCTATGCCAAAAAGACACTTTTTGGCTGGCGAATTGGCTTAACGCTCAGTAAGACCGCTCTTTTTGAAAGAGGGCAACATGCGGAAATTATTATCGATTCTATTCAGCACAGTCATCGTGGCGGGAACAGCGCACGCTCAAGCGAGAGTTCAGGCCACCCACAGCAATCGCCTGATCGAAAGCTATCGCGCGTATATCGGCGACGCTGATCTTTACAATTCAAATGGGGCTAGACTTACCCAGCCGTGGCAGATCATCCGACAAGACAGGGCGAATTTCCATCAGTACCATGTGCGCGATCATGACGATCAATCGGACTCATTCTTTGCCGATCCGGCAAATCGCCAAGCTCTGGAGCAGATGCTTCGGAACGGAACGATGACGCGAGGGGCCGCCAATATGATCCTGCGTGGCAATGTATGGATTGACGTTGATATCTACGGTGACCAAGGAACCGGTCGATGGATCGACGTTTCTGTGTCCGATTGATATTTGCCGCAGAAGATAGTCGAGTCGGATCGTTGCCCGGGTCTCATGCCGGCGCTGGCCGCCTGGCGAAAGGGACCGAGAGCAGGGCGCAGCCGGTCAGGACGGCGACGACCATCCAGGCTTCGTTGATCGCCTGAACGCTGGCCGCGGTCTGGACCAGCGGATCGAGCGTCGCCATGGTATCCGCATCGAAGCTGCCGCTATGTCCCGATATGATCTCGGCAGGCGCGCCGACAAACGTGGCCGCCTCGATGTCGCCGGCCTCAAGATGTGCCCAGAGGTCTTGTCCCAGCGGCTCCGAGCGTGTGTAGATGATGGTGTCGATCAGCGCGATGCCGATGGCGCCGCCGAGATTGCGCATCAAATTGAAAAGCCCGCTCGCATCGGGAACGCGATCAGCCGGAAGCGTGCCGAGCGCCAGCCGGGTCGGCGGCAGCAGGCAGAACATGATGGCGACGCCGCGCACCACCTGGGGCCAGAACATCGCGTCGTAATCCGAGCGCGGATCCTGAAACGCGCTCATGCCGACGCCGATCGCAAACAGCGCGAAACCTGCGGCCGACAGCAGCCGCGCATCCATGCGTTTCTCCAGCGCGACAGCGACCGGCGCAGTGACCAGCTGTGCGATGCCCGTGACCAGCATGGTCACGCCGATCTCAAGGGCGTCGTGTCCCCCGATGAAAGCGAGAAAGACCGGCATGAGATAGACCGAGCCGAAAAGGCCGATGCCGAGGATGAAGCTCAGAACCGAGCCGACGAGAAAATTCCGATCGCCGAAATTGCCAAGATCGACGATCGGCCGGCGTCGGCGCAGCGTTCGCGTTATGAACGCGCCGCCCGAGAGAAGGCAGACGGCCAGCAGGCTGAGGACGTAGGCCGAGGTCCAGCCGCTGGTCGGCGCCTCTTTGAGGCTGAGTTCCAGCGCCGTCAGCGCTGCCGCCATCAAGAGGAGCGACAGGCCGTCGAGATGCCTGAGTTCGGACCGATCGGCCTCCTGCCTGGGAAGAAAGCGGGCCGCAAGGATTGCCGAGGCAAGCCCCGGAAGGATGTTGATCAGGAACAGCCAGTGCCAGGAATAGGTTTCGGTCAGCCATCCGCCGACGATCGGGCCGACGGTGGGCGCAAGCACCGCAAGCACGCCGGCAATCGTCGTCGCAAGCGCTTGCCGCTCGTTCGGAAACAGAATGAACACGGCTGAAAACACCGAAGGGATCAGCGTTCCGCCGGAAAAGCCCTGAAGCACCCGCCAGGCGACCAGCGCGCCGAAGCTGCCGCTCGCCGCACAGCCGGCCGACGCCGTCACGAACAGGCTGATGGCGACGACGAACAGCCAACGCATCGTCAAAAGCCGCGTCAGCAGACCGGTCAGCGGGATGGCGACCACTTCGGCGATCAGATAGGCCGTCTGTATCCAGCTCATCTGATCCGGATCGATGCCCAACGCCGACTGGATGGTCGGCAGCGATGTCGCCACCACCTGAACGTCGAGGATTGCCATGAACATGCCGACGCACATGGCCAGGAAGCCGAACCAGACCATGGCGGGCCTTCCATCAGGACGAGCAGCTTCAAGTCGTTCCGACATGCGAGTATCCCGCCAGCGCGGCATCGTCCGATCGGTGAGAAATCTAGGGCTTTCATGTTTGCGATCGAAACGATCGGCATGTCAACCGCCACGCTGCGGCGAAGAATTGATCCAGCGCGCGCAGACCGAGGAGATCGCCACCAGCCGGGCGTTGGTCGCTCACGGTACCTTAATATTAACGCAAATGGGCAAGCCGATATTATTTCCCACATTGCGACACCCCGGCGATGTCATCGGGGGGATTTGCTTAAGTGCCGGGCGGCAGAAATTCCGGGTGGCCGATTGACGGCCCGGCGGGAAACTGGCTATCACTATTAAATCAATTTGATTGACTTCAATCGCCGCTCCGATCCCGGTGGCCGTGCCGGAACGTCCAAAAGCCCCGTTTTCCTCAAAGGAAGAGTGACCAATGTCGACACCGCGACCGAACGCCCTGCGGCTTGAAACCATTTGGAATCCGCCTGCCGAGGGCAAGGAATTCTCCTATGTCCTGCGCCTCAAGAACCTAGGCAGCGAGCCGCTTTCGAGTTTTTCCCTCTGCGTCAGCGGTCCGGGCCGCGTCGACCCCGCCGGACGCGTGGAAGGCGCAACGGTGTCGCAACGGCTTTCTAATTTCACCGAATTCCAGCCGCCGGCCAACTTCGTTCTCGGCGCAGGCGAAACCTGGACGATCTCCGTCTATGCGCTCAGCTGGCAGTTCCGCCACTGGACGGACGGCGCGACGAGTGCCTATCTCGCATTGTCCGATGGCAGCACCATCGTGCTCGGCGTCGGGCCGACACGCTCTTCCGTCAGCAATGCGCCGCTGAAGCGCGGTGCCGAGATCTATCCCGTTCCCGTCAACGCGCCCGTTCCGGTGTCGATCATCCCCTGGCCGAACCGCGTCGCCGTCGCATCGCGCCGCCCGCTGCCGGCGGGTTTTGCGCCGCAGGCGCAGAGCCCTGAAGGGGAGGCGGCGGCAAAAAGCTTCGCGGCGCTGGCGGAGCATCTCTTCGCGGTCGAAGGCATCGTGCGAACCGAGGCCGAAGGCGCGGTTCGTGTCGGCCTGAAGGAGGCTGCCGGCTTCGGGCCGGAGGCCTATCGGCTGAGCTTCGAAGAAGAGGCGATCACGATCGAGGCAAGCAGCCGCACCGGCTTCCTCTACGGCCTCGTCACGCTCGGCCAGATCTGGCGCGGCGCCAGGCTGCACCCCCAAGTTTTCCAGTTTCCCGCATCCGGCGAGATCGTCGACGAGCCGTCGATGGGCTGGCGCGGTCTGCATCTCGATGTCGCACGCCAGTTCTATGGCGCGGCCGAGGTCAAGAAGCTGTTGGCGGTGCTGGCCTGGAACAAGCTCAACCGCTTCCACTGGCACCTATCCGACGACGAGGCCTGGCGCGTGGAGATCGATGCCTACCCGGCCCTGACAGAGATCGGCGCATGGCGCGGCCACGGTCTCGCCGTGCCGCCGCTTCTGGGTTCAAGCCCGGCGCGGACGGGCGGCTACTACACCAAGCCTGTCATCCGCGAGATCGTCGCCCTCGCAAAGAACTTCGGCATCGAAATCGTGCCGGAGATCGATATGCCCGGACATTGTTACGCCATGCAACAGGCGATACCGGAGCTGCGCGACCCGGCCGAAAAAGCCAGCTATTACTCGGTTCAGGGTTTTCCCGACAACTGCATCAATCCGGCGCGCGAACAGACCTACCAGATCGTCGAGACCATTCTCTCCGAACTCATCGAGCTCTTTCCGTTCAAGACGATCCATCTCGGCGCCGACGAGGTTCCCCTCGGCGCATGGTCCGGCTCGCCGGAAGCGCTGGCGCGCCTCAGCGCCATCGCCGGCGACGAGGTTGCCGATGCGCATGCCAAACGGTTGAACGTCGTCACCAACACCCATGGCGCCGACGACATTCACGGCTCGGGCGCCGCCATCCTGCAGGCGGAATTCCTTGAGCGTGTCCAGCGCTTCCTCGCGAGCAAGGGCTGCATCACCGGCGGCTGGGAGGAAGCCGCGCACGGCGACGTCATCGACAAGTCGAAGAGCTATCTCTGCAGCTGGCGCAATGTTGAGGTTTCGGCCGAACTCGCCGAACGCGGCTATCAGATGGTCGTCTGCCCGGGCCAGGTCTATTATCTCGACATGGCGCTGAGGACGGACTGGGATGAGCCCGGCGCCAGCTGGGCAGGAAATTCCGACGCGGAAAAGCTCTACAATTTCGATCCCGTCGGCGGCTGGACAGCGAGCCAGAAACAGCAACTGCTCGGCATCCAGGCCTGCATCTGGTCCGAGCCGATGACGGATCGCGCCGTCTTCGACCGTCTCGTCTTCCCGCGCCTTTCGGCACTTGCCGAAACCGGCTGGACGAAACCCTCGTCCAAGTCATGGGAACGTTTCAAGGCGCTCGCGGGGCTGATGCCGCTGCTCTATGGATTGCAGGAGTCGTAGCGCTCGGAGAAGCCGCGTCACTGCCGCTGCCGGTAGGCAGAGGGTGTGACGCCTGTGGCCGACTTGAAAGCCCGCGTCATGTGGCTCTGGCTGCTGAAGCCGCAGGCCGAAGCGATCTGTGCGATCGGGTCCGGGCCGCGCAGCATCGATTTGGCGCGCTCGACACGCCGGTGAGCCACCCAGCCATGCGGGGACACACCATAGCTTGCCCGGAACATCCGCTGGAAATGAAAGGCGCTGAGCTGGCCGATCGTCGCCAGATCCTGCAAGCGGATGGTCTCGCCGAGATGGGCCTCGATATAGTCCAGGCTGCGGCGGCGCACATGGGGCGCGAGCCCGCCGCTGATCGCGCAAGGGCGCATCCCTCCATAACGCGGATCAACCAAAAAATCACTGATCGTCTGCGTCATCGCTTCTTCAGCCAGCAGATGATCCCCCGCCAACATCGCTTCCGTCAACTGCCGAAGCGTATGCGCCAAGACGGGTGCATCGGCGAAGGTCGCTTCGGCAACAGCCATAAACCGCGCATCGCGGTCAAACGTCTCGGCAAACATCCGGCGCATCTGATCGTCGGGAACATAGAGATGGACGAAGTCGAAGGGATCGGTGATTTCCCATTCGGACGAGTGCCCCTGTGGCATGACACACAAGGCCCCGGGCCGTCCTCGCGCGGCGGGGCTGCCGTCCAGACGGCGCGTTCCGGCGCCTCCGTTGAGATAAAGGCTGAACGTATGTCCGTCCGGCCGCTCATAGCTCATCCTGTCGCTGCCATTGCTCCAGAGGGCCGCAGATCGCCCGAGCCCCAGATCGATCGACTGCGACATCCGCGCCGAGGGCGATGCGGACAAAAACCTGAAAACAGAGAGGCGGCTGTCTTTCACCAATTCTTCCCACACCCGTGACGTCTTGCGAACAATAGCGGTGGACGGCCGACGTGGCGAGCGGGAACTCCGGGGCTAAGAATTTCACAGCAAGAATCTGCAAGAGACCGGCTCACGGTTCGCCTATTCATGGAGAAAACGAGGATCACTCCATGGCAAATGCCGCTCTCTTCATCGCGACCGTCCTCATATGGGGCACGACCTGGATCGCCATTGCGATCCAGGTCGGTCCCGTGCCGGTCCTGGTCTCGGTCTTTTACAGATTTGCGCTCGCAGCCGTGATCCTCGTTGCCATCCTGGCTTTCATGCGGCGGCTGAAGTTGCCGGCCTTGCGTGACCAACCTTTCATCCTGGCGCAAGCGCTCTGCCTGTTCAGCCTCAATTTCATCTGTTTCTACAACGCCGCCGGCTTCATCCCGTCCGGGCTGATCTCCGTCATCTTCTCGCTCGCAACGATCTACAATGCCGTCAATGCGCGCCTGTTCTTCGGCGACCGCATTACAGGCCGCACGCTGCTCGCGGCAGCGCTCGGCGCCACCGGCCTGCTGCTGCTGTTCGCAGAGGAGGTTGTCGTCGATTTCAATGTGGGCACGTTGAAAGGGATCGGGCTCGCGGCGCTCGGCACGCTGTTCTTCTCGCTCGGCAATATGGCCTCGCGTCGAAACAGCGCGGCGGGAATTTCACCGCTGACCGCCAATGGCTGGGGCATGACCTATGGCGCGGTCGTTCTCCTGTTGCTGATTGCCCTAACGCAAACGCCGATCGTGACGCCGCCTGACATCACCTATCTCGCCGCCTTGCTCTATCTCGCGGCAATCGGATCGGTGATCGGTTTCACCGCCTATCTCATGCTGGTCTCCCGCATCGGCTCCTCACGCGCCGCCTATGCCACCGTCCTGTTCCCGATCGTCGCCCTGTCATTGTCGACGATCTTCGAGGGCTACCACTGGACCAGCCTCGGCCTGATCGGCCTGGCGCTGACGCTTCTCGGCAACGTGGTCATCTTTGCACGACCTCTGGCCCGTCGCGCGCTCCAAGCAGATGCGAGGCTGCCGGCAGGCGGGTAAGGGCGTCAGCCGACCGGCTTTTGCAGGACGTCGAAGCGCGGATTGGTTTCGGAAAAGATCGGCAGGGCGGCTGCGCCGAGGATCGCCGTATCCTTGCCGGTCATGCCGATCATGATGCGGAGCAGCGTCCGCTTCCGGCCGGGATCGAGCGGATCATGCAGCGGCTCCAGCCGTTCGGCCAGCCGGCGCATCAGTGACGTCGGGATGCTGCCGCCAAGCACGATGGTCTGCGGATCGAAGGCGAGCTCCAGAAAATCGACGGTCTGGCGCAGCGGCTCGACGGCCTGATCGAGCCACGCATCCAGGCCTTCACGTCCCTCGGCGATCAGCGCATCGAGATCGTCGGGGGAAAGCTCCCCGGCATTGGTGATGCCCATGAATTCGTAGGCGACCGAGGGCGAGAGATAGCGATCCAGGCAGCCGCGCTTGCCGCAGCTGCAGAGCCTGCCATGCGGCTCGACGATGATATGACCGATCTCGCCGGCATTGTTGCGGCTGCCCTTGTAGAGGTGGCCGTCGAGAAACATTCCGGCGCCGATGCCGCCGCCGCCGGCCAGAAACAGATAGACGAAACTGCCGAGGCCGCGGGCGACACCGTGAAGACGCTCGCCGATTGCGGCCGCCGTCGCGTCGTTCTCGACGAGGACCGGCACTCCGACCCGTTGTTCCAGTGCATGCCCGACCGGGAAATCCTGCCAGCCCGGCAGGCTGTGCGGGCTGAGAGACGTCGTGCCGCCATCGGCGTAGCGGCCGGGCAGGGCGATGCCGACGCCGAGCAGCCTGTTTCGATCGAAGACGAAAGCCTCTTGAAGATCCTCGACGATTGTTTGCAGCGCCGGCATGGCCTGTTGCGGATCGGCCTGTTCGACCTGGTGCTCGATGCGGGCGCAGACGGCGCCCGAGAGGTCCGTCAGCACACCGCTGGCGCGTCGACGGCCAAGCTCCAGGCCGATCGAATAGGCACCATGCGGATTGATGCTGTAGGGAATGATCGGCTGGCCTCGCGCCAGCTTCTGAGCCTCGGCCGCAACGAGAAGCTGCGAGCTCTCCAGCTCCTCGACGATATTGGAGACGGTCTGCGGCGTCAGCGCCGTCATCCGGGCAATCGCCGCCCGCGACAGCGGACCGTGGGTGCGCACAGCCTCGATCACCACGCGCCGGTTGTGAGACTTGGCCTGCTCGAGATTCGTGCCGGAGATCGCCTTCATGTCGCCTTCGAAGCAAGTGAAGCATCACCCTTGTCACAAGACGGATGGCGATGAAAGCGGGATTCTTCGCCTGATTTATCGAAGCTCGGCGTCGACAGGCGCAACGGCATTTCGTCGCTGCAGCAGGCCGAGGATCGTAATCCCCGACAATCCGGTGACGGCGCTCAGCATGGCGGTCCCGGAGTATCCGGTCACATAGGTGCCGGCGGCAAAGACCAGCGCCCCGATGCCCGCACTCGCAAAGACGTTGACGGAGATTAGTGCACTGCCGAGCCCCGGCCGGTCGGCGATGAGATCCTGCAGATAGGTGATCGGGATGCTGATGATCGCCGCCGCGCCGATACCGGCGAGCAAGGTGAGCGCGTAGAGATGCCACGGCGCGGAGGCAAAGCCGAGAAGGCCGAGGAAGACGGCATAGACGATCGTGCCGGCGGCAAGCGCGGTCATCTGACCGGCCTGCCGCGCTATCCGCGACCAGACGATGATGAAGACGATCTCGAGCAAGGCGACGATCCCGACCAGAATGCCGACATCGCTGAGTGCACCATGCGCCGCGCCGGTAGCGATCAACGGCAGCAGCGCATCGTTGAGATGCAGCGTGCTGGTGATCAGCGCCACCCCGATGATGTGCGCCGAAATCCCCGGCGAAATCACCTGCCGCAGGGCGCCGAGATGGGAAAGATGGTCGATGGTGTCGATCTCCGTTGCCGCGCGCTTCGGCAGGGCGAAGAGGATGATGCCCTGGCATAAGAGACAGGAGAGGGCGGCAAAGAGATAGGCCGGCAGCATGCTCGATGCGCCCGAAAGCAGAAGGCCAGTCATGCCGGGGATCAGCACCCAGGATAGCGAGATCATGGCGCGCACGCCCGAGTTCGCCGTCACCATGTCCTCCCGGTTCATGCCCTGCATCGCCGCCCGCGCATTGGCGAAAAGCAGTGAATTCAGCGCGCCGTAGATCGGAAGTGGCAGCAGCGCGCTGCCGACGAAGACGGCCGCGCTCGGAAAGGCATAGACCACGCCGTAGCCGACGATGCCGAAAATGCAGGCGCCGATCATCGCCGAACGGTACTCGCCCAGCCGGTCGGCGAGATTGCCGAGCAGAACGCTGACGACCACGTTCACCGCCGCCGAAGCAAAGGCCAGGATGGAATAGAGACCGTCGCTCAGCCCCAACTCGCGGATGCCGACGATCGAGCGATAGGGCGCGGTCATCGCCCCCGCCATTCCGAAAGTGAATATGGCGATCATGCTGGCGCGGATTGCCGGATTGCGGAAGACGTCGGGAAAGAGGCGGCGCATCTATCTCGGTCAGTAATGTTCTGATTGCGAGAAGGTTCGCGCCAGCTCGGCCTGGCCGGCCGTCAGGCCGCAATCGACGGGCAGGCAGACGCCCGTAATGGCCGCGGCCAATGGGCTGGCAAGGAAGGCCACGGCATTGGCGACGTCCTTGGGATCGACGACGCGCTGCAGAGGGTACCAGCGGCGCGCCTCCTCGAACACGTTCGGGTTGGCGGCGGCGCGCGCTTCCCAGGCCTGCGTCTTCACCGTGCCGGGCGCCACCGCATTGGAGCGGATGCCGAACTTGCCATATTCGACGGCGACCAGCCGGGTGAAATGCAAGAGGCCTGCCTTGGCGGCGCTATAGGCCGGATGGCCGAAGACATGCAGGCCGTTGACCGAGGCGATGTTGACGACCGAACCCTTGGAGGTCTTCAGCATCGGTTCGAAGGCGCGGAAACATAAGAATGCCGCTTCGAGATTGAGCGCATTGTCGGCCCGCCAGATCTCGGGCGTCGTCTCGTGCAGGCTGGTGGCGCGGGCGGCCCCGGCATTGTTGACGAGGGTTCGGACGACGCCGCTGCCGGCAGCGCGTTCTGCCAATTCGGCAATGCTCGCCTCGCTGGTCACATCGCAGCAGACGGCGACGAAACGCTCCGCCGGCCCGAGTTTCGAAGCCGCGGCGGCGGCAGCAGCCGCATCGATATCGGCAAGCAGAACGACATCATGGTCCTCGGCGAGACGCGCGGCAATCGCCGCGCCGATGTCGCCTGCAGCGCCCGTCACGATGGCGATCGATTGAGTCATTGATTGTCGCTCCCGTTCATATGCTTCAGTCTCCAAGCAATTGCCGGTCGTCGCCGTCCCGGTGAAGGACGAGCTGCTGTTTGATGCGCCGCAGGGTCACCGTCGCTTTCGGCTGAACGGCGTAGGCAACCAAGCTCGCCAGAATATCGACCATGGCGATGTAGGCGATGCGCGTCGAAGTCGGGCGATAGATATTGTTGCCCTCGGGAAGATCGATCGGCACGACGATTTCGGCGGCCTTGGCAACCGGGCTCTCCGTCTGGGTCAAAGCGATCGTCTTCACCTTGGTGTCGCGGGCAAGCTCGAAGGCCCGCACCAGCTCCATATTGCGCCCGGAGAAGGACGAGCCGATCAGCACGTCGCCCGGTTTGGCCGCGGCCGCCATCATCAGCTGCATGCTGTGGTCGGAACTGGCGGTGATGCGAAGCCCGAGACGGAAGAGGCGGTTCTGCAGCTCGTCGGCGATCATCGACGAATTGCCGCCCGAGCCGAAGGCATAGATCATATCGGCCTTGGCGATGAACGAAACGGCCGCTTCGATTGCCGCGAGATCGAGCGAGCGGTGCAGGAGGAAGAGCGCGTTCTGCGCCTTGGTGATGATATCCTGGGCGACATCGGCCGGATCGGTGCTTTTCGATTCCGGCTTCAGATAGCGCACGCCGATATGGGCGGTGCGGGCGAGCTGCACCTTGAAATCGGAAAAGCTCTCGCAGCCGAGCCGCCGGCAGAAGCGGGTGACAGTCGGCGGCGAGACCTCCGCGCGTTCGGCGAGCTCGATGATCGAGGCATTCACCGCAAACTCGAAATCGTTGACGATGATCTCCGCGATGCGGTTTTCCGAAGGAGAAAGCCGGCTCTTATCTTCCTGCAATGTCGAAAAGATATCCAAACCGCCTCCCTCCGATTGTTCGCTACGCGCCCTTCTTCTTATAGGCCACGCAATCGATCTCAACCTTGCAATCGACCATCATCGACGATTGCACACAGGCGCGCGCCGGCGGATGCTCGCCGAAATATTCCTGGTAGATCTTGTTGAAGGTCCAGAAGTCGCGGGGATCATCGAGCCAGACGCCGACGCGCACGACATCCTCGACGCCGTAACCGGCTTCCTCGAGGATATCCAGAACATTGGCGATCGTCTTGTGGGTCTGGGCGATGATGTTGCCGTCGATGATCTCGCCATCTTCCATCGCAACCTGCCCGGAAACATAGAGCCATCCGTCAGCTTCGACGGCGCGCGCGAAAGGCAGCGCCTTGCCGCCGGCGCCGGTTTGAACAGTGCCATAGCGCTTGATTGGCATTCAAAGTCCTTGCAAATTATTTTCTTGATAAGTTGACAAGTGACCATAGAAAGCAGAATTTGACCAGTGAAAAACGCGTTTTATGAAAAGAATTTCAATCCGGGGCAGCCATGCGCGATCCATTCCAGAATCCTTTCCCATCCGATAGCGCCCGCCACGCGATCTGGGAGATGCTCGTTCCCCGCGATATCGATGCCTTTCTGGCCGCTGATTGGTCGATGGTGGAGCATGACTTCGTGGAAGATGGCTTCATCGGCATCGATGGCCGCAAGGAGACAAACCCCGACAAATGGCGGCTCGCTTTCCCGACGCTCAAAGCCTATCGCGACGAGTGGCTGAGGCAGGCGGAGGATTTCGCCAAACAGAGCTTCGCTGAAGATGCGCGCACAGCGATCTTCACCACGACGACGCTCGAAGATATCGAGATCGAAGGCGACACGGCGCTGGTTCGCAAGAAATTCGACGGCGGCATTACCAAGGCGGACGGCACCCGCGATGTCCTGCAATGGCAGACACTCTATTATTGCAGGCTGCACGAGGGACGCTGGAAGATCTCAGGTTTCACCGGCTACCTGCCGAACCCGATGGGTTGAAGCGGAGCCGATAAGAAGAAGGCCACTTTCTTGCGCATTTTCACGGCAGCACTGGCGACCGAGACCAACACCTTCTCCCCGATCTGCGTGGATCGCCGCGCCTTCGAAGCCTCACTCTATGCCCCGCCCGGCCAGCATCCCGAAACGCCGACGCTCTGCACCGCGCCGATCACCGTCGGCAGGCGCGTCGCCAAAGAGAAGGGATGGGAGCTGATCGAGGGAACCGCCACCTGGGCCGACCCCGCCGGCCTCGTCAACCGGGCCACCTATGAGGAACTGCGCGACGAAATCCTTGGCCAACTCCGGGCGGCAATGCCTGTCGATGCCGTCGTCATGGGCCTGCATGGCGCCATGGTGGCGGCGGGATATGAGGATTCCGAAGGCGATCTTCTCCAGCGCATGCGCGAGATCGTCGGACCTGACGTGCTCATCTCAGCCGAACTCGACCCACACAGCCATCTCACGGCAAAACGCGTCGCGGCACTTAATTTCGCCGTCTACTTCAAGGAATTTCCGCATACCGACTTCGTCGACCGCGCCGAGGATCTCTGGCGCATCGCGGTCGATACGCTCGAAGGCCGGGTCAAGCCCGTCATGTCAGTGTTCGATTGCCGGATGATCGACGTCTTCCCGACATCGCGCGAGCCG
Organism: Rhizobium sp. NLR10b; assembly: GCF_019685435.1. Taxonomy (NCBI): domain Bacteria; kingdom Pseudomonadati; phylum Pseudomonadota; class Alphaproteobacteria; order Hyphomicrobiales; family Rhizobiaceae; genus Rhizobium; species Rhizobium sp. NLR10b. Next base: position 478,723 of record NZ_JABDWV010000001.1, on the reverse strand, counting down.
ATGCGCTCCTTCGTCGACAAGATCATGCAGATCGAGAAGGACGATGCCGATATCCTGTCGATCTCGGTGATCCACGGCTTCATGGTCGGCGACGTTCCCGAAATGGGAACGAAGCTGCTTGTCGTCACCGACAACAGACCGGAAAAGGGCGCGGCGCTGGCGCGTGAACTCGGCCTCGAACTGTTTTCCAAGCGCGGCACCTTCATGGTGCCGCAGATCGACGAGAAGCAAGCCGTTGCGCGGGCGATTGATGCCACCACCTGGCCCGTCGTCATCGCCGATGTCTGGGACAATCCGGGTGGCGGCACGGCAGGGGATGCGACTGTTATTCTCGCAGAGCTGATGGCCCGCGGCGTCACGAGTGCGGCGGTCGGCACCATCTGGGATCCGATGGCCGTCCAGATTTGCTTTGCGGCAGGCGAGGGCGCGGAAATTCCGCTGCGCTTCGGCGCCAAGTCGGCGCCCGGCACCGGCAACCCGATCGACGGCACCGTCAAGATCGTCAAGCTGGTCAGGAATGCCGAGATGCGGTTCGGCGAGAGCCTGGCGCCCTTCGGCGATGCCGCCCATATCGTGCTTAACGGCATCGACATCATCCTGAATTCGACGCGCGCCCAGAGCTTCGATCCGAGCCTGTTTTCGGTGATGGGCATCGATCCGACGAAGCAGAAGATCCTGGTGATCAAATCCACCAACCACTTCTTCGCGTCCTTCTCGAGGATCGCCGCGGAAATCCTTTACTGCTCCGCCGGAACGCCTTATCCCAATAATCCTGCGACGACGCCGTACCGGCGAGCGCCGAAGACCATCTGGCCGATCGTGGCCGATCCACACGGGCTACAACGCGGAGCCGCCTAGATGCATGACAACAGCTTCGCCGTCGTCGCCAAGGCAGGGGAGAGGATCGCCGATCTCTCGACGCCGCGCCCTATTATCGACGAAGACCGGCTGGCTGCAAACATCGCCCGCGTTCAATCCTATATGGACGAGCACGGCCTGAACTTCCGCCCGCATATCAAGACGCACAAGATTCCGGCGCTCGCCGTCGCGCAGGTTGCCGCCGGCGCCAAGGGCATCAATTGCCAGAAGGTGACGGAAGCCGAGGTCTTTGCCGAAGCCGGCTTCGGCGACATCCTCATCACCTTCAACATCCTCGGCCAGCAGAAGCTCGAGCGCCTGGCCAGGCTGAACGAGCGCATTCCAGCCCTGAAAGTCGTCGCCGACAGCGAAGTGACGGTCGACGGGCTCGCCGCACATTTTTCCGGACATAAGCCGCTGACGGTGCTTGTAGAGTGCGACACCGGCGCCGGCCGCTGCGGCGTGCAGACGCCGGAGGAAGCAGCCTCGCTCGCCAAGCGCATAGCCGCAGCCGACGGCCTCACCTTCGGCGGCATCGTCACCTACCCGAAGCCGCAATCGGCCGCCGCCGTGGAAGCCTTCATCGCCGAAACAGTGAGCCGCCTGCAATCCGAAGGCATAACCTGCCCGATCGTCAGCAATGGCGGAACGCCAAGCCTGTTCGAGGCGCATCTCGTCGCATCGGCCACCGAACACCGCGCCGGCACCTATATTTACAACGACCGCCAGATGGTGCGCATGGGCCATTGCACCGAGGACGATTGCGCCATGCATGTGCTGGCAACGGTCGTGTCACGCCCGAACGCCGACCGCGCCGTCATCGATGCCGGCTCAAAGGCGCTGACATCGGATCTTCAGGGCTTCAGCGATTACGGCCTGATCGTCGGTTATCCCCAGGCACGCATCACCAGCCTCTCGGAAGAACACGGCGTGATCGATCTGTCGAACTGCACCGGCCCCCGGCCGCAGATCGGCGAAAAGCTCTTCATCATCCCGAACCACACCTGCGTGGTGTCCAACCTGTTCGATACGATGGTGTTTCATCGGGCTGGCGTGGTGACCCGCGTCGAAGAGGTCGCGGCTCGCGGTCTTGTCTGGTAGGGGCGTTTCCGGTTGAGGGCGAATTGAGGAAGGCCATGACGAAAAATTCCTGCGGTTACACGCCGCTCGAAGGCGATGCCGGCCTCGTCGAAAGATGGCAATCAGCGGCATTGATGCCGGTCGAAACAGGTGCGTCGGGGCGGATGCCGACGCTGCCAGGCAGCATGGCGCAGAAATTCTCTCCCTCGCCATTGAGCGAGGCGTAAGCGACCCTATTGGCGCCAAGGCGCTCGATGACCCTCGGGGTCACGGTGAACACGATATCGCCGCCGTTGAGCTGGATATGCTCCGGGCGGATGCCGAGCGTCAGGGTCTTGCCGGCCATGCCGTCGCGCAGCGTCACCGGCAGAACGGCCGTCTGCCCCTTGTAATCCACTTCGACGCCGGCGGCGCTGACGCCATGCAGGTCGCGGGGAGGAAATTCATCTTCGGGTTGCCGATGAAGCCGGCGAGGAACTGGTTCGCCGGCTTGTGATAGAGCTCGAGCGGCGCGCCGGTCTGCGAGATATTGCCGGCGTCGAGCACGACGATGCGGTCAGCCATTGTCATAGCTTCGACCTGGTCGTGCGTCAGGTAGATCATCATCACCTTCAAAGCCCTGTGCAGCTTTGCAAGCTCGATGCGCACATCGGCGCAGCAGCGGCCGTTAGATCGAGCGGCTGTCATATGCCCAATGCAGCAGAGCCTGGCGCTGGCGCGGCCGGCACCAACAATCTCCAGGCTCGCAGGCTCGGCGAAGCTGAGCGACATGGCGGCGAATGGCTTTCCAGCGGGCGATCTGTCGCTCGTCCTCGCCGGGCATGCGGCGACCTTGATAATAGCGGCAGTACCACTGGAACCAGCCACGCGGATCGTCGGGATATATCCATCCCTTGGCTCGCCAGACGCTAAGGGGTTGGCTGGCGTCGACACCGAAGCAATTCAGTGACGGATCCTTTCGCAGCGGCGATAGACGGGCCTCTGCAAACCAGCTTGCCGGGAATTCGTTACGACAATCGGTCATGTATTTGCCGCCGAACACGCCGAGCGCAAGCATCTCGGCGGGGGTCAGCTCTGGCCGGAAGTCGGGATGAAAGTTGCGGCCACTTGGTGCAGCGAGAGCGTATCGGTAGCCTTGCTGCATCCCATCATTCACGACGATCCACTGGGGTTTCATCGGGCGCCCTCCGACAGCGGTTTCGGGCGGTTACGCCGCCAGATGGACACGTTGAGTGCCGCCGCGAAACTCACCCACGTGAGGTAAGGAACAAGGAGCAGGGCAGCAGCCGAATTCGCGGGATAGAACAGGATGATCGTCGCCAGGATCGCATTCCAAAGGAGCATGATCTCCACCGCGGCCAGCCCGGGTCGGTGAAGGGCAAAAAAGATCGGCGACCACGCAGCATTGAGCAGAAGCTGGACTGCATAGACACTGAGCGGGAATGCTTCACCGGCAATGCCTGCCTCCAGCCACAGGAGCCAGTCCGACAGTCCGATCGAGGCATAGAGTACCGTCCAGACCGGGGCGAACAGCCAATCGGGCGGGCGCCATCCTGGCTTGTCGAGCTGCTTGTACCAGTCGCCTGGCCGAAAAATCACGCCGGTGGCCGCCGCAGCAAAGCTCACGGCCTGAAAGGCGACCATCACAAGAAGGGAATGCATGTCCATCCGACAAAAGGTGGAGGGAGCCGCCGACGCGGCAAGCGGGTCCCTCCAAAGGCCCTATTGGTTTTGGCGAGCAGCGAACTCGCCGGAACCCATTGCAGAAAACAGCGGGATGACCTGCCAGGCGGCTGACAGCCCCACCAGGACGTAAACGATCCGGGCGATAACCGAGCCGGCCCCGAAAATGGCGGCCACGAGGTCAAAGCCGAATAGCCCGACCAGCCCCCAGTTCAGGCCGCCTACGATGACGAGGATGAGCGTTAGTATGTTGATGAACTTCATGGTTCTTCTCCAGTTGAGGGGACGAGGGTCAGCCTTCCGGCGGCACGATCACCTTGTCGATGACATGGATGACACCATTGGAGGCAGCAATGTCGGCGGCGGTGACGGCGGCGTCGTTGACCTTGACGGTGGAGCCCTCGACGTTGACGTCGATCATTTTGCCATTGACCGACTTCGCCTCATCGATACCCGCCACGTCCTTAGCCATCATCTTGCCCGCGACCACATGGTAGGTGAGGATCGCGGTGAGCTTTTGCTTGTTTTCTGGCTTCAGAAGGTTTTCGACGGTACCGGCCGGCAACTTGGCGAAGGCTTCATCGGTCGGAGCAAAGACCGTGAACGGACCCGTTCCCTTGAGAGTGGCGACCAGGCCTGCCGCTTCGAGCGCGGTCGCCAGCGTCTTGAATTTACCCGCCTCCGCGGCAGTTTCGACGACATCCTTCTCCGCGGCGACCCCGCTGAAACTGCTGCCGAGCGTGATTGCTGCAGCGACTAAAAGGCTTCTCAACTTCATGTCATTCTCCTCTCGATGACAGGTGCGCGTTGCACCTCGCATCTTTCATTTGGAGAACACAGATTTTATTGCCACTCAAATTTTCGTGAGCGGAAACAGAATTATATTGTAACGAAAATTATCGTTATGATAGTTTCCCGTAACGAAAAGGAGTTTACGAGTGCTCTCCGACACGCTGTCCAATGAGCTTCAGCGCTACGCGATCGGCCCGCGTATCAAGACTCTGCGACTGAGAAAGAAGCTGGGGCTGGTGCAGCTGGCGGGGCATACAGGGCTCTCGCCTGCGATGCTTTCGAAGATCGAGCGCGGGCAGATGTTTCCGACGCTGCCCACGCTGCTTCGGATCGCGATGGTTTTCGGGGTCGGCCTCGATCACTTTTTCAAATCCGACAAGGAGGAGCCGCTCATCGCGGTCGTCCGAAAGCACGAGCGTCTCAAACTTCCAAGCCCGCCGGGCGAAAAGAACCCAGCCTTCCTCTTCGAAAGCCTCGATTATCCCGCTTCCGACCGCCGTATGGAGGCGTATTACGCCGAGTTCCCGCTCGATTCGCCGCCCTCGGAGCCGCATCAACATGGCAGCGCCGAGTTCATTTACGTGCTCAGCGGTCGGCTTTTCGTCATTGTGGACGGCAAGGAGACAGCGCTGGATGCGGGCGACGCTATGTATTTTGACTCAAGCGTTCCGCACAGTTACCGCCGGGAAGGCGAGGCAATCTCGACGGCTCTTGTTGTGATTTCTCCCTAGGCGGCCGCTGCCCTGTGTCAACCGATGCAGCTCGCGGAGCGTGTAGGCCATGCGACGCCAGTCGGACCCTGTCTCGGGCGGTCCGCCCTCCATGTATTTCATCACCCCAGACCGCTCGCGAACAGCTGGCCGTCGGTCGTCGGGATTGGCGCTGGAACGTGCATGCTTCACTGTCGAGGTATTGGATCAGCTCAAGCCGCCGTCGGATTAATCACGTTCATATCGATTTCCGTCAATTCCACCCGCCGCTCAAACGCAATCCCCGCCTCGTCGAAGAGATGGCAATCGGCGGCGTTGATGCCGGTCGAAACAGGTGCGTCGGGACGAATGCCGACGCTGCCGGGCAGCATGGCGCAGAAATTTTCCGCCTCGCCGTTGAGCGAGGCGTAAGCGACAGTATTGGCGCCGAGGCGTTCGATGACCGTCGGCGTCACGGTAAAGACGATGTCACCGCCGTTGAGCTGGATGTGCTCCGGCCGGATCCCGAGCGTCAGGGTCTTGCCGACCATGCCGTCGCGCGGCGTCACCGGCAGAACGGCCGTCTGCCCCTTGTAATCCACTTCGACGCCGTTGGCGCTGACACCCTTGCAGGACACCGGCAGGAAATTCATCTTCGGATTGCCGATGAAGCCGGCGACGAACTGGTTGGCGGGCTTGTGATAGAGCTCCAGCGGCGCGCCGGTTTGGGAGATGTTGCCGGCGTCGAGCACGACGATGCGGTCGGCCATGGTCATGGCCTCGACCTGGTCGTGCGTCACATAGATCATCGTCGCCTTCAACGCCCGGTGCAGCTTGGCAAGTTCGATGCGCATGTCGGCGCGCAGCGCCGCGTCGAGGTTGGACAGCGGCTCGTCGAACAGGAAGATCTTCGGTTCGCGCACGATGGCGCGGCCGATCGCCACGCGCTGGCGCTGGCCGCCGGACAGCATGCCGGGCTTTTGCTGCAGCCGCTGGTCGAGGTGCAGGATGCGGGCGGCGTTTTCGACCTTGGCCTTGAGTTTTGCCTCATCCATCTTCTCGACGCGCAGCGGGAAGGCGATGTTCTCGAAGACAGTCATATGCGGATAGAGCGCGTAGGACTGGAACACCATGGCGATGCCGCGCTTGACGGGCGGCAGGTCGTTGACCCTGACGCCGTCGATGATGATGTCGCCTGCCGTCGTCGCGTCGAGACCGGCGATCATCCGCAGCAGCGTGGACTTGCCGCAGCCGGAGGGGCCGACGAAGACGACGAACTCGCCATTCCTCACCTCGAGCTGCACGCCCTTCAGCACTTCATAATCGCCGTAGAACTTCTGAACTTTGTTGAGAAGAAGCTGTCCCAAAAATCTGTCTCCGCCGGCGGTCTTTGTCGCACGTTCGATCATCATTACTGCACAGGCAAGGTGCTGCAGCGTTACGCATCCGATAAGACGCGTGACGCTGCAGGGGAGGGATCGCGGATTGTTGCCTCCACGATCCCAAGGCGCGAAGCAAGCTTACTTGAAGGCTTCGATTTCGCCAGCCGCCTTCTTCAGCGCGGCCTCCGGTTCGGCCTTGCCTGTGACGACCGACTGGATCATCTCGATCATCGAGTTCTGGAAGCCCTTGTAGTCGGTGAAGAGCGGTTCCGGACCACCATAGTCGATGCCTTCGATCAAGGGCTTCCAATAGGGATCCTTGGCGACGAACTCGTCAACCTTCTTCGAGGGCCGCAGCGGGGTGAGGCCGGCGCCGCCCTGCAGCTCGTACTCCGATTGCACATCCGGCGAGGTGATGAACTTGGCGAATTCCGTCGCCTTGTCTTCGACGCCGGAGCCCTTGAAGATCGCCAGGCTGTCGGTGATCAGCAGCGTGCCGGGGCCCTTGGCGTCGGGACCGAGCGGCAGCGTCGTGATTCCCCAGTTGATCTTGGTTTCCTTCAGGCGGGAGGCAGCGCCGGATCCTGCCTGGATCATCGCAACCTTGCCGTCGAGGAAGATGGCGCGGACTTCGTTCTGCTCATAGGCCGTCGGGCCTTCCTCGGAGTAGGGGACGATATCCTTGTAGGCCTTCAGCGCGGCGAGAATCTGCGGGCTGTCGAGCGTGATCTTGCCTTCGGCATCCGTCACCGCGCCGTTGTTGGTGTAAACCCAATGCATGAACTGGTGCATGGTGTTGTCGAAGGTCTTGGCGGAGAGACCGAAGCCCGGAATGCCGGTCTTTTCCTTGATGGTCTTGGCCATCTCGATTTCTTCGGCCCAAGTCTTCGGCGGCTTCTCGGGATCGAGGCCGGCCTGCTTGAAGAGATCCTTGTTCCAGTAGAGCGCCTTGGTGGAGAAGGCGATCGGAACGCCCCACTGGTTGCCTTCGAAGGTCACCGTGTCGACGATGTGCGGATAATAAGCCTTCTTTTCGTCGTCGGTCATCGGCACCGGAACGATGAGGTCGTTCTGGGCGAATTCCTTCAGCGTACGCGAGCCGACATAGGCCATGGCAACAGGCGTGCCGGCGGCGGCGAGCGTCGTTGCCTTGTCCTGGCACTGCGCCCAGCCGACGACTTCAGGCGTGACCTTCCAGCCCGCGTTCTTTTCTTCCCACTGCTTGATGTATTTGGTGTGGACCGGATCGATCGTGTCGCCGCAATAGATCCAGCTGATTTCCTTGTCGGCCGCATGGGCAGTGACCGCGGTCAATGCCGTCGAACCGAGCAGGGCGAGCGCCATAAGGCCTGTCTTGATTGCTATGCTCACGTTGTGACTCCCAATGTGGTTGTTAGCTGTTCACTGATTATTGCTCTTATTGTTTCACCGCACCGGCGGTCAGACCGCCGACGAGGTAACGCTGAAGGAAGAAGATGACGACCATCGCCGGCGCGATGCCGACGAAAGAAGCCGCCATCAGTTCGTTCCAGATGACCTCCTGCTTGCCGAAGTAAGCAAAGAGCCCCACCGGCAAGGGCATGTATTCGCTCTTCGAGTTGAACGTCAGCGCGAAGATGAATTGCTGGGCGTAGGCGCCGATGAAGGTGGTGATGGCGACGACGATGATCCCCGGCATCGCGATGGGCAGGATGACGCGGCGCAGCGTGTAGAAGTGGCTGGCGCCATCCATGAAGGCAGCTTCGTTGAGCTCCTGGGGAATGCGGATCATATAGGTGCGTAGCAGCCAGATCGCCGAGGGGATCAGGAAGGCGACGCCAGGCACGATCATGGCGAGATAGGTGTTGAGCACGCCCATGCTGCGCATCAGCCGGAAGAGTGGGATGAGCAGCACGGCGCCGGAGAACATGTTCACCGTCAGGAAGGCGCCGAGCAGGATGCCCATGCCCTTGAATTCGAACTTGGCGAAGGCATAGGCCGCCGGAATGACGAGGCAGAGCACGATCAGCGTGACGATGATCGAAATGAAGAAGGAGTTGAAGATATAGCGCCCGAAACCCGGCACGCTGATCCACATCGTCCGGTAGGCTTCGAACGAGCCGTTCTCCGGCCAGAAGCGATAGGGCGAAGAGAAAAGCTGGGCAAGCGGCTTCAGCGATACGAGAAAGCCCTCGACGAAGGGCGCCAGCACGAAGAACAGGAACACCGCGATGCCGCAATAGATCAGGATGATTTCCCACCAGCGGTAACGGTCGATCATGGCGGCACTGCTCATGCGCGCTTCTCCGGGTTGAGGCGGCGGGTGACACGGAAATAGGCAAAGCAGAAGAGCGACAGGAAGATGCAGATCAGGACGGCGCGCGCCGCCCCTTCGCCGTATTTCTTCGAGCCGATCGCGGTCTGATAGGTGTCGATGATCATCGTCGTCGTCTCGCCGCTCGGACCGCCCTGCGTCAGGATCCAGATGATGTCGAACGAGTTGAAGGTGGCGATCAGCGACAGCATCGACATGGTGATGATGGCAGGCACCATCAGCGGCAGGGTAATGCGGCGAAAGCGGTACCAGCGGCCGGCGCCATCGGTCCAGGCGGCTTCATAGAGATCCTTCGGAATGGACTGGATCGCCGCCAGGAAATAGATCGTCACCAGCGGCACGCCGATCCACACGTCGGTAACGATCGTCGCCCAGAAGGCGGTGCTGCCATAGGCGAGGAAGGCGACCGGGCCGTCGACGAGGCCGAAGCGCTGCAACAGGCCCGAGATCATCCCGAACTGGCCATTATACATCCAGCCCCACATGAAGATGCCGATCGCCATCGGCACGATCCATGGCGGCATGGTCAAAAGCCGGAACAGCGAGCGGCCCGGCACGGCGGCATTCAGCATGCAGGCGCCGAATGTGCCAATCACCATTTTCAGCGCGACGGAGAAGAAGGTCCAGACGAAGGTTCGGAGAATGACCTCCGCAAATGTGGCGTTGAAGATCTTCTCATAGTTGACCCAGCCGACCCAATTGGTGGTCTTCTTCAGCGACGCATCGGTGAAGGAGAGAATGAAGGTATCGACGAGGGGATAGGCGACGATGGCGAGGACATAAAGAACGGCCGGAAGAAGAAGGATCCAGGCGAAGATGAAGGCGCTTCTTTGAACACTCATCTTGCCGCCTTCCTCAAGCCGCTCTGGCGTGAAGGGCCTCGTCGAAGCGGTCCCACACGGGACGCAGGTCGACGACCGATTTCTTCATCCTCGCTTCGTCCATGGCAAGGGCCAGGATGCCGGCCTCGAGCGCATTCAGCGTCGAAACCGGAAGCTCGAGGCCGGTGCGCACGCTTTCCAGGAGGTCGCTCGCCATCTGTTCGTCGGCGCCGTAATGCTGGGACAGTTCGGTTGCAGCATAAGTGTTTGCGACCACCTTGTTGCCGGTCAGCTGTTCGTGCACGTTGAGATAGCCGCGAACGAAATCGCCTTCGGCCATGCCGCGCGAGCCCATGATGGCGAAGCGGCGGAACTGGTCGGGTACGTTCAGATTGGTATGGAAGTTCATGCCGACGCCATTGGCATATTCGACGATCGCCACCTGATAGTCGATGATATCGGCATCGCTGTCGAACACCTTGTCCGACCCCATCCAGCCACTCGGCTTGCGATGGAAAAGCTCGAGGTCGTTGATGCCCTCGCGCGTCGGATCGTTGGCCGGAATGAAGCTCTTGCGGCCGCCGAAACTGGCGACGCGCTCCGGCCGCGCACCGACGACACCATTGTAAAGGTCGAGGTCGTGGCAGCATTTCTCCAGCATGAAGCTGCCGGAATAGCGCTCATAGCGGCGCCAGTCGCGCATGAAGAAGGCGCCGTGATAGGGCTCGATATGTTCGGAAGCCTCGATCGACACGATCTGGCCGAGCTTGCCCTCGGCCTGGATGGCGCGCAGATCCTTATAAAGAGGCGAATAACGCAGCACGAGACCGACCATCAGCCGCTCGTGGCCGAACTTCGCCAGGAGATGGGCAAGCTCGATGCTCTCGGCGATGGTCGTGACGATCGGCTTTTCGCAGAACACCTTGAGGCCGGACTGGAGCCCGAGCCGGATGTGGTCGAGATGCAGGTGATTGGGGGAACCGATCATCAGCAGATCGAGCTTTTCCGAGGCGAGCAGCTCTTCCGGCGTACCATAGGCCTTGCCGGCGGAAATACCCTTTTCCGTCAAGCCGGGAAGGCCGGCGGGATCCGGATCCACGTAGCCGACGATGTCGAAGCTGCTATCGATCGCCTTGAAGACGTAGCCGAGGTAGCCGAGCCGGAATCCGAGCCCGATGATGCCCACTTTCATGCCGATCAAGTTCCCAACTAAGTAATTTATTTTCTTTAAGTTGAGACAAAAATTGGAGGGCGTCAATAGAAAACGGGCCTCACGCCACGGCCATGAAATTAATTTTCATAAACCGGCAGGCGGCTTTCGATTTTCATGCGGTCGACGACCGGATGCGGAAGCGCCGAATGGTTGCAACTGACGCCAATTTCGCCGGCAAGCTCACGCAGAACTCGCGAAATGTTGAAAAGTCGAGCACGCTGGCCTGTGTAGGATGGATGGGAACCGGAGGCCAGGAGGAGCCATCATGACCCGCATGACAGCCAAGGATTTCCCACAGGAACTGCTCGAACTCTATGATTACTACGCGCATGGGAGGATCACCAAGCGCGAGTTTCTCGACCGCGCCGGCAAATTCGCCGTCGGCGGCGTGACCGCGGCCGCCATCCTGGCGTCGCTGAGCCCGAATTATGCGTTGGCGACCCAGGTCGAGGCCACCGATCCGGATATCGCCGCCGAATACATCACCTACCCCTCGCCGAAAGGAAATGGCGATGTGCGCGGCTATCTCGTCCGCCCCAAAAACGCCACCGGCAAGGTCGCCGCCGTCGTGGTCGTGCACGAGAACCGGGGCCTCAACCCCTATATCGAGGATGTGGCGCGGCGCGTGGCGAAGGCCGGCTTCATCGCGCTGGCGCCCGACGGCCTCACTTCGGTCGGCGGTTATCCCGGCAATGACGAAAAGGGGCGGGAGCTCCAGCAGAAAGTCGATCCGGAAAAGCTGATGAACGACTTCTTCGCGGCGGTCGAGTTCCTGATGAAGGGTGACCTCACCACCGGCAAGGTCGGCATAACAGGCTTCTGCTACGGCGGCGGCGTGGCCAATGCCGCGGCGGTCGCCTATCCCGAACTGGCCGCAGCCGTGCCGTTCTACGGCCGGCAGCCGCGCGCCGAAGACGTGCCGAAGATCAAGGCGCCGCTGCTGCTCCACTATGCCGGGCTGGACACGGGCGTCAACGAAGGCTGGCCGGCCTATGAAGCGGCGCTGAAAGCCGCGGGAAAAACCTATGAGGCCTATATCTACCCCGACGTCAATCACGGCTTCCACAATGATACCACGCCGCGCTACGACGAGGCGGCGGCCAAGCTGGCCTGGCAGCGGACGGTCGACTGGTTTACCAAATACCTCGCTTGAGAATGCAGCGGCTTGGTGATCCGGCGGCGGGGAGGCGTTCCCGCCGGACGCCGGGGTTATTTCGGAGCGCCGGCCCTGCGCCGTCCCCGGCTGACCATCATTCCGCCGATGATGAGAACAATCCCGCCGGCATTCGCCCAGAAGGAGGCCGGCACGGCGCTGAGATAATCAAACGCCACCCCCGTGACCATCTGCCCGCCGATGATCAGCAGAGCCGAGTTGACTGCGCCGATCCGCGCAATCGCCCAACTGCCGGCCGCCACGAAGACAACGCCGAGCGGACCACCGAGATAGGCATACCAGGGCGCCTCGGCAGCCCCCGCAGGAAGCAGGCCGCCGACGACGACACCGAGGCAGGTGAGGACGGCAAAGCCTATCGCGTGATTCCAGAAGGATGCGATCAGCGGCGTCGTCGAGATGCTCAGCCGCCCATTAAGCTGACGGCTGAGGCCGACGAGCACGCCGCCGAGGCAAGCGAGGAGAATGAAGAGCGTCATGCCGCGCCTCGCCCGAACAGGATGATCAGCGCCGCTCCCGCAACGACCAAGCCGAGCGCAACGATGTCGCAGGTATCGGGATGCCGCTTTTGCAGGCCGAACAGCCCCCAGCTGTCGGCCGCGACGCTGAAGACGACCTGGCCTGCCAGGCCGAGAGCCAAGGTGCCGGAGAGCCCGAGCGGTGAGTTGACCGCGGTCGAGGTCAGCATGACCGTTGCCGCGCCGGAAATGCCGCCGAAATAGGCCCATAAGGGCGCCTTCAAGATCTTTTCCTGCCTTGGCATTCGCCGCCGGTGAACCAGCAGGAGAAGAATGACGGCGGCGATGATGCCGGTGCCGTGAGCGGTCCAGGAAGAAAAAAGCGGATTTCCGTACCGTGCCAGCTCGCCATTGAGATGCACCATGAACGTCAGGAGCCCACCCGTGGCAAAAGCGCCGGCAAAGTAGATCGGATGCGGATTTCGTGCGGCGTCGATGGTCATTGGAGATCCCGTATGCGAATCGATTGCGGCGGATGTTTTTCAAATTGCCACTAAGGCCATTCATCGGCATCCTCGGCAAGACGTGTCGTCATAGCCTGACAGGCATGGAGGACGCGATGCTGCTCAAAGGCGAACGGACATTCCTGGTGCGGGATGCTGGCGGTTTTGTCGCGCACATCAATATGCCGGGATGGTTGAAGCCGAAGCCGACGGACCACGGCCATGGCCCTCTCGCCATGGTCGTCGAATCCATTCTCGACCCTGGCCGGCTGATCGCGATGCACGAGCACAGAAACGACGAGATCGTCTCCTGGGTGCCTGATGGCGTGATGCGTCACCAGAACCGAGCCACAGGCTGGCTGCTGATCGACCGCCATCATCTGATGGTGATGAATGCCGGGAAAGGCTTCTGGCACTCCGAGGAGACGCTGGTGACCGATCCGCCGCTGCGAATGGTGCAGATCCTCATTCGTCCGCGTGCGGTCGATCTGCAGCCCAAAATTCAATACGGCCCGATCCCCACGGTCGCGGCGAATGTCTGGCGACACCTGGTCGGCCCGGAAGGGGAGGGCGCGCCGTTTTATGTCCGCAGCGCTGTCGACATCTTCGACATCCGGCTGGAAGCGGGTGCGCGGTCGGAATTCCCGCGCAAGCAGGGCAGGGATCTCTACTTCTATGTCTTCCATGGCTCGATCACCGTTGATGGTCAGACCTTCATGGACGGCGAGCAGGGACTGCATCTGTCGGATGCCCGCCTCGACCTCGAGGCCAAGGATCCAGCCACGCTGATCGCGTTTCTCCTCTACGCAAACGCACCGGTCGCCAAGCAGGGGACCGTCGGCGACCACGAGAAGATACCGTCGGCCCTCGTCATCAGGGCGCTTCTGAAATGGAGGAAATTTCGGCAGATGTGGCGACGGTCCTCGTTAGGCGCGCTTCTGCGGCAACGGTGATTACCGCAAGTCGCTTCCGCTTTCGGCAATTGTGCGGTAGCCTGTCCGTTCGTTCACATCCAGCGGAGATTTTCGCTGGGAGCCCAGAGATGCCGAGGACGGGCGAAATTGCGATCGCCAGAGCTTCGGAACAGTGTCCGTCAGCCGTGATCCGGCTAAATGCGATTGTGAACGGAACAAGCATGCCTGCAATTGGGTTTCGAACCTTAGCGTTTAAAAGGAGGAGCATCATGCCTACGGTTGCCGCGACGCCCATCACTCCGCCCGATCAGCACGTTGTCACCGCACGCGAAGCCATCGAGCCGCTTTATGAGAAGCTCGAACTTCAAACGGAATCGCTGGTTCTTTCTGCAGCGCTCGAAGCAGGATGGTCTCCGGACGAGGCAACGGAAGCGCTGGCGGCGCTCAGACTGCAGGACGCGCTGTCCATCCTCGACGAACGATCCGGGCAATAAGTTGAAGAAGCGCGACAACCTCTCTCACGAGCCGGGCTACAACGTGCGCGTTCGCCCGAATGACCGCAACAGCAGATTAAGAGAGACGGCAACCTTGTCGATGTCGCGAACGTCCCGCGAATATCGACCGGTGTAGAGTTTTACAATCATGCTGTCGCGAGCAGAGCCGCTGAGTTCAAAATACAAGTGCAGGTAATAGGCTTGCTTGTCGCCGCCGCGACTTACGCTCCTTCGTCGTTGGGTGATCTGTCCGAGCTCCGCTTTGATCGGGGCGAAGCCAGAGAGTTTCAGCATCGCCGATTTGGATTGAAATCGGGCCATGTCCGGGACTGCAACGACCGCCTTGTCGAGTGCGAGACTGACGACTTGGCCGGGGACATCGTTGACGATGGCGGGTTCATCGAGCTTGAACGCATGAAACAGGCGCCGGGGTTTCTCAAAGCAGATGAGTGACGCAATCAGCAGGACGACAATATTGATCCCTGACCACCATGCCGCGACCGGCGAAAACTGGCCTTGTACATGCGACGTTTCCGGTACGATGTTGACCAGCAGACCAACCACGGTGATCGTGATCATGCTTGCGATCCAGGCGAAGCTGTAGCGGTCGAACTGGTTCGCCTCGTTGCCACTGCCCTTTGGCGTCACCCTGAAAGGCTTGCCAAATGGTCTCACCAGGCTGGAGACCACGGTCGGCAACATGCGGAATGTCGCAAAGGTACCGACGGCGCTGGAAACCACAGGCAGATAGCGCGTCGGCGTGATCCACAGCATGAGTAGAAAATACGCCGCCAGCAGCGGCACCTGATGAGATACATAATCGGCCATATCCGTGAAATAGAGCGGAAGCAGGCCGAACCAGAGATAGACGATGGGGACAAGCAATATAGTGAAGCGGACCAGATACTGCACCAGCCATGATGCCGGCAGGAACATGATCCGTTGAAAGAGCGTCAATCCCGGGCCGCGCAGCGGGCCATTATACAAGTACAGGGTTTGAATACCCCCCTGGCACCATCGTTCGCGCTGCACGAAATAACCGGTCAGGTTTTCGGCGGCCAGTCCCATCGATAGCCGCTCGTTCAGGTAGCGCGTCTTGTAGCCTTTGTTGAGCATCGAAAGAGTTGTCAGCAGGTCTTCTGTGATCGACTCCGTCGGAAAACCGCCGATTGCATCGACGGCCTGGCGGCGGGCAATCGAGCATGACCCGCAGCAGAAACTGACGTTCCAGGCATCTCGGCTGGGCGCGATCTCGTCAAAGAACAAACGCTGCTCGTCCGGCCAGATATTCTCCAGGCCCAGGTTTGATTGCACCGGATCGACATTGAAGAAATGTTGAGGTGTCTGGACGATACCGATGCTTTCGTCGGAAAAGAAGGGCAGGGTCCGGCGAAGGAAGTGTCGATAGGGAACAAAATCGGCATCGAAAATCGCAATAAACTCGCCCGAGCTGACCTTCAGCCCATTGTTCATATTGCCGGCTTTGGCATGGCTGTTGTCGCCGCGCGTGACGTGGATGACGTTCTTTTCTTCGCAATAGGTCTTCAGCCAATCCCGGCGTTGATCGTCAAGCACATACACATTCAATTTGTCCGCAGGATAATCCAGCGAGCGGGCGCCGATGATGGTTCGCTCGAGAACATCGAGCGGCTCGTTATAGGTGGGAATGAAAACATCGACTGTCGGCAGCTCACGCTTGTCGCGCGCAAAGAAAACACGACCCAACCTGTCGGTTTCCGCGCTCCGGTCGACATAGCGGCTCATCAATACCAGAAAAAGGATGACTTCGACGCAGGCGAGAACCTCGACGACAAAGAGGATCCAGACCCAGTAGAAACTCGCACCGTCGTTCGGATAGGGAAGCACCGTCTCGGTCAAGCGCCAGTACATGTATCGCAAGGCGAATGCTGCGACGAACGCGCAGGTCACCGCCCGTGTCCAGGTGTGATGCCGCGACCAATTGAACGGCCCCAGAAAGAAGAAGGCCATAACGAGAAAGGTCGGAACCAGCGCTAGAAGATACTGAACCACAGGCTTTTGACCCAGTTGGATACGTCGATGCCGTGCTTGGAAAACCGTACCTGCACTGTGCGCCCCACCTGGCAGGAGTTCGCAAAATCGTCGTTCATGAAAGATGGATCAAGGCGAACGCGAATGCGGGCATTACGCTCGGTCGACGGCGGTAAACTGGCGGCAAAGGAATCGGCCTCGACCGAAGCCGAACTGCCTCTGGCAGAAATGACGGTGCCTTGGAAGACATCGCTGCGGCCGAACAAGCGCACCTGCGCAACAAGCCCCGGATAGATCTCGTCATAATTGACCTCGGGAACAAGGATATCCACAAACAGCTCTCGACAGTCGAGGAGGCGCATCAACTCGTCGTTCAGCACCACGTTGGAACCGTCGACGATGCTCCTGGTCCAAATAACGCCGTCGAACGGCGCTATTGCGGTCGCGGATTCAAGGCTGCTGACGCGATCTGCCTCTTTGACCAGCTGCTTTTGAACTTCGGTGGCTCGTGTCTCATTTTCCGCGATGCGTGAGTTCAAGTCGTTGATGCGAACGACAACCTCGTCTTCACGCTGTCGCGAATAAGGCACGTCATTCTGTCCGTCGCCGAAGACAAAGATACCCTGGCGGACCGCATTGAGCCTTTGTTCCAATTGATCGACAGTCAAATTGCTGATTTCGACCTCGCCGCCAGTCGCAGCTCCGGCGGCCCGCGCGACCTCAACCAGCTTCTGCGTCAGAATGCCTTTTGACTCGAGCTCCATCCGGCGATTCAGGTCGACCTGCGCGACCAGATCCTGAGCTTGCGACACTTCGACTTTTTTCCGCAGGATTTCGACTTCGCGCTCGAGATTGGCAATGGTGGTCTGCCTGTAGATTTCCAATCTGGCAGACAATTCCTCGCGAAGTGCGGAGAGCTCCTCCCGCTCCTTTTTAAGTGCCGCGACGCGGTCGAGTGCCGTGTTGCGATCTGCCTCGAGCGAAGCGAGGATTGCACGATTGACGCGTGTATTTCGGATTTCTGCGAGGGGTTGCCCCGCCTTGACCGGGCTGCCGACCTTGAGGGGTTCTTCCGCAATCGTGCCGTCGATTGGGGCATTGACGACAGCAAACCGGGCATTGACTGTGCCATCAAGGCTCGTAAAGCCGGTAATCGTCGGCAATGACAGGACGGTCACGAGTGCCAGCAGCAACAGGCCGACGACGATGCGTGTGATGCGATGGTTCCAGATCATATTGTCATCCGAAGGTATCGCTCTGCAGCCATCCGTCGCTAGGGGACCCGGCACAAACGGATGCAACTCATTATTGCATAAATTAGCGCATTGAGAATTAGTAGACAAGTGATGGTCGTAACCTGCGACAGAAACAATTCGGCTTTGGAGCAAATGCCGCCGACGGAGGCGTGGGCATATCGATGCGGTGGTCAACCATCCCGGCGCGGCGAACTGACGTGGTGGGGTATGGGTGATGAAAATCGCTGCGCCGCGCCTGTAATGCCGCCATCTCATTGAGACAGAAACAGCCTAATTCCACGCGATCAAAGAGCGGTTCAGCTTTTCACGGAAGCACAGAACCGCTCTACTCTTTTGTGTTTACGCAATTCCGGACCCTGTCATTTCCTGGAACTGCTTTAATTCGGTCGAAGCTTTTTGGTCGCGATCAGCATGACAAGATCTTCCGAGGCGTCTGCGAGCGTCAATGCCAACTCCGCAGCCGACCATCCACGTTTCTGCAAACTGACGAGCATTTCCACCATTGCGACTTCGACTTCTCGTCTGCAGCTCGAAATCGGCTTCAATTGGATTACGTTCTCATCGCATGCGGTAGTCATCTTAGCCTCCTCTGCCACATGAAGGGCAGCGTCAAAGAAATTCGACAACGGGTGGATATGATAGGGGTTGCGTGCAAGCCTCGAGCCTTTACGCATCGACACAGATGGCCTCGGTTGCGCGCAACCCCTCGCGCGCCATTATTTGCCGATGTCCGGCCTCAGGAGCGTCTCGCATGAATCGGCACGATGGGCGGTAGAATCTCTCCTGGCGCACCCTCAGGATGATTCCTGTTGCAAGCCAAGGCTTGCGCAAATCGCACACGACTATTTCCCCGATGGTTCACGACCTATCCTCCCATGTTCGCATCTTTTGTTTTGAATAAGTGTCTTTTTACGTTGACGGCGCTTCGACACTACATTGCACCGGCAGTTGAGTATTTTGGAAATTTCCGAACGTCCTTCGGAATTAACCATTGCTTATTTAGATATATGAACGGGACGCAATTGTCGTTATCGCCGCATCCAGAAAATTATCGGTCCGTCCATTTCTGCTCGCGGATGAATATGATAAGTAGCTTATGCACGTAGAGCTTTAGTCAATTCGTTTTTGTCGGATGGCTGCGCGGTTCAGCCCCGAAAACGATTGTTTGCTTCAGTTTGAACAGCCCGGATTGGCTCTTGCGCTGGAGGAATTGGATGGTTACGGAATCGGGAGATGACCCGGCTGCGGGACAGGAATGGCCGGCGCACCTGGAGCGGCGGCGCTGGCCGCGCGAACCGTCTTCCCAGAAAGAACATCGGGCGGACGTTCCACCGGCGCTGGCGCCCCTGCGATTTTCAACGCACGAACTGCCACCGAAAGAACAGTTCCAGGCTTGGCGATCACATGTGGCGCCCCTTATGAATGTTCATCTGCCGGACGAAAAATCGGAGGGCGACGGTTTCCTTGCGGAACAGACCGGCTGGCATCTCGGCGACATCCTCATCGTTCAGCAGCGCGCGCAGGCGTGCAGCTATATTCGCGATCAGGCGATGCTGCGATCGAGCCCAATCGATCACTGGAACCTCGGCGTGCTGCGCAGCGGCCGGGCCTGGACCGAGGCCGATCGGCATGTAACCGAGACCGGCCCGGGTGAGATATTTTTCAGGTCTCTTGGTTATCCGTACCGCGGGCGGATGACCGATTCAGTCGCTGTGCTCGTCTTCCTGCCCTATGAACTGTTGACCCGTGATGCCAGCCTTCTGCAGAACGCCAACAACACCGCCTTCTCCGGTAGCCTGGCTGAATTGCTGGTCAGCTATATCAACGGCCTGGAAGCGAATCTGAGCAGCTTGACGGTGGAGGAGGTGCCGCGGATCGTACGGACGATCGGCGATATGGTCGTTGCATGCGCCGCATCCTCCACCAGTTCGGACCGCGGTCACGAACAGACCAACATGGGGCTGATGGAGCGGGCGCATCGCTATATTCACCTCAATCTTCATTCAGATAGCTTGACGCCTGAGGTCATGTGCCGTGCGCTGGGGATCTCGCGGACGCGGCTCTACCAATTGTTCGAAACGAGCGGGGGCGTCTTCAACTACATTCGCAAACGTCGGTTGCTGCAGGCCTATGCGGAGCTTACCAACCCGACCGACACCAGGCCAATCTCGGAGATTGCCGAGACCGCCGGCTTCGACGTTGCAGCCAATTTCACCCGCGCGTTCAGCCATGAATTCGGGCTCAGCCCGCGTGAAGTCCGAAAGACCATAGCAACCGAGCACCCGGCCGTTCCAACAACACGCTCCATGCGACGTGTCGGGACAACGATCGGCGACTGGCTGACGCTCTGATGTGGGAAGGCACAAGAAGTAATTTTCTGGGTATTTCAACGAATTATGTGGCAGCGGTTGCCACACGTCTTCAAGTTCCATAACACAGATTACGCCGGATTCACCTGTAGCCGGGGTGGACTCAAGGATGAAGTGCGACTTGCGAGACGCACCTACTCCCAAATCGACATGGATGAACGTCGCAGGATCGTTCGCTGGCGAGCGGCCGGCGTGAGCGCCACCGTCATTGCCGAGAAGCTCGGCCGGCATCGCTCGACGATCTTCCGCGAGCTCAAGCGGAATACTTTTGAAGACCGCAGATGCCGGATCTGAGCGGCAACTAAAAGCTCGATGCGGCAGCGTGAGGCGTCGATCGCATAGTCTCAAAGCTAAAGCCAATGGTGCCACAACCCCGCCCCGATTCTGACCTTGCAACCCGGACCAGCCGCTCAGATCGGGGCTGGTCGTCGTGCCGCGTGGCAGCCGCGAGTGACATTTCTGCTTTGCGGCTCAGCGGACATTTCAACCTGAGCGCCACAGATTCTCCACCACCACCCCCACCATTCAGTGAGTGTCGCCAGATACTTTTGGACTTCGGTCACGCACTCTTGGACACCCACAATTTTGGATTTACGCACTCTCCTGCCCGAATGGCTGACCTCTCCGCCTGTGGCGATGCCGGAACGAACCGGCAGCGGATCGAACATCCGCTGCCGAAGATCGTTCGACGAGTGGTTTCCTTATTTTGCCGGGGCCTTGTAGGCAGATGCGATTTTGCCCGCCTTTTCTTGGGCGGCCTTGAATTCCGCACCCGTGTATGCTCGCACGGTTTTGATATTCGATACTGCTCCCGATGCGCCGACGACAAGAAGCGCGGGGATCAGGTCAACACCGTCGGGGAATTCTGCGATTACCATCCAGTCGGTTTCGCCGGTCGTGACGTAGAAAGAATGCTGTTTCCCGCCTGCTGCTTCCATGATGGTACGGGCCGCCGCTTCCCGGTCCGATGGATCGGCGATCATTCCCTTCGCTGCCGCGGCTGAATAGCACCCTGTGATTATGAACAGTGGCATAGGACATCCTCCTCAACAATCGGGCAGATCGGGCGATCTGCCGCATATTCAGTATCTCACATCCAGGCGTTCGCCGCGATTAGGTAAACCGGAGTAAGCCCCGGCGTAGGGCGCCCGGTCGTGCAAGAAGCTCAATGCCGCCTCTCATTCAAGGTAGGCAGCAGAGATTCTCCCGCCTAATGAGGGTTAAAGGCGACAGAGCTACGCTCAACCAGCTTGCAAGAGACAACCCGACTGCCCGGATAAATCTTCTCGCCCGCTATCAAATCGTTCAGCCACTTCGCACCCTCTCTGCCGAGATCGTAGTATGGTAACGCTGCTGTGGTCAGCTCTGGCTTCAGCGCCGTCGTGACTGTTCGAAAATCGTCAAAGCCGACGATGCTGACGTCTTGTGGAATCCGCAATCCCAGCGCCATGGCGGCAATGTAGATCTGAATTGCCATTTCGTCGTTGCCGCTCATGATCGCGGTCGGACGGTCGTCTTGTTTGAGCATTTCGGTCGCTGCCGCAAAGACGTAGTTGTTTTCTGCCCCGACAGGCCCATCCATGCCGAGGCTGATAGAGAGGTCGTTCTCTGTGAGACCGAATTCGCTTGTCGTTCGGCGAAATGCCTCCAGGCGCAGTTCGGCTCCCAATAGGATCGGATTGAGCCGGATGTAACCGATTCTGCGATGACCCCGTTCAAGGAGATACCGGGTAAGATCTCGCGCCCCCTGATAATCATCGGGCTCGATAGACGGCAGGAGCTCCCTTGTTTGCGGCCGACAATTGATCATCACCGTCGGAATGCTGACATCGCCGGTCTCCGGATCCACAATGCGGCGGTACATGGTTACATACAGGACTCCATCAATGCGATGGGACTGGAACATTTTCCAGATTTCCACCTCTCTCTCGGAAGAACCACCGGTGTTGGCTATCAGGATGGTTTTCCCGTTCGCATTGGCCCAATCTTGAATTCCGCGGACAATATCGACCGAATAAGGCGTCGTGGAAACATAATCGGTGATAATCCCAAAGGTGTTGGAACGGCTGGATCGTATGAGGCGCGCCGCCATATTCGGGATGTAGCCGAGGTCGCGAATAGCCTTTTCCACCCTCTCCCGGGTTTCCTCAGTCACGTAGGGCTCGCCATTGATGACGCGAGAGACTGTTTTATTCGAAACCCCGGCCGCTTTCGCGACGCTGACGATGCTAACCATGTCCGCCAATTCTCCTGATGCGGGTCTGTTGTAAACTACACGCATGACAACGTCGACATATTTTTCTGACAACGTCGACAATTCCAATTGACAACGTCGTCATAGCGCGCCTATGGTCCAACAATGGAACAGCCTGAGGCAAGTGCTTCCGGCGGAACAAGGGAGGAATTCATGAAAAAACTGCTTGGCGCCAGCGCGCTCGCGCTCGTTTGCATAGCGGCCTCCGCCAAGGCCGAAACCATCAATATCCTCGTGGAAGGCGGCGGCGAAATGCTGCAGAAGGCAGCCGCAGAGAAGTTTACCGCCGAGACCGGTATCAAGGTGGACTTCACCGTCGTTCCCTATCAGGGCGTCTTCGACAAGTTTTCGGCCGAAATCGCCTCCGGCTCATCGGCGTTCGATGTGGTAACGATCGACGTCGTGTGGAACGCGAAATTTGCAAGCCATGTCGAAGACCTCGCGCCGCTCTTCACCGACGCGGTTCGCAAGGACCTGCCGCCTGCCTTGCTTGCCGACGCGAAGATCGGCGACAAACTGATCGGCATGCCTGCTTGGGCCAATGCCGAAATTGTTTTTTATCGCAAGGACCTTTTCGACAAGCCGGAAGAACAGAAAGCGTTCCAGGCAAAATATGGTTATCCCCTCGCCCCGCCGAAGACTTGGCAGCAATGGCGCGACATCGCAACATTCTTCACCCGAGACACCGATGGTGACGGCAAGACTGACTTTTGGGGCACCGACACCATCGGCAGCTTCTCCGAAGAGTGGATGGCGCATGTGCTTCAGGCGGGCTCGCCAGGTGTGATCCTCGACAAGGATGGGAAGGTGATCATCGACAACGAAGCGCATAGGAAGGCGCTCGAATTCTACATCGCGCCTCACTGCATCGATCATTCCGTGCCCGAAAACGTCAACGAGACTGGCTGGGGCGAAGCTCAGAACCTGTTCTATCAAGGCAAGACGGCGATGATGAAATTCTGGGCGCACGCCTACAAGATGACGCCCGCCGATTCCAAGGTCAGCGGAAAGGTCGGCGTCGCCCCAATGCTGGCCGGCGATGCAGGAATCGCGGCAATTCCGGGTCCTTGGTACAATGTCGTTCCGTCGACCTCCCAGCACAAGGACGCGGCCAAGAAGTTCATAGCCTTCGCCATCGCCAACAATGCGCTCGGTATCGAAGCGCCGCTTGGATTGGCTGCGACGAATTCGGCCTATAACGGCTATGCCAGCAAGCCCGGTTATGAGCATTTCACGCCGCTGCTTGAGACGTTGGGCGCTCCTGCGACGCAAGGCCGTCCGATGAATGAAAAATATCAGGAATTTGTCGACGAAGCGGTTCTGCCAGCCGTGCAGCAGGCCCTGACATGCAAAGCGGACGTCGGCAAGGTCCTGACGGACGCCAAGGAAACGATCGAAGACATCCTCGACTAGTCCCTCGGCGGCGAGGAGGACGGGTGGTCCTCCTCGCATCATCAGCTTTCGGAGAGCGCCATGTCGGGTGAAGACCGATTCGTGCTGTGCATGCTTGCGCCAGCCCTCGCCATCCTTGGCTTGCTGGTCGCATACCCGGTAGGGCTTTTGGTGTTCGATTCCTTTTTTAAGGTCGACACCATTACTCCCCACATACGAGAATGGATCGGGCTCAAGAACTATATCGACGCGCTAACCTCGAAGCGTGTCGCGGAAAGCGCATTCAGAACAATCCAGTATTCGATCTTTGCGCTGTTCTTCGAATTTACCTTCGGTTTCTGCGCCGCGCTGCTGTTCACGGCGCTCCCCGGTAAATCGCGCTGGCACCGCACGATCTTCACGCTGCCATTGATGGTGCCGCCAATCGTCGCCGGCCTCTTGTGGCGCTTTCTCCTGGTCGGGAACATCGGCATCTTGAACTACGGGCTCGTCCATCTGGGCGTCATCAGCGATCCCGATGCGATTGCCTGGTTGTCCGACGAAGATATCGTCATCTATTCCGTCTCTTTCGCCGATATCTGGCTGACGACATCCTTTGTCGCCCTCGTCTCCTATGCCGGATTGACAAACATTCCCAAAGACCTGCTCGAGGCGGCGCGGATCGACGGCGCGAACGCGTTCCAGCGCTTCTGGCATGTCACGCTGCCACTGATGCGCCCGGTGATCGCCGTCGTCGTCATCGTGCGTGGGGTGGATGCGGCCAAGACCTTCGACCTCATCTGGATTCAGACGCAGGGTGGCCCCAACCACGCTTCTGAAGTGTTTTCGATGAACATCTATCAGCGCATGATGCGCTTCGGCGATCTCGGCGAGGCCTCGGCCTCCGGCACGCTGTTTCTAATCGTCATGATGGTTCTGGCTGCTGCTGCCTATTGGAAGATATGGAGGCCGGTCCATGCGTAGTGCGCGCCGCTTCAATCTCAACGGCATGGTGATCAATGCCGCCGCGCTCGTCCTCGTCCTGTCCTATGCGCTGCCTTACGTATATCTGCTCATGACGTCGATCAAGCCGGCAGCGGATGTCCAGCAGATTCCGCCGAGCTTCTTTCCCGTGGTGATCTCTTTCGAGAATTTTCGCGATGTCCTGCAATCGTCGATCCTGCCGCGGGCCTTCGCAAGCTCGCTGATGGTGGCGGTGCTGACGACCATCCTTTCCCTCGCTGTGGCGGTTCCGGCCGCTTATGTCGCGACCCACTACCGGCGCCGGATCACCACCCTGTTCCTGCTTTTCGCGCTGGTCACGCGCATGGTGCCATCGGTGTCGCTCGGCGTGCCACTGTTCCAGCTTCTTAAGTCGCTCGGTCTGCTGGATACCGTTCCCGGTCTGGTGCTCGCCCACACATCAGCCGCGGTACCTCTTGCGCTTCTTCTCATGGCAGCCTTCTTCGAAGGCGTTCCGAAGGATCTGGAAGAAGCGGCGCGCATGGACGGCTGCACCCGTTTCCAGGCCTTTCTGAAGGTCATTCTTCCGATCATGACGGGCGGAATCGCCGTCACCGCGCTGTTTACCTTCATCACGAGTTGGAATGAGTTCCTCTACGCACTGCTGCTGACGTCAGAGGCGACCAAAACGGCACCGATCGTCATTGCTGAATACAACTCCGTCTATGGCCTTGCCTGGGGAGCGATGACGGCGGCGGCCGTGCTCTATTCACTGCCCGTCATCATCGTAACGCTCGCACTTCAAAAGCAGATCGTCGGCGGCCTGACTTTCGGCGCTGTAAAAGGATGAGGGAGGCTAAGACATGGCCGATATAGAACTGCGCAACGTCAACAAGATCTACGGCAACAGCTTTCATGCGCTACACGACCTGAGTTTCAACATCAGGGATGGTGAGTTCATGGTGTTTGTCGGTCCCTCGGGTTGTGGGAAATCGACGGCGCTTCGGATGATCGCCGGCCTTGAGAGCATTTCGAGCGGCGAACTCAGGATCGGGGACAGGGTCGTCAACGATGTCGATCCCAAAGATCGCGACATCGCCATGGTCTTTCAATCTTACGCGCTGTACCCGCACAAGACCGTGCGCGAAAACATCGCCTTTCCCTTGCTAATGGCGGGGTTGCCGAAATCCGACATTGCCAGCCGCGTGGATGAGGCCGCGCGCATCCTCGAGCTGACGGCTCTGCTCGACCGCAAACCGGCGCTGCTCTCGGGCGGCCAGCGGCAGCGCGTCGCCATGGGTCGGGCGATCGTCCGCCAGCCGTCCGCCTTCCTGATGGATGAACCGTTGTCCAATCTCGATGCAAAACTGCGTGTGCAGATGCGCGCCGAGATTGCCAGCCTCCAGAGAAAACTCAACGTCACCACGATCTACGTCACTCACGATCAGGTCGAGGCAATGACGATGGGGGACCGTGTCGCTGTCATGAAGGGCGGCGTGCTGCAGCAAGTCGACACTCCCCAGAACCTGTACAGTCGCCCCGACAACGTCTTTGTTGCGGCCTTTATCGGATCGCCCTCGATGAACTTGTACGAGGCCGTTCTGAATGGAAGGACGGTGATCCTGGGCAGCAACAGTTTCGAAATTCCTGACCGGGTTTTCGAATGCCGTCCCTCGCTCAACGGTGCGTCTCACCGTCAAATCCTCCTCGGCATCCGGCCGGAGCACATGAATGACGCTTCAATCCGGCCTTCTTCGGCCGAGATCTCGGCCCCGGTCACTCTTGTTGAGGCGCTGGGTTCTGAATCCATGGTGCATCTGAATATCGATGCACCATGGGTGGACGCTGGCGACCCGGACGCCATCGTCGACATCGGCGACGAAAAAGCTGCGGTAGCCCGCTTTTCTCCAAAGAGCACAGTGCGAGCAGGTGACATCGCGCGCATCGCTGTCGATGCCGAAGAACTTCACTTCTTTGACCCGGGCACCCGCACCAGCATCTGGTGAAGGCACAGCCAAAAGAAAACAAGATTAACCCTCGCTGTCCGAGGAGACATGACAATGGTTAGCGAAAACTGTTACGACGTCACGAAGTATCCAACAGGCAATCCTCGGGAGGATATTGGCGCCGTCATCAATAACATCATTGCAGATATCAAGAACAGGCAAGCGGTTGTCGATGTAAATGACGGCGGAAAACCTGGATCGGTTATCTACATACCACCAGGCGATTATCGTCTCGTCACTCAAGTCGTTATAGACGTGAGCTATCTGAAAATCGTTGGCTCTGGTCATGGTTTTACGTCGTCAAGCATCCGCTTCAACACACCCGCAGGCGAGTTGGCCCACTGGCACGAGGTGTGGCCGGGCGGAAGTCGAATCCTTGTGGACATTTCTCCAGAGGCCGCAGACGGTGAGGCTGCTGGTGCCGCGTTTTATGTCAAGCGCAACGGAAATCCTCGTATAAGCTCTGTGGAGTTTGCCGACTTTTGCATCGATGGCTTGCACTTCATCGATGATGGTTTGGGGCAAGACGACGCAGAAAACACATACAGAAATGGCAAAACGGGAATCTATGTGGGCAGCGCCAATGACTCATTCCGAATAACCGGGATGGGCCTTATCTACCTGGAACATGGAGTTACTGTTCATGATGCAGATGCGCTCGCGATAGACAACAATTTCATCGCAGAGTGCGGCAACTGTATCGAACTGAAAGGTATGGGGCAGGCCTCGAGAATAGCAAATAATTTCGTCGGCGCGGGATATAGGGGACACTCGATTTACGCCGAGAATTACGCCGGCATTCTGGTGTCCTCAAACAACGTATTTCCTCGAGGAGCAAGCAGTGTCCATTTCTCCGGAGTGGTGCGTTCCTCGGTCACGGGAAACAGGTTCCATTCCTTTTATCCCGGAATGTTGGTTCTTGCTGCTAACTGCTGCGAGAATTTGGTCTCGTCAAATCATTTTCTGCGAGATCGCGAGCCATGGGCGCCGATGCAGAAGTACGACAATGGCTTGGATGATCTGTTTGGACTTCTGCAGATTGACGGCAGCAACAATTCGCTGATGGCGAACCATATTTCGCACACCGTTGACACTCAATATATCAAGCCTCCCGCAGCAAAACCTGTCATAATCAATGTAGTTTCCGGCAGTGGAAACTACATAGCCAACAACCACATTGTGGCCACCACCGAAATAGCTCAAAAAGACGGGAGCGACACGCCAAACAGCGCCTGTTTTTCAACACAAGTGAGCGCATTGCTTTCAATCGGGAATTCGACTTTGCTCGACGTAACGACTGTGCTGGTGCAAAAGGCCTCCGTGGGGAATACGGTCCTGGACTCCGGAAATGTCGAACAAGTGGTGATGGACCGAGCGGTCAATGCATTCAGGGGCACTCCGGTTCCTGGGCAATAGACCGCAGCCGCCAGGCCTCTCCCGCCGGTCGTGGGACCACGAGTCCTCTTCCCGAGAAAACTTGGGCCAGTCTTCGGACCGGCCGTTCTTCACTCAGATTGCGTCTCCAAATGGCTAAAGCGACTGTCTCTTTTGCTTCGGGCGAGCGTTTGGAATTCTGGGCAGTTGGTCCCGGGGCCGTCACCATTTCACAATATGGTGAGACCCTCTGGCGTGTGCCCGCTTTCGAAGCTCATCCATCATACTATTCCTATCACCACCGCGAGGCCGGCAGCGTTGTCGTTGAATGGGATCGGCCGGAAGCATTCCTTTGGGCCTACTCCTACGATCCGGCAACCGTTGCGGAGGCCGGCATAAAGCTATGGGAATTCAGCACGGATGAGATTCTAATTCGCGCAGGAAAGGAAATTGGCACATGGCTGCGAAGCGATCCTCAGCGGCCTCGACTTCATTTTTCTCCTTGTCGCAACTGGATGAACGATCCCGTGGGTCTCTGCAGGATGGGCGACTGCTGGCACCTGTTTTATCAATTTCATCCATGCGGCGGCGACTGGGGGCCAATGCACTGGGGACATGCTACCAGCCCTGACCTGTTCAACTGGACACACATGCCGGTTTTCCTCCATCCGGAGCAGAACCTCTGGCGTCTCGGTGCAACCGGAGGCGCATTCTCCGGCAATGCATTTGAGGATAGGGATGGCAGGCTGATGTTCTTCTATACGGAGCGCCTGCCCGCCTATGACCTTTTCAAAGGTTATCGAGAAATACAGAAGATCGCCCGGCCGGACCGGCGGATGATCAAGGCGGCGAGCATCTCGACCGTGCTCGAGCAGCGCCCCGAAGGAGTCGAGCACGACTTCCGCGATCCAAAGGTGTGGTGGGATGAAGCCGCCGGCGCTTATCGCATGGTGCTCGGCGCTTCTATTCATGGCGACCCGGCAGTCTTGCTTTACGGTTCGGAGGATCTGCGTGAGTGGAAATACCTGGGACCGCTGTTCCGTGCACCGCCCTTCTTCCGTGAGCAGGGCGCCAGAGCAGTTGAATGCCCCGACTTTTTCCCCATCGACGGCAAATGGGTGCTGATCATGGGACTTGTCGGACACTGTGATCCAGGCAGCGGCCGACACAACCTGCTTTATGGGCTCGTCGGAGATTTCGTCGATGACCGCTTCATTCCGGACTCCGATGCGCTGCAACTCCTCGACTTCGGTAGCGACTATTATGCGATGCAGAGCTTCGCGACGGATGGCAGGCAGATTGCCTTTGCGTGGTTGTTCAATTGGGAGTTCCGCAAGCCTGCCGGGTCGCCGTATTCCGGCGAGTTGTCCTTACCTCGCCAGCTGTCGCTGGATGCGCGCAACAGGATATGCATGAGACCCGCTGACGAAGTGGAGGAGGCCCTCACTCATGCGCCTCTGTCTTCCGCAGAGCCCGGCAGATACGTTCTGGACGACGCGTCGATCGATATCCGATTGAACGGGACGCTCGACGGAACAAGGATCACCGCAACCGAAGCCGGACAATTGTCATTTTCCATCGTCGTGGAAGATCAAAGTATCTCCGTGCAGCTGCCACAAGACGACGGATCGATCCGTTACGCCGCGGCGATTGCCGGTGCGACGGATCTGAGAGTCATCCACGACAAGGGCATCGTAGAGATTTTTGCTGACGGAGGAGCCGTCTGCGGCACGCGGCGCAACTATCTCAACGTCAGACCGGACGATCTTGTTATCCTGTCAAAGGCACATGTGAGCGTTTTCAGCGGGGGGTAATCGCATCGTGCTGAAGGCGCTCCAAGCGGCCGATTCTGTACGTCGATGCCGCAGCCGCGAAGTTATTCGGGTCGTTTCCTACCGCACCTCGAATTCCGGATCTGTGGGAACCTGCATGGCGAGAGCGAGATGATTTGTCTGCGCGGCAAGCCCGATGATCGTCAGGAGTTCGCCATGTTGGGCATCGGTCATGCCGCGCGCCCGGGCGGCCGCGGTGTGGGATTGAATGCAGTATTGGCAGGCATTGGCCGTCGACACGGCGATATAGATCATCTCCCGCGTCAACGGATCGATCGCGCCTTCGACCGTCATGACCGACTTAAGCGTCTCCCACACCCGGTTGAGATTTGCGGGATCATTTGCGAGAGCACGCCAGAAATTGTTGATGAAATCGGTCTTGCGTGTCGCCCTGATGTCATCGAACACGGCTTGCACGGTCGGAATGGCTGCGGCCTCTTCATCCGACAGGAGTTTGACTGTTGCCATCGCAAGTTCCTTTCCGGGCGCGGATCCAGGGCCTCAAGCATGATTTGCTCGGCGATCCCACGCTGACCGGCGGAACATACGAAGAAATGGCAACGGCCGCCAGCCTCCCCGCCGGTGAGGAAATCGAACATCGCATTTCAGGAAAACAGGCAAAATTAGAAATTATTGTCTATATATTTTATAGATTATGCCGTTCCATAGCCCTGTCGACATCCAGCGATGAGATTTCGAACGCCCGATGAATCCTTCATCGGGCGCAGTGACCTGCCGACTTCTTCCAATTTCAACAGGAGATTTCCATGAGCAATCCGGTTCTCGTCAATCAGATCATCCCCGAGTCCGATGTCGTCCCGCTGACCGGCCGCGTCGGTGCCGAAATCAAGGGTATCCGCCTCGGCGGTGATCTTTCGGATGAAAAGGTGGCGGCCATCAACCAGCTTCTCTTGAAACACAAGGTCATCTTCTTCCGCGATCAAGGACATCTTGACGATTCCGAACAGGAAGCCTTCGCACGCCGCCTCGGCGACCTTGTGCCGCATCCAACCCAGGGACCGGTCGCCGGCACGGCTTCCATCCTCAATCTCGATTCCAGCCGCGGCGGCGGCAGGGCGGACCAGTGGCACACCGACGTCACCTTCGTCGATGCCTATCCCAAATTCTCCGTTCTTCGCGGCGTAGTCATTCCGGCGGCCGGCGGCGACACGATCTGGGCCAATACCCATGCCGCATATGAAAGCCTGCCGGCGCCGCTCAAATTGCTGGCGGATCACCTGTGGGCCATTCACAGCAATGCCTATGACTATGCTGCCGTTCGCCCTCGCGCCACCGCTGAAGAGAAGAAGCATTTCGAGGAGGTCTTCACCTCGACCATCTATGAGACCGAGCATCCGGTCGTGCGTGTCCATCCGGAAACCGGCGAAAGATCGCTACTGCTCGGCAACTTCGTTCAGCGCCTTGTCGGCCTGTCGAAGAGCGACTCCGTAAAACTCTACGAGGTGTTCCAGTCCTACGTCACCGCCCCGGAAAATACCGTGCGCTGGCGCTGGAGAGCGGGGGATGTGGCGATCTGGGACAATCGCGCCACCCAGCACTATGCCGTCAACGATTATGGCGACCAGCACCGCGTCGTGCGCCGCGCCACGGTTGACGGCGATATTCCCGTCGGCATCGACGGCCGCCGCAGCATAACCCATGTCAAGGCCGCCAAGCCGCAAGCAAAGGCGGCGTGATCACGCACAGATGAGTGTTGCCGGGCACATGAAGCGACCAGAGCTTCATGTGCCGCTGACATCCTTTTGGAGAGATTGCGGAAGCGGCCGGGCGCCCTTCGCAACAGCAAAAAGAGCCACATGCCTTACGAGAAGGATAGCTTCTCGCTCGGCCGGGTCAGGGTTTCCGGGCGCAGCACCGCATCGAGATGCTCCTTCTGCATCAGGCCGCGTTCGAGAAGGATTTCGTAAACCCCCCGTCCCGAATGATGCGCTTCCAGCGCAACCTCCGTGGCGTTGCGATAGCCGATATAGGGGTTCAGCGCCGTCACGATGCCGATCGACTGCTCGACCGTCTGCCGCAGCCGGTCACGATTGGCGGTAATGCCTCGAATGCAGTTCGCTTCGAGCGTCAGGCAGGCATTGGTCAAGTGGCTCAGGCTGCGGTAGAGGCTGTAGAAGATCACCGGCTCGAAAGCATTCAACTGAAGCTGGCCCGCCTCGGCGGCCATGGTGATCGTCACGTCATTGCCGATCACTTCGAAAGCGACCTGGTTGACGACCTCGGGGATGACCGGGTTGACCTTGCCCGGCATGATCGAGGAGCCGGCCTGCCGCGCCGGCAGGTTGATCTCGTTCAGTCCCGCTCGCGGTCCCGAGGACAGCAGTCGCAAGTCGTTGCAGGTTTTGGACAGCTTGACCGCCACGCGCTTGAGGACGCCCGAAAGCTGCACGAAGGATCCGCAATCCTGCGTCGCCTCGACCAGATCCGGCGACGTCACCAGATCGACGCCGACGATCTCGCACAGGCGCTCGCGCACCAGCGCTGCATAGTGGGGATGGGCGGTGATGCCGGTACCGATGGCGGTGGCGCCGAGATTGATCTCGCGGATCAGCGAGACGGCTTCGGCAAGGCGCGCCTCATCCTCCGCGAGCATCAGTGCATAGGTTCCGAATTCCTGTCCCAGCGTCATCGGGACGGCGTCCTGCAACTGGGTGCGACCCATCTTGAGGACGTCGGCAAATTCGACCGCCTTGGCCTCGAACGACCGGCGCAGGATTGCCATGGCGTCGACGAGACGGTGAACGCCGATCCAGGCGGCGAGCTTCAGAGCCGTCGGATAGACATCGTTGGTGGATTGCGAGAGATTGACGTGCTCGTTCGGATGCAGGTGCTGGTACTCGCCCCGCGAATATCCCATGATTTCAAGCGCCCGGTTCGCAATCACCTCATTGGCATTCATGTTGGTCGAGGTGCCGGCGCCGCCCTGAATGAGATCGACGACGAAGTGGTCGTGCAGCGCGCCGTCGCGGATCTCGACACAGGCTGCGATGATGGCGTCGGCGCGCGCCCGATCGAGAAGGCCGAGGCTTGCATTGGCCTGAGCCGCCGCCTGCTTGATCGCGGCGAGCGAGGCAATCAGATCCGCCGATTCACGCAGGGTCTGACCGGTGATCGGAAAATTCTCGACCGCGCGCAGCGTATGCACGCCGTAATAGGCCGAGGCCGGAACGTCGCGGTCGCCGATCAGGTCATGCTCGACGCGGATTTTCGCAATATCGGAGATAGTCATGGCTGAACTTTCGAGAGGCGGCGCTGCGGCTGCGGCGGCAGGCCGGAAGAATGATGAATGGGGACGCGGCAGAAATTGCCGGATCCGGAAGTGTCATCCGGTCAAGCCGCGGGACGGGAATTCTCTCCGTCCGGCTTGGATCCGCGCAGCTTGAATGGAAAGGACACGCCGCCGGTCGTGATACCCATCGTGTTCACGCGCCTGGGGCGATGAAACTCCGCAAGCTGCCTGCGACGTTCCGACGAGCCGACGCCAAGCTGCTCGAGGATTTCCGTCACGACGGCGTAGAGGATTTCGATGTTGCCGTCCTCGATCTTGACCGAGATGCCGAGCGCCCCATCCGCTCCCAGTCGCCTGGTATCGTCCGAGGCGCGAACACCGATTGCATAGCTGGCATCGGCGCCGAGCTTGCCGATCATTGCGCCGTCGAATGCGCGCATCAAAACCGTGCAGTAACGCCCGTCGCCCGCGACCAGTTCAGGGTAGCACGCCATCGCCCGGAAAATGCGAGCCAGCGCTGCGTCTCGCGTCGACGAGCCCTCCCGCCCCTCGCCCCGGTCCGCGGCCGAAGCAAGCTTGGCATAGAGGCGCGCCAGGCGATCCAGGGGAAAAGCGGGCGTCGGCAGATTGCATCCGTCGATCCCCCATTCGACGTCCTGCGGGTCCAGGTCGCAGAGTTCGGCGACCGTCCGCTTCACGACCAGCTGCATCGGATGATCCGGCAGGTGATAGTCGTCGGCGCCCGCTCCGATGGCCCGGGCGCCGGCAATCATTCCGACGTGTTTTCCCGAACAATTGCTGCAGACAGCCGTCGGTGTATAGTCCTGCTTGATCCAGGCCCGGTTCACGTTTTCGGACAAGGAAGGATGGCCGCCGCAGCGAAGATCCGCCTCCTCGGCCTGGATCTTTGATAGCATGGTCCGCGTCCGCACGATATGGCGCTCTTCGCTGCTGTGGGAAGCGCAAATCAGCGCGAGATCGGCATCATCGAAGCCGTAGCGCTCGAACCCATCCGTCTCGAGGATGGCAAGCGCCTGAGCCGGCTTGGCGGCAGACCGGGCAAGCGTCAGGCGCGTCGGGTTTCCCAGCGCGTAAAGCAGCCTCCCCGTTGCATCGACGACCGCCGCATGGACGCGGTGACGGTTCTCGACGATGCCGCCACGATCGGTGACGACGAAATCCTCACTCGGGATCATTTCTCTCTCCATTGATGCGGTGCCCGACGGCCTTCGGCGCGCCGGGGATAGCTATCGCGGGTCAGGCCAGATCGAAACCGCCGCGATCGTCGCCGTGTTCGGCTGCAATCAGGTGGATGCGCTCCCGCATCAGAAGCCAGCCGACCACCAGCGCCGGAATGATCAGCAGCAGAGACGCGACCGTGTAGGTGCCGACTGGATAATCGAGGGCCATCAGGATCACGACGATCGCCAGGAAGCCCAGCGTCAGCACGCCGGTGTAAGGCGCGCCGAACATCCGGAATTCCGGCCGCGCCAGCTTGCCCTGACGTGACAGGTACCACAGCTTGAGCTGGCAGAGGACGATGACGCCCCAGGCCGCGATGATGCCGAGGGCCGCGACATTCAAGCCGATCTCGAAAGCTGCTGCCGGAACGACGGCGTTCAGCACGACGCCGAAGGCGGTCACGACTGCGGTCACCGCAATCCCGCCATAGGGTACGCCGGATCTGTTCATTTTCGCCAGGGCGGCCGGCGCCGAGCCTGAGATCGCCATGGAATGCAAGATGCGGCCGGTCGAATAGAGGCCTGCATTGAGGGACGACAGGACCGCGGTCAGCACGACGAGGTTCATGACGACGTCGGCGCCCTGGACGCCGATCTTGCCGAAGAAGGTGACAAAGGGGCTCTCGCCGCCCTTATAGGCGGTATAGGGCAGCAGCAGCGACAGCAGCAGAACCGAGCCGACATAGAAGACCACCAGGCGCAGCACGACCGTCCGGATCGCCCGGGGCATGACCTTGCGCGCATTTTCGGTTTCGCCTGCGGCGGTGCCGATCAGCTCGATCGAGGCATAGGCAAAAACCACCCCCTGTATCACGACCAGCGCCGGCAGGATCCCGCTCGGAAACATGCCGCCGAAATCGGTGATCGTATTCAGCCCCGGAACGTGGCCGTCGATCGGCGTGCCGGAGATGACGAAGTAAACCCCGACGATCAGGAAGACAACCAGAGCGAGAACCTTGACGAGGCTAAACCAGAATTCCAGTTCGCCGAAGACCTTCACCGACAGAAGGTTCATGGCGAGAACAAGGACCAGTGCCGTCAGCGCAAATACCCACTGATCGATCATGGCGATCCATGGGACATAGGCCTTGAAGAAATTCATGTAGAGCGCCACCGCGGTGACATCGGCGACCGCCGTCATCGCCCAGGTCAGCCAGTACAGCCAACCGACCGCGAAGGCGAGCTTTTCGCCGTAAAATTCACGGGCATAGGAGACGAACGAGCCCGAGGTCGGGCGATGGACGATCAGTTCGCCGAGAGCCCTGAGAACGAGGAATGCGAAAAAGCCGCACAAGGCATAGACGAGTACGAGCGCCGGACCGGCAGCGGCAAGCCGCCCGCCCGCGCCGAGAAACAGGCCGGTGCCGATGGCGCCGCCGATGGCGATCATCTGGATCTGACGCGGCTTCAGCGCCTTTTTGTAACCGAGATCCTCCTCGGCGAAGATCTGGCCATCGGCCTCGGTTCTGGTGGATTCCATGACTGTCATTACTCCTCCCTATCCTGGATTCGGCAGCCTCCCCGGCCGCCCTTCCGCGCAGTCGCCCCATAGATGTTAATCTGCTATGCGGTCTGACAGGTTTGTGGAATAGCTGAGGATCCGCGCCACGGTCAAGGTCTTTCGTTCGAGAGGGTGCATATATGAACGCCGGTTCGCCCATCTGGCAGCTGCCGATGCCCGAGCGCACGGTGTTGGAGGAAGCGTTCGCGGCTGCTTAACGCAGTGCGGCGCCGAGGATGCGATTGACCGCCGTCTCGACCTTTTGGAGATGAACCTCCATCGCGGCCCGGGCTTCGATCTCCGAGCCTGCACGGATCGCGTCGACAATCGCGCGATGCTCGTCGTTCGACTCCTGGCGCCGCGGCCCTAAGACCGTCAGCAGCCCGGATTGCTGCGCCATCGCCTCCCGGACCTCGTCGACGATGTCGCGGAAGACGGCGTTCTTCGATGCAGCCGCGATCAGCCCATGAAATTCCGAATCCAACCGCACCCAGGCCTCGGTATTTTTCTCTTGCTCCATCTCGTCGCAAAGTCCGAGCAAGCGGGACAGCTCGTCATCGCTCCGACGCAGCGCCGCCCAGCCGGCGGCCGATACTTCGACGTGAGGCCGCGCCTCCATCAGATCACGCGCCGAATAATCGCCGTAACTGATATTTCCGTCGCCGGCAGCCGCGAGCACATAGGTGCCGCTGCCCGTTCGCGTCTCCGTCAGCCCCAAAATCTGCAGCGAGCGCAGCGCTTCCCGGACGATCGGGCGGCTGACGCCGTATTTTCCCGCCAGCTTAGCTTCCGACGGCAGCTTCGAACCGGCAGCAAAACGGCCGGAAAGGATGAGGCTGCGCAATTCATCGAACACAAGTTCCGAGGCGCTTTTGCGACTGAGGGTCGCGGGATCGGACAGCCAGTTTTCTAGATCGTTCATCGCTTGCATTCGATTGGCCGGGCGGAATGTCCGGGCGCAAAATTGAAATCAGGCCTTCCAGGCAGTTCGTCTGTTATCGGCAATCCCGATGATGGACCGCTCGACCTCCAGCAGGTGCTCCGCCATTGCCGCGCGCGCATCCTGCTCGCTGCCCGCGGCAACTGCCTCCAGAATTCGGCGATGTTCGGCGTTGGACGCTTTGCGCCGGCCGCGAACATGCTCGACGAGTTCGGATTGCGTCGAAAGCGCGCCGCGAACATCGGCGACGACTTTCCGGAAGATCGCATTGCCGGAAGCCTCCGCGATTTCTCCGTGAAAGACCGCATCCATCCGCACCCATTCCCGGACATCCTCTTCCTCGTCCATCCGGTCGCACAAGGATGCGAGCCGGGTCAGCTGCTCGTCCGAGCGCCGCAATGCCGCCCAACCGGCAGCCGGAATCTCGATGCAGGGGCGCGCCTCCATCAGATCCCGGGCGGAATAGGCGCCGCCGCCGAGTTGGCGCGCGGGGCTTTCCGAAACGACGAAGGTGCCCCGGCCGGTCCTGGTCTGCGTGAACCCCAGTGTCTGCAGCGAACGCAGCGCTTCACGCACGATCGCCCGGCTGATGCCGTAACGTTCGGCAAGTTGCACCTCCGAGGGCAGACGGATCCCGAGCGCCAGTTTCCGATCGAC
The DNA here is from genome assembly GCF_019685435.1 of Rhizobium sp. NLR10b. Lineage (NCBI taxonomy): Bacteria > Pseudomonadati > Pseudomonadota > Alphaproteobacteria > Hyphomicrobiales > Rhizobiaceae > Rhizobium > Rhizobium sp. NLR10b. The sequence goes on along the minus strand of NZ_JABDWV010000001.1, from coordinate 441,327 downwards.
AATGGCCGTGCGGATATCTTCGAAGACCGCCTCGGCAGCGTTTCTTCGGCCTATTTCTTTCTTCTCCGAGAGCCATGAATCCATATTCCGCATCGAAGAACGATGCGGGCAATCCACAGAGCTGTCAAGCAACCGAACAGGCTGATCGGGAGCGTGCGGGCGTGCGGCACGCGTCGCGGAAAGCGACTACCAGAGCTTCATATGGCGGTTGACGTCCTTGTAGAGCAGGTAGCGGAACCGGCCGGGGCCGCCGGCGTAGCAGGCCTGCGGGCAGAAGGCGCGCAGCCACATGAAATCGCCAGCCTCAACCTCGACCCAATCCTGGTTCAGGCGATAGACCGCCTTGCCCTCCAGCACATAGAGACCATGCTCCATGACATGCGTTTCCATGAACGGGATCACCGCACCCGGCTCCAGCGTCACGATGTTGACGTGCATGTCGTAGCGCACATCGGCCGGATCGATGAAGCGGGTCGTGCCCCAGCGCCCGTCGGTGTCGGGCATGGCCCGGATCGGATGGTCGTCCTCATGGGTGACGATCGCCGGCGGCGGTTCCAGCCCCTCGACCTCCTGAAAGGCCTTTCTGACCCAGTGGAAGATTGCTGCGGCTGAGCCGTCATTCTTCAGACGCCAGGCCGAACCCGCTGGAATGTAAACAAAGGAACCGGCGCGCAGCGCATGGCTGACGCCCTCGAGCTCAACCGTCATGTCGCCTTCGACGACGAACAGCACCGCTTCAGCCCGCTTGTCGGGCTCCGGGCGGTCGCTACCGCCGCCCGGCTGAACTTCCATCACATATTGCGAGAAGGTCTCCGAGAAGCCCGACAGCGGCCGGGAGAGAACCCATGCGCGCGTCCCCGTCCAATGCGGGAGCAGGCTCGTGACAATATCGCTCATGACGCCGCGGGGGATGACCGCGTAAGCCGTGGTAAAAACGGCCCGGCCCGAGAGCAGCTGGCTCTGCGGCGGCAATCCGCCGAGCGTCGAAAAATAATCCGTCTTGTTCATCGGTGCGGCTTTCCAAGCATTTGTCTCTGCACCTGCTTTATGCGCCGCCGATCCGTTAGGCAACTCACAAGCCGGACGAGCGATCCGCCATCACCAGGTGGCCGGGCCCGACCTCGCGATAGAAAGCTTTCGGGGGGGCATAGTCGACCGGTCGCATCGGGCTTTTGATCTCGTCATTCGCCACCAGGCGCTTTTCGTGGCGACGGTCGGGATCGGGCACCGGCACGGCGGCGATGAGCTTCTTCGTATAGGGGTGCTGCGGATTTTCGAATATGGCGGCGCGCGGGCCGACCTCGACGATCTCGCCGAGATACATCACCGCCACGCGGTGGCTGACGCGCTCGACCACCGCCATATCATGCGATATGAACAGAAAGGCGAGGTTGAGGCTCTGCTGCAGGTCGAGCATCAGGTTGATGACCTGCGCCTTGATCGAGACGTCGAGCGCCGAAACGCTTTCGTCGGCAATGATGACCTTCGGCTGCAGGGCAAGCGCCCGGGCAATGCAGATGCGCTGGCGCTGTCCGCCGGAAAATTCATGCGGATAACGCCCGGCCATCTCCGCGGAAAGGCCGACCTTGACCAGCAGATCGGCAACGACGTCCTTGGACTGTTTCGCCGTGCCCATGCCGTGCTCGAGATAGGGCTCGGCGATCGCAGCACCCACCGTCATGCGCGGATTGAGGCTGGCGAAGGGATCCTGGAAGATCATCTGCACGGATTTGCGCATTTCGCGCAGTGCCCTCCTGTCGAGGCCGAGCACCTCCCTCCCCTCGACGAGCACCGAACCGGCCTGCGGCTCGATCAGGCGCATGATGGCCCGCCCTGTCGTCGATTTGCCGCAGCCGGATTCGCCGACGAGCGACAGCGTCTCGCCGGCATGGAGATCGAAAGAGACGTTTTCGACCGCGTGCACGCGGCTCGTCAGCCGGCCGAAGAGGCCGGAGTGGATATCGTAGCGCTTGGTGAGGTTCTTCACCTGCAGGACGGGCGTCACTGCCACCGTATCGGCTGCCTCGGCGGGAACGTCGGATTCGCCCGTTGCGGTATTGACCACGGGAAAACGCAGCGGCCTCTGCCGACCCTGCATCGAGCCGAGCACCGGCACGGCGGACAGCAGCGCCTTCGTATAGGGATGTCTGCCGCGGTGGAAGATATCGGCGGTGACGCCGCTTTCGACCTGCTCGCCGCGATACATCACCACCGTTCTGTCGGCGATCTCGGCGACAACGCCCATGTCATGCGTGATGAAGAGAACGGAGGTCCCCTCCTCCGCCTGCAGCATCTTGATGAGATCGAGGATCTGCCCCTGGATCGTCACGTCGAGCGCTGTCGTCGGCTCGTCGGCGATCAGCAGTTTCGGCCGGCTGGCGAGCGCCATGGCGATCATCACCCGCTGGCGCATGCCGCCGGAAAAACGGTGCGGATATTCGTCGAAGCGCGAGGCGGCCGAGGGGATGCGGACCTTCTCCAAGAGCCTGATCGTTTCGGCCCTGGCATCGGCCCGGCTCAAATCGGAATGGCAAAGCAGCGCTTCGGAGATCTGATCGCCGATGGTGAAAAGCGGATTGAGCGAGGTCATCGGCTCCTGGAAGATCATCGCCACCTCATTGCCGCGCACCTGCCGCATCGCGTGTTCCGGCAGCGCCAGCAGGTCGCGGCCGCCGAGCACGACGCAGCCTTCGGTGCGGCTCGTTTCCGGCTGCAACAGCCGCATGATCGACAGCGACGTCACGCTCTTGCCCGAGCCGGATTCGCCGACGATCGCCACGGTTTCACCGGGCGCGACGGTGAAGGAGACATCGCGCACGACCGGTTTCCAGGCGCCGTCCACGAGGAAGGAGGTGGTCAGCCTGTCGACGGAAAGAACGGGGCTCAATGTCTCGATCGGCTGGGCTTGGGCGTTGGCCATTTCGGCTCCTCTTGCGGCGGATGAGAACGGCGGGTCAATCCGGCCAGCGCAGCAATCCGTCGAAGCGGTGCCGGCTGCGGTTTTCGATCGGGGTTGCGATGATCTCGTTGGAGGCGCGCGCCTTGTCGAGCTCCTCAGCAAGACGGTTTGCGACGATCACCTCCTGGCCCGGATGCAGGTTGCAGGGGTCGAGATAGAAATAGCGGTGCTCCACCTCGTGGTCGCGCACGATGATCGGCGGGTTGCCTCTCGCCAGCGCATCGGCCAGATCCCAGGCGGTGATATGGGCCTGTTCGGGATCGACGATGAGACGCAGACGGTCGAGCGGATTGTTGGTGGGGTCGGGCTCGATCAGCGCGGTGACGCCGGGACGACCCTGGAGGGTCTTCTTCCAGAGATTGAGATAGCCGGTCTCGCGTTCGCGGATGCCGGCATGGTCGCGCCTTTCCCAGGCTTCCAGCGCCGCCATGACGCCGAAAATGCTCTCCTTGCCTACCTTCATGCCGCGGCCGATGCCCATATTCTGCAGGAAGGCATGGCGCACCAAATCCTTCCTGCCGGCAACGATGCCGGAGGTCGGGCCGCCGAGAAACTTGTGGCCGGAATAAAGCGCGATATCAGCCCCCTGCTCCAGGAAAATCTTGAGGTCATATTCCGATGCCGCATCGACGATAACGGGCACCCCCTTGGCATGGGCGATCTCGACGAATTCCTTGAGGTTCAAGAGGCCGTAATCGACGACGTGGTGGGAAACGACATAGACGGCGGCTGCGGTTTTGTCGGTGATGGCGTTTTCCATATGGAAGCGATGGGTCGAAGTCGCCTGTCCCACAAGCACGACCTTGCCGCCGGCAAGCCGGATTGCCTGGTCGACGGGCGCACCGTAGCTGACCACATGGCCCATCTGCACCAGCACTTCGTTCTTCTCAGACACGGCATCCGGCAGCCTCTCGATAGCCAGCAGATTGTTGCCGGTGATCGCACCGGCGACGGTAAGCGAAATACCGGCCGAGCAGGAGGCGGTGACGAAGCCCGCCTCGCCGCCGGTCAGCCGGGCGATGACGCCGCTTGCCTTGCGCTGCAGGTCGTTGATCTCGGCGAAGTGCGGCAGGATGGACGCCATCGCCGCGATCGCCTCGGGAACGACGATCGAAGCGCCAAGGCTGGTCATCGTGCCGGACACATTGATGACGGGACGAAGGCCGAGCGAAGGTCTGATATCATCGGGCATGAAGATCTCCGGAAGTCTGGGGCGAAGGGCGAAACATGGGGCGGTCGTCCGGCAGTGTCGAACAGCCGGAGAACGGACGCGGGTTAAGATAGGAAAAGGTCATCCGAAGACCACTCCAAACATGAAAACACACCTCGTCATCCATGCAAAGCGACGATCGCCTCGATCTCGACGGTGATATTGCCGGGCAGCGAGCCGAAGCCGACGGCCGAGCGGGCATGTTCGCCTGCCGCTCCGAAGACCGCGATCAACAGGTCGGAACAGCCGTTGATGACGCTCGGATGGTCCTCGAACTCGGGTACGGCGTTGACCATGCCGAGCAGCTTGACCACCCGCCTGACGCGCGAGAGATCGCCGAGCGCCTCATGCATGACGGCAAGCAGGTTGATGCCGGTCAGCCGCGCATGCCGATACGCCTCGTCGACACCGACGCCGCCGCCGACCTTGCCGGCATGCAGGAAGCCATCGGCTTCGCGCGGCCCCTGGCCGGATAGATAGAGCATGCTGCCTTCCACCACATGCGTCACGAAATTGGCAATCGGCGGTGGCGGCGGCGGCAGCGTTATGCCAAGAGCGGCTAACCGTTGGTAAGGCGAATTCTCGACCTTGCCGGCTGCGGCGGGGAACTGATTCACGCGAACTCCTGTCATGCGAATTTCGATTGGCGAATTTGGATTGGCCGACCGCTGGTCGACGGATCAAAGGTCCTTGCGAAGTCTCGGGTCGAGCATGTCCCTCAGGCCGTCGCCGACCATCTGCAGCGACAGCACCGAGAGAACGATCGCGACGCCGGGGAAAAGCGTCATCCAGTCGGCCTGGCCGATATATTGCCGGCCGGCGGCGATCATCGTTCCCCAGGTTGGGATCTCGGGGCTGACGCCGAGGCCGAGAAAGGACAGGCCGGCCTCGGCAAGCATGGCGCTGGCGAAGAGGAATGTGCCCTGCACCAGGATCGGCGACAGCAGATTGCGCAGCACATGCCGCGTCATGATGTGGAAGGTCGAAATCCCGAGCGCCCTCGCCGCCTCGACATAGGGCAGCTCGCGAATAACGAGCGTCGAGGCTCGCACGATGCGGGCAAGGCGCGGCGCATAGACGATCGACAACGCGATGATGACGGTCGTCAATGACGGGCCGAGGGCGGCGACCAGCGCGATCGCCAGCAGAATATCGGGGAAAGCCATCATCGCGTCGATCAGCCGGGCTATCGGCGTATCGAGCTTCTGGAAGAAGCCGGCGAGCAGGCCGAGCGTGACGCCAATTGCGGCCGAAAGCGCGACGACCGCAGCCCCGACGAACAGCGACAGGCGGCCCGCGAAGATCGTGCGCGAGAAGACGTCGCGACCGAACTCGTCAGTGCCGAAGAAGAAGGTGCCGCTCGGCGGCTTCAGTCGGTTGACGATGGAAAGCTTCGACGGCGAATAGGGCGCGACTACAGGCGCGAAGGCCGCCAGCAGCACGAAGATCGCCAGGATCAGCAGGCCGAAGGCCACCGTCCTGCGCTTCATCAGGCGGCGGACGAATTTGCCGCCTTCGCTTTCGGCTGGTTTGATTGCGATATCGGCCATCAGTAGCGCACCCTCGGATCGACCAGCAGGTAGAGCATGTCGATCGCAAAATTGATCAGCACATAGAGCGCGGCGATGACGAGCAGCGCCCCTTGGATGACGGGATAATCGCGGCGCAACACCGCCGAAACGACGAGATTGCCGACACCCGGCAGGCCGAAGACTGTTTCGGTGACAACAGCGCCCGAAATCAGCACCGCCGCCGTCAGGCCGAGCACCGTCAGGATCGGGATCAGCGCATTCCTCAACGCGTGCTTGAGGATGACCTTGCGCTCGATCAAGCCCTTGGCGCGGGCCGTGCGGATATAATCGTCGCCGAGCACATCGAGCATCGAGGCGCGGGTGAAGCGCAGGATCAACGCCGAGGAGACGATGCCAAGCGCAAAGGCCGGCAGGGTCAGGTGATACATCCGGTCGATGAAGGTCGAGCCCGGGCCGCCATATCCCGAGACCGGGAAGAGATTGAACCGCACGGCGAAGAACTGCATGAGAATGAGCCCGAGCCAGAAGCTCGGAATGCTGGCGGCGAACATGGCGAGCGTCGTTGCCGCCTGGTCAATGAAGGAACCGCGCCGATAGGCGGCATAGATGCCGATCGGCAGGGCGATGGCGCTGGCAATGGCAAGCGAAAACAGCGTCAGGAAGAAGGTCGGCTCGGCCCGGTCGATGAGGGCCGATGTGACGGGCATGTTCAGGAAGATCGACTGGCCGAGATCACCCTTCAGCAACTGGCCGATATAATAGACATATTGCAACCCGAGCGATTGATCGAGGCCGAGCCGGGTTCGGAGATCGGCAATATCCTGCGGCGTCGCATCCGGCCCGAGCATAACGGCGGCCGGATCTCCCGGCGTCACACGCACGATGACGAAGACGATCGTGACGACGAGAAACATCACGACGATCATGCCGAACAGGCGCTGGAGGATGTAGCGGATCATGAATGCCGGCCTTCAAGCCCTTGCAGATGCGGCAGAAAAGATGACCGGTACCGGTCCCGAAGGACCGGTGCCGGCGGTGATGCTCACTTCTTGATCGAAGCGTTCCAGAAATACGGCCAGGGAGCCGGATCGACTCCTTCGAGCTTGACCGACTTCGCCGAGACGGCGTTGAAATCGCCGATCTTCATGAAGGGCGCGTCGGTATAAACCGCCTTCTGAACATCGGCCCAGAGCGCCACGCGCTTCTTCGGGTCGACCTCGGAGGTGAAGGCATCGACGGCGGCCTTGCGGGCTGGCGTGTCCCACCAGCCCGGCGAACTGGTCGAGAGCGAGCCGATGAGGGCCGGCTCCGGCAGGAAGGGGCTGTGGGTGATATAGATATCCCAGAGCTTCGGATCGGTGCGGCGCTGCGTCAGCGTCGCCCAGTCCACCACCTGCATATCGACGGTGAAGCCGGCAAGCTTCAGATATTCGGCGGCGACCTGCGCCATCTTGTAATGGAACTCGTATTGACGGCTGGTCAGGATGCGGATCGGCTCGCCGTTGTAACCCGCTTTCTTGGCGGCAGCCGCCGCCCCTTCCGGATCGGCGACATTATAGGCGCCCTCGACGCCGGCATCCGTCGACCAGGCAAAGGTCTTGGGGTAGATGGCGCCGTCGAGCGCATAAAAATCCTTGCTGCCGAAGGCTGCCGCCAGCATGTCTTCCATGCTGAGCGCTTGGCGGATCGCCTTGCGGACCTCGACATTGGCAGCCACACCTTCCTTCGTATTGAAGACGAAGACCGGATAACCGAAGGGCTTCAGCATGACCGGCTGCGAGGCAGTCGACGCCTTCAGCTTGTCGTAGGATTCGACCGCGATCGAGTCGACATAATCATATTGGCCCGAAATGGCGGCCTCGACGCGGGTGTTCGGATCCGGCACCGGCACGAAGCGGATTTCATCGAGATATTGATGGCGGGCGCCGCCGTAACCATTGCCGTCGCCCTCGCGTGACTTATAGCCGTCGAAGCGGACGAGCTGGATATATTGGTCGGCCTTGCGCTCCTTCAGCATATAGGGGCCGGTGCCAATGAATTCCTTCATCGGTTCGTCCTGCTTTTCGGAAGGGATGATGATCGCCGCCGAATTGTTGAAGGCGAGCAACGAGGTCAGCGGCGCATAGGGCTGCTTCAGGGTGATGGTGACGGTCGAAGGATCGGTCGCGGCGATCTTGCCGATGAAGCCCGCCACCTGCTTGCCGCGCGAGGCGATCTTCGTCCAGCGGCCAAGCGAGGCGACAACATCCTCGGACGTCATGTCTGTATTGTCGTGGAACTTGATGCCGGTCCTCAGCTTGATCGTATAGGTTTTGCCGTCGGCGCTGATCTCCGGCAGGCTTTCGGCCAGCAGCGGCGTGACGTTCCAACTCTTGTCGAAGGTGTAGAGCGTTTCGAAAATATGCTGGGTGACGATGCCGACAAGATCAGCCGTCGACGACATCGGATCGAGCGTCGGCGGCTCGCCGATCGTCGCGACATTGATGACGCCGCCCTTTTCCTGGGCAAGCAGGGCGGACGGCAGGGCGACGAGCGCGGTACCGAGCAGGAATGCGACCAGTGTTTTCATGTGATGGCTCCCGTTTAGTTCCATTATTATGCAATTCATCTTTTTGTAACAGAATAAGAACTGGATCGATCCTGTCAAGCGCGGGCGACGGATTATGCAGCCGCGGATAGCGCGACGCCGAAAAAGCACCATCTTCATCTGCGGCTGTCTGCGCTGCATGAAAGCGGCATGATATGCCAAAGTCAGGTGGTCGCCTGCGGTCAGGCTTCAACAGAACGGGAGAACGGGATGAGCATCGATTTCAACAAAGGAAAGTGGCTGAACGAGCCGGCCAGCTGGCGCGCAGACGAAACCAGCCTCACCCTGACGACCGACGAGAAAACCGATTTTTGGTGCGAAACCTATTACGGCTTCACCCGCGACAACGGCCATTTCCTCGCTTTTCCCACCGGTGACAGCTTCACCGCCGAGATCCGCATCCAGGGCGAATTCCGCACCCTCTACGATCAGGCCGGCCTGATGGTGCGCCTCGACGAAACACGCTGGGTGAAGTCAGGCGTCGAATTCACCGACGGCGAAGCCTTCCTCAGCGCCGTCGTCACCGACGGCAGATCCGACTGGTCGGTGTCCCAGCCCTTCAAGGAACTCGAAGATTTCCACATCCGCGTCACCGTCGCAGGCGGCGCCATGCGCATCCAGGCCTCCCGCGACGGCAGCCGCTGGCCGCTGCTGCGGCTAGCGCCCTTCCCGGCTGCCGACCGCTATGAAGTCGGGCCGGCGGCCTGCACGCCGGAGCGCAGCGGGTTGAGGGTGCGGTTTTCGGAGTTTTCGATCGGGCCGGCGATTTCGACGGATCTTCACGATTTGAGTTAGCCGGATAGGATGCGATCGGGATTGCATTCCTGAGCAGCAACGTTCACGCCTAAAGCGCAGCCGCAAGGAGAGTACCGAACCCTCATTTTCGAGATGACATCCGCCCCGTTCTCTGCGAAAAAGAGCGCGATGAGAGACAGGGGCGCCCGTCGACAGACGGGCTGAGAAGCACCCTTCGAACCTGAACCGGATAATGCCGGCGGAGGGAGTCGCTCGGGGTCGCGGTTTCGCCCGCACGAATTGCCCCGTGCCCGCCCCCGCCTGAAAGGGGCGCCATGCAAAACAAGATCACGTCGGGAGCCATGCTGAAGGCGATGCGCGAAAAGCCGCCGCTCGTCCAGTGCATCACCAATTATGTCGCCATGAACATCGCGGCCAATGTTCTGCTTGCGTCGGGCGCCTCGCCCGCCATGGTGCACGCCGCTGAAGAAGCCGGCGAATTCGCCGGCATCGCGAATGCATTGACCATCAACATCGGCACGCTTTCGACGCAATGGATCGAAGGCATGCAGACGGCGGCGAGGGCCGCCAACGCAGCCGGCAAACCATGGGTCCTCGATCCGGTCGCGCATTACGCGACGGCCTTCCGCCGCGGAGCGGTCGCCGATCTCCTGGCGCTGAAGCCGACGATCATCCGCGGCAATGCTTCCGAGATCATCGCCCTTGCCGGCGGAGAGAGCCGCGGCCAGGGCGTCGACAGCCGCGACCCGGTCGAGCAGGCGGAAGGCTCGGCGCGGCGGCTCGCCGAGCGGCAGCGGGCGGTGGTCGCCGTCACCGGTGCGGCCGATTTCGTCACCGATGGTGAAAGAGCCGTGCGCATCAAAGGCGGATCGGTCCTGATGCCGCAGGTCACCGCACTCGGCTGCTCGCTCACCTGCCTGATCGGCGCCTTTGCCGCGACCGCCCCTGAGGATACGTTCGGGGCGACAGTTGCGGCCCTTGCGACCTTCTCCGTCGCGGGCGAGGATGCCGCCCTCGGGGCGGCCGGCCCCGGCTCCTTCGCTTGGCGTTTCCTCGATGCGCTGTCAGCCCTGGACGCCGAAACGCTCGATGCCCGGGCAAGGATTTCGGCCGTATGAAGGTTTTCGACCTTTCGCTCTATCTCGTCCTCGACCCCGAACTCTGCGCCGGGATCGGCATGGTCGAGACCGCGCGCCTTGCCGTTGCCGGCGGCGCCACGATGGTGCAACTGCGCGACAAACATGCGGGCACGACCAGAATGATCGAGACCGGCCGAGCCTTGAAACAAGCGCTTGCGGGAACCGGCGCCCTGCTCATCGTCAACGACGATGTCGAGGCGGCGATCGCCATAAGTGCCGACGGCCTGCATATCGGCCAGGAGGACATGGACGCGCGCACGGCACGGACGATGATCGGCCCCGGGATGATCCTCGGCCTCTCGGTCGAGACCGCGCCGCTTGCTAGCGCCGTCGATCCTGGTCTCGTCGATTATGCCGGCGTCGGACCGGTCTTTGCGACGCCGACCAAGGCCGACCACAAGCAGCCGATCGGCTTTGACGGTCTGGCAAGGCTGGTGAAGGCTTCGCCGGTGCCGTCAGTCGCCATCGGCGGCCTCAAGGCGAACCACGTGGCCGAGGTATTTGCCGCAGGCGCCAATGGGCTTGCCGTCGTCTCAGCCATCGCCGGCACGCCGGACCCCGAGGCGGCCACGCGCCGCATCGCCGCAGAAATCCGAAAGGTCCGCCCATGATCCGCAACGTTCTCTCCATCGCCGGCTCCGATCCCTCGGGCGGTGCCGGCATCCAGGCCGATCTCAAGGCCTTTTCCGCCCGCGGCGTCTACGGCATGGCGGTGCTGACCGCGCTGACGGCGCAGAACACGCAAGGGGTGAGCGGCGTGCATCTGGTGCCGCCGCAATTCGTCGCCGACCAGATCGATGCCGTCTTTGCCGATGTGCGCGTCGACGCCGTCAAGATCGGCATGATCGCCAATGCCGGCATCGCCGAGGCCGTTGCCGCAGCCCTCGCGCACCGGCGTGGCATCCCCGTCGTTCTCGACCCGGTGATGATCGCCAAGGGGGGCGCCGCCCTGCTCGCACCTGAAGCGGTCGACGTGCTGACCAGGCGGCTGCTGCCACTTGCCACGCTTCTCACCCCGAACCTGCCGGAAGCCGCCGCACTTCTGCACCAGCCGGTCGCGACAAACCGGGCCGAGATGGCCGCCCAGGCCGAGCGGCTGCGCGCCCTTGGTCCGGCCGCCGTGCTGGTCAAGGGCGGACACCTCGACGGTGACGAAAGCCCCGACGTGCTTGCCACTGCCGACGGCCTGCACTGGTTCGAGGCGCGACGCGTGCCGACCAAGAATACCCACGGCACCGGCTGCACGCTGTCCAGCGCGCTGGCCGCCGAACTCGCCAAAGGCGACTCGACGCCAGGGGCTGTTGCCACTGCCAAGGACTATCTCGCCGGCGCGGTCGCAGCCGCCGGAAAGCTCAGCGTCGGCTCCGGCCACGGTCCGGTGCAGCATTTCCACGCGCTCTGGCAAGAGGGCGAATAGGCGCTGGCATCGGCAAACAGATGCAAATGTAAAACGGCCCGGCTTGTTCCGGGCCGTTTTGCATTGGACCCATACCGCACGTCGAGGCCGCAACGAGAACAGTCGCGTCCAAGAAAATCCCTGTTGACAAGCCTTCTGAGATGGCCAAGTCTATGACATTAAAAGGGGATATATTCCGCAATAACGGAACATCCAGAGGAGAGACGGGTGCCGGACCTGCTTGTGAGCTTATATTCCACCAGGCTCGCCGAACTGAAAGAGCGGGCTGACGTCGTCGGCGCCTCCATCCGTCCGGCTCTTCCTGCGGAACTGCACCTCGTGGTCAACTGGGTTCGCGAACAATTCAGCGAGAATTGGGCGAGCGAGGTTTCGGTCGCTTTTTCCCGCCAGCCCGTCGCCTGCCTGATATCAGTCGAAGGCGGCAAGCTGCTTGGCTTTGCCTGCTACGACACCACGGCGCGTGGCTTCTTCGGCCCGACCGGCGTCGATTCCGGAGCACGCGGCAGGGGCATCGGCCTCGCGCTGTTTTCCGCCTGCCTTCAGACGATGAAGACGCTCGGCCATGCCTACGCCTTCATCGGCGATGCCGGCCCCGTCGACTTCTACGCCAGGACCGCAGGCGCCATCGTTATCCCCGCCCCCGACAAGGGCATTTACGAAGGCATGCTCAGAAGCGCGCCGAAATGACCATCTGATACCGGAGTTCCAGAATTGTCCTCGACCCCTCTTGCCCTTTTCGTCGGGCTTCCGAATCCCATCATATCGGATTATGAATTCGCGCTCTTTCGCGACACCAACCCGCTCGGCCTTTTCGTCGGGCGGCGCAATCAGCGCGAGCCGGAGCAGACGAGGCGGCTGATCGAGCGCTTTCGCGAAGCCGTCGGCCGCGACGATGCGCCTGTCTTCACCGACCAGGAAGGCGGGCGCGTCCAACACCTCGACGCCGGTCCCTGGCCGCTCTTCCGCAGCTTCGGCCAGTTCGCCGACCTGGCGCGGCGCGATCTCGATCTCGGCAAAAAGGCACTGCGCCTTTCCTCCCAGGCCATGGGCGCGATGATGACGGAACTCGGCCTTTCCAGCGGCTGCTCGCCCGTTCTCGACCTCGTCTTCGAGACGACGAGCGCGGTCATCGGCGCCCGCTCCTTCGGCCCCGATCCGGACTTCATCGCCGCCCTCGGCCGCGAGGTGGTCGACGGCCTGCTAGAGACCGGCAACATGCCCGTCATGAAGCACATTCCCGGCCATGGCCGCGCCACGCTCGACTCCCACAAGGAGCGTCCGGTGGTCGATGCCAGCCGCGAAACGCTCATCGCCACCGATTTCAAGCCGTTCGTCACGCTGAAGGATACGCCCTGGGCCATGGTCGCCCATGTCGTCTATTCGGCCTACGACGCGGAGCTGCCGGCTTCGATCTCGCCTGTTATGCACGACCTGATCCGCAAGGAGATGGGCTATGAGGGCGTGCTGATATCCGACTGCATCTTCATGCAGTCGCTCTCCGGCACCCTGCCGGAACGCGTCGCCCAAGTGCTCGACGCGGGCTTCGATATCGCCCTCCACAGCCACGGTGACGTCAGGGAAAGCGAAGCCGCAGCCAAGGCCGCCCGCCCGCTGACCGACGCCGCTCTCAAGCGCATCGCCGCCGGCAAGGCCCGCCTCGGCAATCTCAAGATCGATTATCGCGCCGCTCACCGGCAAGTCGAAGACATGTTTGCCAGCGTGCCGGCCGCCTGACCGGCACATCATTTTTCACGTATAAGAAGAAGGGGAATGGAACATGAAAAAATATCTTCTTGGGGCCGCAGCACTCACGCTGATTTCGGGATCCGCCATGGCGCAGACGGTGCTGACGGCGAATATCGAGCCGGCGACCACCTGGGTTCGCAACTTCAACCCGTTCAACCAGACCTCGGCGCGCCAGTCGACGCTCGACTTCATCTACGAGCCGCTCGTTATTTTCAATCGCTTCGACAGCAACAAGCCGGTCTACCGCCTAGCCGAAAGCTTCAAGCTCTCCGACGACCTGAAGAGCATAGAGTTCAAGCTGCGCCCCGACCTGAAATGGTCGGATGGCGAGCCGCTGACCGCAGCCGACGTCAAGTTCACCTATGACTATCTGAAGAAATTCCCCGCGCTCGATTTCGTCAGCATCTGGACCTTTGTCACCGACGTCCAAGCCGTCGACGGCCAGACGGTGCGCTTCACCCTCGCCAATCCGAGCTCGCTTGCCGCCGAGCAGATCTCGCAGCTGCCAATCGTTCCCGAACATGTCTGGAAGGACGTCGCCGATCCCGTCACCTTCGCCAACGAGACCCCGGTCGGCAGCGGCCCGCTGACGGAGGTGCCGCGCTTCACCGGCCAGACCTACGACCAGTGCCGCAACCCGAACTATTGGGACAACGCGCATCTGAAGATCGACTGCATGCGCTTTCCGCAGCTTGCCGACAACAATCAGATCCTGACGGCAACCGCCGACGGCACGCTCGACTGGGGCGTCTCCTTCATTCCCGACATCGACAATGTCTATGTCTCGAAGGACCCGGCGCATTTCCACTATTGGTATTCGCCGAGCAGCATGGTCGCCTTCCTGTTCAACTTGGAAACCGCAAACGAGAACAACAAGAAGGCCTTCAACGATGTGAAGTTCCGCCGCGCCGTCGGCATGGCGCTCGACCGCAAGACGATGATCGACGTCGCCGGCTACGGCTACCCGACGCTGAACGAAGACCCCGGCCTGATGGGTGAACTCTACAAGAGCTGGGCAGACCCTTCCATCAAGGCCGACTTCGGCAAATACGCGACCTATGACGCCGACGCGGCCAAGGCGCTGCTCGACGAGGCCGGCTACAAGGACAAGGATGGCGACGGCTTCCGCGACAATTCCGACGGCAGCAAGATCGCCTTCTCGATCATCGTCCCGAACTCCTGGACGGACTGGGTCGACACCGTCAACATCGCCGTCGAAGGCATGCAGGCGGTCGGCATCGATGCCAAGATCGAAACGCCTGAAGAAGCCGTCTGGACCGGCAACCTCATCAACGGCACCTTCGATGCGGCGATCAACAGCCTGCCGGCTTCGGCTTCGCCCTACTATCCCTACAAGCGCGCCTTCAGCGCTTCGGACAAAGGCAAGACCCGCTTCACCGCGCAGCGCTGGTTCAACCCGGATGTGGAGAAGCTCGTCACCGAGTTCACCCAGACCGCCGACCTCGCCAAACAGAAGGAAGCGATGAACAAGGCGCAGCGCATCGTCGCCGAAAACATGCCTGTCATTCCGGTCTTCAACAATCCGAACTGGTACCAGTACAACACCAAGCGTTTCACCGGCTGGTCGACCAAGGAAAATCCCTTCGTCAATCCGTCGATCTCGCGCACCAATCCGGCGCGCCTCTTGAACCTGCTCGCCTTGGAGCCGGTCAAGTAAGGCATTGATCTCGGGAGCGGCGCGTCAACGCCGCTCCGCTCACGACGGAGTCCCCATGGCTTTCCTGCTTCGCCGCCTCGTCTTCTACATGGCAGCCTTCATCGCGGCAGCGACGATCAATTTCTTCCTGCCCCGTCTGATGCCGGGCGATCCCGTGCAGATCATGTTTTCGAGCGCCGGCGCCGAATTGCCGCCGGAAAGCCTGCAGGCGCTGAAGCTGACCTTCGGCTTCGTCGACGGTCCGCTCTGGCAGCAATATCTCACCTATCTCGGCAGCATCTTCACCGGCGATCTCGGCCGCTCGATCAAGTATTTCCCGTTGCCGGTCACCTCGGTTCTCGGCCATGCCCTCGTCTGGACCGTCGGCCTGATGGGAACGGCGACGATCGTCAGCTTCGCGCTCGGCACCTTCCTCGGCATCCTCGCCGCCTGGCGGCGCGGCAGCAGGTTCGACGTCATCGTCTCCGTCGGCGCGATCTTCGCGACCTCGGTACCAGCCGTCGTCACCTCGCTGATCGTGCTCTTCATCTTCGGCTTCACGCTCGGCTGGTTCCCGAACGGCTATGCCGCCGACCCCTCGCTCGATCCGGCTTTCAGCCTGCAATATATCGGCAGCGTCGCCTATCACGGCATCCTGCCAATGGTGACCCTCTGCACCGTGCTGATCGGCGGCTTCACCGTCACCATGCGTAACAACATGATCAACCTGCTCGGCGAGGATTATATCGTCATGGCCCGCGCCAAGGGCCTTTCCGATCGGCATGTAATGCTCTGGTATGCGGCGCGCAACGCCCTGCTGCCGACCGTCTCCAGCCTTGCCATCGCGATCGGCACCATCCTCGGCGGCTCGCTGGTGACGGAGGTCGTCTACAACTATCCCGGCCTCGGCAACATTCTCTACCAGGCAATCCTCGCCCGCGATTATCCCGTCATCCAGGGCCAGCTCCTGATCATGACAGCAACCATGCTGATCGCCAATTTCATCGTCGACGTCAGCTATATCTCGCTCGACCCGCGGCTGAAGGGAGCGTGAGATGAAGAGCCTGCTGCGAAACCGCAAGGCGCTGATCGGCCTCGTCATCATCGCTCTCATCATCGCCGTCGCGATCGCGGCACCGCTGCTGACGCACTACGATCCGGCCGCCCGCACCGGCAGGCCGCACCAGCCGCCATCGCTCGACCATCTGCTCGGCACGACTCGCATCGGCCAGGACGTCTTCGCCCGCCTGCTCTACGGCGCCCGCACCTCGCTTGCCGTTGGCTTCGGCGCCGGGCTGCTGATCACGCTCGTTGGCACAGCGCTCGGCATCATCTCCGGTTATCGCGGCGGCAAGACGGACGAAATCATCAGCTTCTTCACCAACATGGTGCTCGTCGTTCCCAATCTGCCGCTGCTACTGGTGCTCGCAGCCTTCATCGGCCAAGCAAGCCCGCTCGTCATCGCCCTCATCCTCGGCGCCACTTCCTGGGCCTGGGGCGCACGCGTCACCCGTGCCGAAACGCTCTCGGTCAAACACAAGGATTTCGTCAAATCGGCCGAGATGATGGGCGAGCCGCAGTGGCGCATCATGACATTCGAGATCTTCCCCAACGTCATATCCATCGTCGGCATCAATTTCATCGGCAGCGTCATCTTCGCTATTATCACCGAAGCGACACTGGAATTCCTGGGGCTCGGCGATCCCAAAGCGATCTCCTGGGGCACGATGCTCTATAATGCGCAGAAGGCCTCCGCACTTTCGGTCGGCGCCTGGTGGGATATCCTCACCCCCTGCTTCGCGCTCGCCTTCCTCGGCATCGGCATGTCGCTCCTCAACTTCGCCGTCGACGAGATCGCCAATCCGCGTCTGCGCACTGGCAATCACCTGAAGCGCTGGTCGCTGCTCGTCCACTCCGGGGAGGGCCGCCTGTGACGCAGCCGCTGCTCTCGGTGAGGAACCTCACCATCGATTATATCGGCGAGGAGAAGGATTTCCGCGCCGTCGACGACGTCAGCTTCGACGTCACGCCGGGCCAAGTTTTCGGCCTCGCCGGCGAATCCGGCTGCGGCAAGAGCACCATCGCCTTCGCCATCAGCCGCCTGCACAGGCCGCCGGCGCTGATCCGCAAGGAGAGCCGCATCCTGCTCGACGGCCGCGACGTGCTCGGCCTCGACCGGCAGGCGCTTGCCGCCTTCCGCTGGCGCGAAGTCGCCATGGTCTTCCAGAGCGCCATGAATTCGCTGAACCCGGTGCTGCGCGTCGAGACGCAATTCTATGACGTGCTGCGCACGCATAAGAACATGAGCCGCGCGCAGGCCCGCGAGCGCACCGCCGAGATGCTGAAACTGGTCGACATCGCGCCGGACCGCATGCGCGACTACCCGCACCAGTTTTCCGGCGGCATGCGCCAGCGCATCGTCATTGCCATCTGCATGGCGCTCGATCCGAAACTGGTCGTCATGGACGAGCCGACGACGGCGCTCGACGTCGTCGTCCAGCGCGAGATCCTGCAGCGCATCAACGAACTGCGCCGCAGCTTCGGCTTCTCGGTGCTTTTCATCACCCATGATCTCGGGTTGATGGTGCAGTTCTGCGATCGCATCGGCATCATGCTCGGCGGCAGGCTCGTCGAGCAGAACGATGCCGGCGCGATCTACAAGACACCGCAGCACGCCTATACGAAAAAGCTCTGGGCTTCCTTCCCCTCGCTTCATGGAGGCGTGCTGCTATGAGCGAAACCATCCTCGTCCTGGACCAAGTGAGCAAAACCTTCGGCCACGGCGCATCCGCCGTCCATGCCGCCCGCTCGATCTCCTTTTCGCTGCATGCTGGCCGGGCACTGGCGCTCGTCGGCGAATCCGGCAGCGGCAAGACCACTTGCGCCCGCATGGCGATGCGCGAATATCAGCCGACAGCAGGACAGATCCTCTATAAGGGCCGCCCGGTCGAAGGCGCCGGGGCGGACGAGATCGCGCGCTACCGCAGATCCGTGCAGATGATTTTCCAGGACCCGTTCGCCTCGCTGAACCCGGCGCATACGATCGCCCACCATCTACAGCGGCCGCTGAAGCTGCACAGGCCGGATATCCGCCGCAGCGAGATCGATGCGACGGTGCGGGAACTCTTGCAGCGCGTCAGGCTCGACCCGGATCTTGTCGCGCCGAAATATCCGCATGAACTCTCCGGCGGTCAACGCCAGCGCGTCAACATTGCACGCGCCCTCGCCGTCAAGCCGGAGGTGATCGTGGCGGACGAGCCGACTTCGATGCTCGACGTCTCGGTGCGCCTGGGCGTGTTGAACCTTCTGAACGAGATGAAGCAGGAGATGAATCTCGGTCTGCTCTACATCACCCATGACATCGCCACTGCCCGTTACGTCGCCGAGGACATCGCGGTGATGTATGCCGGCCAGGTCGTCGAATGGGGCAGCACCGCTCGGGTGATCGACAACCCGCTGCATCCCTATACAAGGCTGCTGCTTTCGGCAGTGCCCGATCCCGATGTCCGCTTCGACGATCCGAAGGCGCGCTTGATGCCCGAGGAGGTGGAACATATCCGCCGTCGTTCGGCCGCACCGCAGGACGAGATCGTCGAAGCGGAGCAGAACCATTTCATGCGGATGATCTGAGGCCGGCTTGCTGGCCTCGCTCTTCGCCCTGTGCTAGGGGACGGTTCCTTTCATGTGAGGCGAAACCGTCATGCTGCCCTGGATTCAGCTCGATTCCGCGACCATTCCCGGCGAAGACGGCGAACTCAGGCTGAAGCAGCGCGGCAGCGAATTCTCGATCATGCTCGGTGCCAACGAGTTGATGAACAGCCGCCTCAGCGGCTCGGAGGAAGCGCTGGCAACGCTGTCCTGGGAACGGATCACGGCGCATCCGAAGCCCCGAATCTTGATCGGCGGGCTCGGCATGGGCTTTACCCTGCGTGCCGCCCTCGCCGTCCTTCCCGAAGATGCCAGCGTCACCGTCGCCGAACTCGTGCCCGCCGTCGTCGCCTGGGCGCGCGGGCCGATGGCCGAGGTCTTCAAGGGCTGTCTCGACGATCCCCGCGTCGGCATCCATCAAGGCGACGTCGGCGAGGCGATCCGTGCCGGCAAGGCAGGCTATGACGCGATCCTGCTCGATGTCGACAACGGCCCGGACGGGCTGACCCGCGAATCCAATGATCGGCTCTACGATTTTAACGGCCTTCGCGCCACCCGCGACGCACTTCGCCCCGGCGGCGTGCTCGCCGTCTGGTCGTCCGGCCCCGATCCCGATTTCACACGGCGTCTCAAGGACAGCGGCTTTTCTGTCGACGTCGTCAACACCCGCGCCAACCGCAAGCGCGGCGCCCGCCACGTCATCTGGCTGGCGGTCAAACCGGTCCGCTGAGACGAGCTCAGCCGCCGGAAGCGATCCTGCGCGCTGCGTTGATCGCACGGCGGGCGCCGGCGCGCAGTTGCACGGTCTCCGCACCGGCAATGACCAGGTCGAAGCCGAACTTCAGCAGTTCGCCAGCCCGCTCGCCATCGCCGGCATAGGCGCAGGCGAATTTGCCGTGGGCGCGGCAGCGAGCAACGGCATGCTGCATGGCGCTGTCGATTTCGGCGGCGTTCGGCGCCACCTGGTCGCCGTTCGACAGCGCAATCGAAAGATCGGCAGGACCGACGAAAATGCCGTCGATGCCGGTGACGCCGAGAATGCCGTCGATCGCGTCGAGAGCGGCGCGGGTTTCGATCATGGCGATGGCGACAGTGAGTTCGTTGGCGCTCTTGAGATACACGTCAGCCGACAGACCGGTATGGTTCAGCGCCAATGACGGCCCCCAGCTGCGCTCGCCGAGTGGCGGATATTTCGTGGACCTGACCAGGGCTCGCGCGTCCTCGGCCGAATTGATCATCGGCGCGATGATACCGGAGGCGCCGGCATCGAGCAGCCGCGAAGCGGAGGCAAAATCGCCGACGGGAATGCGCGCGATGGCCGGCTTGCCGGCAAGACGCGTCTGAGCGACGGCGTTTGCCGCCGACTGCATGTCCCACATGCCATGCTGCATATCCAGCACGACGGCATCGAAAGCTTCCTGCGCCAGGTGGTTGACGAGCATGGCGTCGGGGATGCCGACCCAGGCGGAGATCATGCCGCCCTGGTGCTTCCTGATCCGGTCCGCAAAGCCATCGATTTCAGCTGCGCTCATGCCATTCTCCTCATTCGACAGGCCGTCTCCGGCCGGATTGCCGCCAAGCGGCGGCAGCAGTTTATCCTCTGCGCCGCCGCGAGATGATGACCATCACGACGATGCCCGCCGCCGCCAGAATTGCTCCCCAGAGCATCCAGATCTTTTGGGCGATCATGAAACTGGAGGCCGGATAGGGAAAATAGCCGCTTCCCTGCCCAATCCAGATCAGGCCGAGCAGGACCATAAGCAGTCCGATGACATATCCGATCGTTCGCATGCTTCAGCCACCTTCTTCATGAATTCGATCCCACAATGTCGATCGGCATCGCCGATGACAAGGCTTCTCCCGTGGAGAAATGCAACCGCTACTCAGCATTTCTCTCTACCTCATCCGACAGCCAGGTGCAGAGCTTCTCGCTGAGGACATTTGGAGATCGCGGCGGCACCAGCCAATAACCGCGGTCGGCCGCCTCCAACTGCGGGCCGGCTTGCAGCAGCATGTGCGCCGAAAGAAGCGTATCGACGAGGCCGATCCAGCCGAGCGCCACGCCCTGCTCGCTTAGTGCGGCCTGGATAACGAGCGAATAGGTATTGAAACTGATGTCGCCGCGGCCGGCATTGATGTCACGCTGGACGGAAAGTTCGGCAAAATAACCGCGCCAGTCGAACCAGGGCGATGGCAGCGGCGCGTCGAGATGGATCAGCCTCGCCTTGGCAAGCTGCCTCGGATCGTCGAAAGGACCATTGCGATCGAGAAACCCGCGTGTGCAGACAGGCACGACCCTTTCCGGCAGCAGAAGCGTACCGACGGCGCCGAATTCCGCCCGCGTACCGAAAACCACCGCAACATCCGCCTCGTCGCGAAATCCGGCCGCAAGCCGCTGCGTCGCGACGATCTGCATATCCGTTTCCGGGTGCAGAAGGCGAAAGCCATCCATGCGCGGGATCAGCCAAAGTGCCGAGAAAGCATAATCGGTTCTCAGCCTGACCACCGGTCTTTGCGCCTCGACCCGGAAACTGCGGGCGAGCGCGTCGATGTCGCCGACCGCCTTGGCGGCCACTTCGAGAAGCCGCTCGCCTTCCGCGGTCAGTTCGACGCCACGATGCTGGCGGCGCAGCAGGCTGACGCCGAACTGCTCTTCCAGCCGGCGGATCTGATAGCTCACGGCCGGCTGGCTCAAACCGAGAAGCGCTGCCGCCGCGGAAAAGCTCCCGAGCCGCGCCACCTCGACGAAGAGGCGCATCCATCCGAGCTCAGGCGTCCGTTCTGACATAAAGATCCTTTTGGGCAGATATCGAAAAAAGCCGCCTTTACAGGCGCGATATTAGACGCTTCAATAAAATCTTCAAATAGCAAAAGGCAATTCAAATGGCGCGCCCGAATATCCTCATCCTGATGGTGGATCAGCTGAATGGAACCTTCTTTCCCGATGGCCCCGCCGATTTTCTTCACGCGCCGCATCTGAAATCGCTGGCAGAGCGCTCGATACGCTTCGCCAATACCTATACGGCAAGCCCGCTCTGCGCGCCGGCGCGCGCCTCCTTCATGTCCGGGCAATTGCCGAGCCGGACGCGCGTCTACGACAATGCGGCCGAATTTGCTTCCGACATCCCGACCTATGCCCACCATCTGCGCGCGGCCGGATACCAGACGGCGCTATCAGGCAAGATGCATTTCGTCGGCCCCGACCAGTTGCATGGCTTCGAAGAGCGCCTGACGACGGATATCTATCCGGCCGATTTCGGCTGGACGCCCGACTACACCATGCCCGGCGAACGCATCGACTGGTGGTACCATAATCTCGGCTCGGTCACCGGCGCCGGCGTGGCCGAAATCACGAACCAGATGGAGTATGACGACGAGGTCGCCTATCACGCCACCCGCAAGCTCTTCGATCTCTCGCGCGGCCAGGATGAACGCCCCTGGTGCCTGACCGTCAGCTTTACCCATCCGCACGATCCCTATGTCGCACGCCGCAAATTCTGGGATCTCTATGAGGATTGCCCGGCCCTCGACCCGGCGGTCGCGCCGATCGCATATGGACAGCAGGACCCACATTCGCAGCGCCTGATGAGAGCCTGCGACCACGATGCTTTCGACATCAGTCAGGAGCAGATCAGGCGGGCAAGACGCGGCTATTTCGCCAACATTTCCTATGTCGACGAGAAGATCGGCGAGATTCTCGACGTGCTGGAACGCAGCCGCATGGCCGACAACACGATCATCCTGTTCGTGTCAGACCATGGCGACATGCTCGGCGATCGCGGTCTCTGGTTCAAGATGAACTTCTTCGAAGGTTCGGCTCGCGTTCCGCTGATGATTGCGGCACCGGGCTGGAAGCCGAAGCGCATCGACCAGCCCGTCTCCACCCTCGACGTGACGCCGACACTCGCCGGCCTCGTCGGGATCGATATCGCCTCACTGAGACCGTGGACCGAGGGTTGGGATCTCGCAGCGCTTGCCCAGGGCGGCGGCAGCCGAGGCCCCGTGCCGATGGAATATGCCGCGGAAGGTTCCGAAGCGCCGCTCGTCTGCCTTAGGGACGGGCGATACAAGCTCTCGCTCTGCGAAAAGGACCCGCCGATGCTGTTCGACCTTGAGGCCGACCCCCACGAGCTCGAGAACCTGGCGGAAAATCCGGCGCATGCCGACGCCTTGGCAAGCCTTGTCGAACAGGCCGGCCGGCGCTGGAACCTTTCCGATTTCGACGCAGCCGTGCGCGAAAGCCAGGCGCGCCGCTGGGTGGTCTACGCCGCGCTGCGCAATGGTGCCTATTATCCCTGGGATTATCAGCCGCTGCAGAAAGCCTCGGAGCGCTACATGCGCAACCACATGGACCTGAACGTGCTGGAGGAGAGCCAGAGGTTCCCGCGCCAGGAATAAGCTTATTAAGCCAACCTGCGCGCCGGCGCCTCATGCAGGAAATCCTCGATGAACGCCTTTTGCAGCAGAATGCCGTCCCATTCGTTGGGGAAGAACGGCGAGTCGTAAATCACAGTGAAAGGACCGGCGTAACCGGCCGTCTCGCACATCTCCAGGCACTTGCGGTAATCCTCGGCATCGAGACCCGCAGCGTTATAGTCCGCCTTGGCGTGGCAGATTTCCGCCCGGCGCATGATATCGGCGAGGCCCTGATATTTGGCCGGCGCCGTCCAGTTGCCCAGATCGCCGTTGAGCCCGACCGTGCCGTCCAGCCGGTCAAGCAGCCAGTTCATCTCGACCGGTGACGGCAGCAGGTCGAACCAGTTCTCGACGACGACACGCACGCCGCTGCGTTCCGCCTGCTCTGCCAGCCAATCCAAG
The DNA here is from genome assembly GCF_019685435.1 of Rhizobium sp. NLR10b. NCBI lineage: Bacteria > Pseudomonadati > Pseudomonadota > Alphaproteobacteria > Hyphomicrobiales > Rhizobiaceae > Rhizobium > Rhizobium sp. NLR10b. Next base: position 417,858 of record NZ_JABDWV010000001.1, on the reverse strand, counting down.
ATGGCGGGCGGCGCGGGCAAGGTTTTCCGGCGTCGGCTTCTGCTTGCCGGCGATGACGCGCATCCTTTGCGCCCCGAGCGCAGCCGCGATATCGATCCACTCTGCCATCCATCTGACATCGCGTTCGGCCGTTTCGGGATGGCTTGGATCGCCGTCCTCGACCAGTAGCGTCTGGAACAGCACGTTCGACGACGCCACCGCGTCGCTGAGTTCAGTTAGATAGGCGGCATCAAGGCTCGGCAGATGGAAGGAACAGACCTCCAGCCGGTGGATATCGCGCGCCGCGAGCGCCGCCGGCATGTCGATCAGCGCCGCGCCGCCGGGGCCGTAGGGCACTTTCGGCGCCGCACTCTTATCAGGATCGGGGCTATAGGCATAAACAGCGCCAAGCAGCCGATGCAGCGACCAGGTCGAAACCGCGAAGCGTCCGTTCTGCAAAACTTGCACGTGCCTTCCTCCAGAATCTCCTCACCCATCAATGGCAATAAACACCGGGCGGTTCAATTGCCAATTTCAGACGAAATCGCCCCGGACCACCGCTTCGGCCACAAGTGCCGCCCCCAGCAGCGCCTCGTCGCGATTTGCGGTCGCCGAAAGCAGCAGACCGACCGGCATGCCTGCTACGCCCGTGCCGCAGGGGATGGAAACGCCGCACCAGTCGAGGAAATTGCCGAGCGCGGTATTGCGCAGCGTCTTGTTATTCGTGGCGAAGAACAGTTCGTCATCCTTTTCCAGCGGCGCGATCGGCGGTGCGACATGGGCGACCGTGGGAAAAGCGATCAGGCGATTGCCAATGAGGCGGTTCGTATCGGCGATCAGGCGGCTGCGCGCCTGCAGCATCGCGATGTAATCGGGCGCCGTTGTCCTGCTTCCCAAGCGGGTACGCATGACGACGCGATGGTCCATACGGTCTGCATCCGGTCCCGCCAAACGTTCCTGGTGAAGGGCGAAAGCCTCCGCCGTCACCAGTGGACCATATCTCGTCATCAGATCGAAGATTTCGCTGAAGGCGGGAATGACGGTGCGGGAAACAGAGGCACCGGCGCTTTGAAGACGTTCCAAAGCCATCTCGAAAGCAGCGACAACGCCCGGTTCCGCCGCATCGAAAACGATATTTTCGGGCACGAGCAATTCCAGCCCCCGCAACGGACGCTCGATGACATCAGGCGCGGTCAGGCCGCGCATCGCCGCATCGATCCACACGCCATCCCTGATGCTGCGGCAGAGCGGCCCCAGCGAATCGAGGCTCTTTGCCAGCGGATAGACGCCGTCCATCGCATGACGGCCTGATGTCGCCTTGTAGCCGACGATCCCATTGAAGGCGGCGGGAATGCGCACCGACCCGCCGGTATCCGTGCCCATCGCGACCGGCACCAGCCCGGCTGCGACGGCGACACCGGCGCCGGAGGAGGAGCCGCCGGGGATGCGCGGGAGATCCGTGCCGCGCGGATTGACCGGCGTGCCGTAATGCGGATTGATGCCAAGGCCGGAAAAGGCGAACTCGCTCATATTGGTGCGGCCGATGGCAATCATGCCCGCCTGCCTGAGGAGACCGACGACCGCCGCATCGCGAGTGGCGGGCGGATCGGCGGCCAGGACGACGGACCCTGCCGTCGTTGGCAGGCCCTCAATGTCGAAAAGATCCTTCCAGGCGATCGGAACGCCGTCCAGCAAACCGAGCGAGCGCCCTTCCCGCAAACGGATGGAGGAGGCGCGCGCCTCCTCCATCGCCCGGCCTTCGAGCAATGTGGTGAAGACCGCCTTGTCGGCAAAACCCGAGATGGATTCGAATACCGTCTCGGCTACATCGACCGGATCGGCGACACCGCCCTGGATGAGAACGGAAAGCTGGGCGACAGACATCGCACCGAAGGATTTGCTCATGGGACGGTCCTGATGAGAGATGCCGCCTAGGACTAACCCGGATCATTCGAGCGGGCCAGAGCCTCACGATCTTTTGCATTTATTGGTACGAATTTTTGAACACTGAGTTTGAATATCGCCCCTTCAATTGCCACGATTGAAGACACACATGCATGCACGCATGGCGAGCCGGTTCGGCACGAGGGTGAGAGTTTACTCTTCGACCGGCTCGCATGTGTTCCAGGAGTAATTAAAATGACAGATTGTGAAAATTTAAGCCGTCGCCAGGACATGGTGACCCTCCACGTGAAAGAGGACGAAACTGCCGGCCCAGGCGAGCGCGACTATGTGGAACATGTCAGCGCCCAGAAACTTTCCGGTTTCGAGCGCATCGTCGTGGTCGCAGCGCTGGTTGTCTTGAGCTTTGTCGGTTTTGCCGCATATTCTTCCAGCGAGACGGATCCGGTGACGACATCGGCCATTGCCGCCACCCCTGACGATACGCCGCACCATCAGCCTTACGGCCATTGCCGTGACAGTAGCCCTTATGCTGAAAGGGTCTGCTGATAGCAAAGTCGACTACCCCCGGGCGACATTGTTCGCCGGGGAGACGTTCCTTCGCCGGGCATGGAGACCTCTGGCTCAAGGCTGCGTTGACAGCAAAAAGGGGAAAGAACCATGGCCGGCAAGATCGATTACAATCTCGAACGTTTCGTCGATGCCCAAAACGGCATCTACGAGCAGGCGCTTTCCGAGCTGAGGGCCGGACGGAAAACCTCCCATTGGATGTGGTTCATCTTCCCGCAGATAACTGGTCTCGGCACCTCGGCAATGGCGGAAAAATACGCCATACGCTCGGCCGGGGAAGCCGCTGCCTATCTCGCCGATCCCACGCTCTCAAGCCGGCTGCTGCGCTGCGTCGAGGCGATTTTATCGATCGACGGCCGATCGGCTCATGACATCCTCGGCTCGCCTGATGATAGCAAGCTGCGCTCTTCGATGACCTTGTTTGCTGCGATCAGCGATCACGACTCACCCTTCCACCGGGTGATCGATCGTTTTTATCAAGGAAAATTCGACGAGCGGACGATCGAGATCCTCAGCGCCAGGGACTAAGGCCAGTGCTGGCCCCAGTCGCATCAGCGAAAAAATGGCGATCCGCATGCGGCGTTCCATCCTTTGACCTGGCAAGCAGGGTAGGCGACGTTGATTGATTTTCTACTCTGAGAATCACTGGGCACATGATACCTACCCTGGATAGCTGGGGTTTATCACCCATGGCGCAATCCCTGCGAAGGCCGCCTCCGTCGCTTTTTTGTGAGTAATTGCTTAAATTCTTGAGTTGTTAGCTTTTTTTCATGATGATGCCGGTGAACGCATCCGAGTCTTGGGTAAGAATGTCTGGTGGGGATCAAATTTCCAATGTTGCAGATCAGAGCTGGGACGAAATGCATTGCCTTTTTGATAGCGACCGGAGTGATTTTGGCTGGTTGCCAGTCATCCGGCGTTGATGGTCTGGCTGCTTACGGCGACAGTGCCAAAACCCTCCAGGACGACTCGGCGGTCGCCTTCTACAAGAACGACGAGCTGATAACCAACGGCAAACTGCAGTTTCAGGAAAAAAACTACGGAAAATCCTACGCCATCTACAAGCGCGCCGTCGACGTTTTTCCGGAAGACCCGGCCGCCTGGCTAGGCCTGGCAGCCTCCGCCGACATGGTTGCCCGCTTTGACACGTCCGACCGCGCCTACCAGCAACTCTCGCGGATGATCGGCAACACCCCGGTCTACTACAACAATATCGGATATTCTCACCTGTTACGTGGCGACCTGCGGACTGCCAGACGCTATTTCCTGAAAGCCTATGAGCTCGATCCCGGAAACGAAGTCACTGCCCGTAATCTCGAACTGATGAAGAACAGTGTGAAGTATGCTCAGAGGTAATCGATCCTTCAGCGATCGGCAATCTGCGTCGAGATGAGAACGCCCTAGATATGAGCAGCGGCACGGCGCCCCTGGCGGCGTCCACCGATTGCTTTGGGGATTTCGGCGAAGTCGGTATTTACCGTGCCTTCCGAAGGATGAGCTTGCCTTCCGGCGAGAGCGTGCGTTCGTAACGCGGCAGGTTATTGATTGGAATGCCGCCGGCTTCGATGGACGCAAGAGTGCTATCCGGCGTTAGAGTTTCCGCCGACAGGGCGCGGACCGAAGGTGCGAAAAATTGTGCTGGTTCCTTGCCGGGCGCGCTGAGGACCAAGGCTGAACCCATGCGTGCACCGCTTATGTCGTTGCGCATCCCTTCGTTCATCGACAAAATGGACTTTTGCAAGCTATCAATCTCCTGGCGGATCAGTGCGACTTCGTCGGCCTTGGCAGTATCCGCGATGTTGCCCGACTGCTTTTCCATTTGTCCTCTCAGGCCATCAATGGACCTTTTGAGCGCGGCGATGGTTTCGCGGCTCTCGCGAACATCGGCTGAGTTCTTGGCCGTATAAATGAGAACGCCGGCATTCACCGGCAGGAGCATGAGGATCAAACCGACGAGCAGCGGGTTTCTTGAGCCTCTCGGCTCTGGTGTTCGCATGTGGCTTGGTTTTGCGCGGTCGGCTTCGATGTCGATATTCGGGATGCCGGTCATTTGTGTTACTCCCCCGTAAGTCATAAAGTTGGACACATTGTCCGGGAACAGGCGATCAGCACCAGGCCCGCAATCATTCCGACGTAAATACACCTTCCCACGCCCGTTCGAGCATATCGAGCGACGCGATTCCTGTTATGCCGTTGAATTCGCAGTAAGAACCGACGAAATCGATAAGATATTTCGGATGATAACACGACGCTAGCACATCGCCATTGTACTTGCGATCGTAGAACAGGTTCAGGTCTGGATCGCAGACAACCACTCCGGCGCCGCTGGCATAGGATTTGAAAATTCTGATATATTCGTCTCGCGACGGCGTGTTGACATAGATCTTGTATTTGAGGCGCCGCAAGCCCGCCTCGTCGGAGAGGTCCTTCGGTGCGATATTGGTCGAAAACACGACCAACTCGTCAAAGGGAACCTTGAACTTCTTGCCGGTGTGCAGCGTCAGGAAGTCATATCCGCGCTCGAGCGGCACAATCCAGCGATTGATGAGCGCCTGCGGCGCCACTTGCTGACGCCCGAAGTCGTCGATGATGAAGACGCCGCCGGAGGCCTTCAAGTGTATGGGCGCTTCATAGACATTTGGCCCGGCGTTGAAGGTGAGATCGAGCTGATCGAGGGTCAATTCCCCGCCCGTCTTGATCACCGGGCGGCGGCATTCGATCCATCGGCGATCCGCTTTCGGATGAGAATCCGTATCAGCCTCGGATACAGGGTGGTGCACGGCTTCGTCATAGAAACTGATGACATGGCCGCCGACCTCGATGGCATAGGGCACCCAGATCGTTTGGCGAAACAGCTGCGACGTCCGCTCGGCGATGCTGGTCTTTCCGTTGCCGGGCGGTCCGTAAAGCAGAATAGAGCGGCCGGAGTTAATGGCCGGGCCGAGCTTTTCGACCAGGGTGTGCGAGAGCACCAGCCCCTCAAGGCTGTCGGTCAGCCGCTCGGGGGTCACGCGCTCGTCATGGATGGACTGCAAACCGAGTTGCCGGCAGAACGCGTCGAGCGATACCGGCGCCGGTCCGACATATTGGCATTGACGCGACGCCGTGTGGGCATATTCGAACCCCTTCATTGACAGCGCATATCGGACATCGGATTTGACATCCTCACCCGCCAAGCCACGGGCCTCGAGATAGGCGAGTTTTACCAGTTCCTTGATCAGGATGTTGACGATCACTTTCGGCAATTTCATGCGCTCAGCGAGATGAGATGCCGTGGTCGTATCCTGTTCGGCCGCACATTTTGCGGCCAGCCGGAGCAGGAACGACTGATCCAATCCCGCTTGTTCTAGGCTTGCCGGTGCCATTGGCATCCGCGGGTCGAGGGAAATGATCGCATCATTACGATTTTGTTCGAGCGAATACTGCATACGACCTCGCTTGGCTCAACCGCCGGGTTTCATGCTGACGAGAAGCATGACGACACGGATAACAATGGGGACGAGAACGATGATGAGGCTCACCGGAAAAAGGAAGGCGCCGAGCGGCAGCAGCATCTTGACCGGCAGGGCGTTGGCCTTTTCCTCCGCGCGGACAATACGCAGGTCGCGCATTTCCTTGCTGTAGACCCGCAGCGTCTGCGTAACGCTGGTCCCGAGTTCCTCCGATTGGCGGAACAGAACGGAAAGGGCCCGGGCCTCATCGATCCTCAGGCGGGTGGCAAGGTTGGCGAGCGCCTCGCGCAATCGCCGGCCGCCACGCACTTCCAGCATCATGATCGAGAGATGCAGGCCGAAGTCCTGCTTCTTGTCGACGAATTCACGAGCAACCCGGTTTGCCGCCGCCTCGATGCTCATGCCCGCATCGAGGCAGACGATCAGCATATCCATGAAATCGGGAAAGAGTCGGCGGTACTCCCTCTCCTTGGCGGCGCCGCGCCGGTCGATATAGATGTTGACCAGGATGAAGGTTACGCCCGCAGCAAACATCGCAATGATCAGGGCCGCCATCTGCGACATATTGGGTGCGATCCGGTTTACGGCCCAGACCGCCGCAACGAGCACGCTGATACAGACCACCGCGCGAACCACCTGGAAGGTGGTCACGGCGCCGGCAGCGAAATACCCCGCACGAATCAGCCGGTTCTGGGTGGAGTTCACATTCGTGTCGCGTCGCGTAATCTCGAAATAGCGACGGATCAGGCGGTTTTCAGCCTCGCCGAGATCGGCGATCGTCGTATCGCCGAGGTGGAACTCCTCGCGGGCTGCCGCCGAGCTCTTCGACACCCGAACCGCGACCTCGCGCTGTCGAAAAAACAGTTCCGAGGCTGCTGCTGTAAAGATCAGGACTGCAAAGAAGACGATGAGGTAAATTCCATACTCACTCGACATGACCGCCTCAGTACTCGAAGTTGACCATCTTGTAGAGAATGACATTCCCGATCGCCATGACGGTGAGCAGCACGCTCACAATGGCGGTTCCGTAGCCGCTATCCCAGACGGGATCGAAGTAGGTCGGCGACAATGCCTTGATCATCGCGTAGAGCAGAAAGGGATAAACCGACATGAAGATCGCCGTGATACGCCCTTCCGAGGAAATCGCTCTGACCTTCGCCTTCAGCATCGTCCGGTCTCGCAGCGTCTTCGAAAGGTTTTGCAAGATCTCCACGAGATTTCCGCCGGTTCCCGCCTGTACGCTCAACGATATCGCGAGCAGATTCAGATCCTCGACGCCGACCCGGCCCGCCAAGTTGAGAAGGGCATCATCCAGTGTAACGCCGTAGGTGAGTTCATCCGAGAGGAGGCCGAACTCGGTGCCGATCGGATCAGGCATCTCGCGGGCCACCAGAGCGATCGCCGCCGGCAGCGGGTGGCCAGCCGCGAGGCTGCGATTGGCGACATCCAGCGCTTCAGGAAGTTTCAGTTCGAATTTCTTCATGCGGCTGGCCCGGGCGCGCCAGACGACGAGTGCCGGGACGAGGAGGCAGATCAGGAGAAAGACGGGTATTCTGAACAGAGTGCTCGGCACGAGGAACTGGACGACCAGCCATGTCACAAGTGCGCCGGCGATCGCGAAGAGAGCAAAACGCCTGATATCGAACTTGATTCCCGACTGGGCGTAGAACCGCAGCAGTCGCTGCATTATGGGGGTTTGCCGCCAACTGTCGCCGGCACCGCGCTCCTTGAGCATATCGCTATAGGTTTTACGATGATCATCGCTGACCTCGAGCAAGCGCAACCGATGGTTCACCGCGCGGTGGCGTTCGGATGTCTTGAAATAGCCGCGCATGATCGCTTCGACAGCGACTAGGGCCGCGGTGAAAACGGCGGCGTAAAGCAGCGTGAGGGTCGTCATTGAACAGGTCCCGTTTGCAGCGGTTTACCGGGATCGAAAATCGCCACAGGGATCTCGATCCCGAGTTCGGCAAATTCCTCGACGAACCGCGGCCGGATGCCGGTGGCGCGGAATTCTCCATGGATCCGCCCACCTTCATCGGTGTTGATTTTCTTGAATTTCATAATCTCCTGCATCTGCACGACTTCGCCCTCCATGCCGGTGATCTCGGAGATCGAGACAACTTTGCGGCTGCCGTCGCTCAGGCGCTGTACCTGCACGATGACGGTGATGGCGGACGAGATCTGCGAGCGAATACTCAACTGCGACATCGGCATCCCGGCCATGCCGACCATCTGCTCAAGCCGGCCGACGGCGTCGCGGGGCGTGTTGGCGTGAATCGTCGTCATCGACCCCTCGTGACCGGTATTCATCGCCTGCAGCATGTCGAATGCCTCGTCGCCGCGGACTTCGCCGACGATAATGCGGTCGGGGCGCATGCGCAGGGCGTTTTTCAGAAGTTCGCGTTGGCGGATCTCGTTGCGTCCGTCGAGCGTCGGCGGTCGGGTTTCCAAGCGCCCGACATGGGGCTGCTGCAGTTGCAGTTCGGCCGCATCCTCGATGGTGATCAGGCGCTCCTTTGGAGAAATCTGGGACGAGAGAGCGTTGAGCAAGGTGGTCTTGCCGGAACCGGTGCCGCCTGAAATCACCATCGACACCTTGCCCTTGACCGCAGCGCTGAGAAGGATGCGCATCGCATCGGCCATGGCGCCATATTGCACCAGGCGCTCCAATGTCAGCGGCTTGCGGGTGAATTTGCGAATGGAAACGAGCGGTCCATCGACCGAGATCGGCCTGATGGCAACGTTGACACGCGAGCCATCCTTGAGGCGGGCGTCGACCATCGGCGTCGACTCGTCGACGCGGCGACCGACGGCCGAGACGATCTTGTTGATCACCCGAAGCAGATGGTCCTCGTCCTTGAACCGCACGGCGGTGCTCTCGAGCTTGCCGCTCCGCTCGACATAGACGCTGTTGTAGCCGTTGATGAGAATATCCGCGATCGTGTCGTCGGCCAGCAGCGGCTCGATCGGCCCCAGCCCGAGCATCTCGTCGGTGATATCGCGAATCAGATCATTGATTTCCTTGGCATTCAGCGGAAAGTTGTTATTGCGGATGTAATCCTTGACCAGCGGTCGGATCTCGGTGGCGATCTCCTCGTTGTCGAGCGTGTCGAGAATCCCGAGGTTGATGCGATCGAGCAGGTAGCGGTGCAGATTGACCCGCTCGGAAACCAGGTCCGGCCCAAGCGAAGCTTCTTCGCCACTCACCGTGCTGCTGACAGAGACCGGTTGGGCAGGCATGTTCTGCGCTGCGACGAGTGACAGTTCGGCCGCCTCCGGATGTTCGCGGATTTCAGGCTCCTGCTGATGCTTGTAGAAACGCCCCATGATGCCGTTCGCCATGTTTCCCACCCCTGAACTATTTTACAATGACCGTGGAACCGACTTTCACCCTCTCATAGAGATCGATGACGTCGGCATTGCTCATGCGAAAACAGCCCGATGACGCGAAATCGCCGACCGTCGACTGCTCGTTCGTTCCATGAATGCGGTAGAGCGTGTCGGTCCCGCCCTTGAAGAGATAGATCCCGCGAGCGCCCAAGGGATTGAGCGGCCCGGCGGGCACCAGGTCCGGAAGCCCGGCTGCGCGCGCCTTCATCTCGGCAGGCGGGCGCCAGTCGGGCCACTCCGCCTTGCGTCCAACCTTGACAGTCCCGCTCCAGCGAAATCCATCTCGTCCGACGCCGATCTTGTAACGGATCGCCCGTCCATCGGAGATGACGAGATCCAGCGTTCGGTTCGCGCTGACGATGACGATCGTTCCAGCCGCGTAGCCTTTTTCGATCGTCACCACCGTGCTTGTCGTCGGCCCAAGGCTTCGCGGCACTAGCCCGGCTGCCGCCGCATCCCCGGCGACGGCCAGAACGGCCAGAAACACAAGGCCGACGCAGGACCTTATGCACCCACTGTCAATCGCCTTCATCGCACCAATGCTCCAAGTTTACCGACCGCGCCGCAGAAGCGCGCACGGGAATTCACCTGAACCGGCAGCACTCCGCGGTTGACCGCCTCGCTCAAAGTCTCCCAGTCATCCGCAATGACGTGCGTCGGGATGTCCTTGAATATCTTCTCCGTTTGTTGTCGGCGCAGGCCGAGGCCAAAAAACTTGGCGCGGTATTTGTTGATGACGATGAATATCTGATCCGCACTTCCTCGCAGCCGCACCAGGTTTGAAAACAAATCCTTCGCATGAGAAAGCGCGGGGACCGTCATTTCTGTGACGATATAGATGCTGTTGACCGAAGTGAGCACCTCGTATTTCCACGGCGTGTCATAATAGGGGATGTCGACGATCGTGTGGTCGCTCTCAAAGGCGGCCACGTCGAGCATACGCAGCACGAGTTCACCGCCCTTCGGCGCCAGAAGGACTGACGGCTGCTTGAAGGACAGCAGTGAAAAGCCGCCCGGATGCCGCTTTCGGACAAGATCGATGAATTCGAGATCGACCCGGGAAGGATTGGCGATGACCGGTTTCAAGTCGTAGTCGTTGACAAGATTGAGATAATAGCCGAGCGCCCCAGAACAAAAATCCGTGTCGAACAAGTCGATCCTCGGCGTGGAATTCTTGGTCGGCTGGGCCAGCACATGCGCGAGCGACGAAGCGATCATGCTGGCGCCCGCGCCACCGACGGCTGAGACCACGGCATGCACCCGGCTGTCGCTGGCGCCCGTGCCTGGCGCATGGGTCGAAATCATGTCGATCAGGGCGCGGCGCTCGAGCGGCTTCTTCAGCCAGTCATTGCCGTTCAGGCGGAAGAGCAGCCGCAGCATGTCGTCCGGCAAGTCTTCGGAGACGACGACGAGCGGAACGTCCCGATAGCGGGTGCGAAACGCGAAGAGCTCCGGCTGCTGCAGCAATTCCCCGTTGTCGACGTCGAGAACGATCAGTCCGAACTGCGTCGGATCGAGTCGGCCCTTTTCTCCGAGCGCCTTCAGCGAGAGATGGCGGACATCGTAACGCGAAAGCGACCCGAATGTATCGAGCATGAAGCTCGCTGCGGCCGCGTCGTCGGAGAGAACCAGGATCTTGGTGGATGCGGCAATGTTCATGTGCGCTGTCATTTTCGCTTTCCTACGCGTAACAAGAAGTCAGCAGGTTGAGCAGGTCTTCAGGTCTTCCGTCGTGATCGTCACCGGATGGGCCGGGATGGTGACGTCGTTCAGTCCCAGCAACCCGCCGAGGATCGGCAGATCGAAGGTGATGTCGCGCACCTCCAGCCGCATCGTCAGCACCGGCCCGTCCGGGCGGCCCCAATAGCCGAGCCCCGATCGCTGATAGGTGACCATCAGCTTATCCGGCGTGATGCGCCAGTTTAGGTCGCAAATGCCCGGGTGGGGATCGGTTCCCGCGTTGCAAACGCCGTCGCTTCCGAGGACAATCCGGTTCAATGCCGCCGTGCTGCAGTTCGCAAGAGCCGGTCCGCAGGTCGAGGATATCGTGGCATCGTTCGGCGTCGCTTTGCCGTTGTTGAGCGGATCGGCAGCTTCGACCGGGAAAACGGCAGCGAAATTGGTTGTCAGCGGATCTGATACGGCCGCCAGTCGGGCACCATATTGCAGTGCCTTGACCGTCTGATTCCACTGCGACATGGCATAGCCGAACTCGATGAAGGCGGCGAAGACCAGCATGACGATCGGAAAGGTCAGCAATGCTTCGACAAGGCTGGCGCCACTGCTATCCTGCCAGAATGCCTTGATTGCCCTGGAGGTCACCATCCGATGTATCTCTCTTCATGGAAGGAACTGATCGTGATGGCGTCGAGTCCGAGAAAGGCGAATACCGGTGAACTCTGATAGAGATGCGCAGTGGAAATGGTGATGTTGCCGTCCGCATCGGGTGCACTGATTGTGATGTCGGAAGGGTCGTTCCAGCCGGGGACACGGGGCTCAGCATCTGCCGCGGGTGTTTGCGTTCCGTAAAAAGCAATGGTCTTGGCCGTCGCCTGATTGCATGTCGGCACATAGGTTCCCGAGGCCGGTCGGCAGCGCGAAAGGTAACGCCCCGCATCGCGCAAGCCTGCGTCGATCTGCATGCGCTGCCAGAAGATGCTGCCAAACTCCAGTATTCCAGCCGCAAAGAGCGTCACAAAGGGGATTGCGAGCAGCGCTTCGGCGAGCACTGCGCCTTCCTCCCGCCGCCAGAAACCGAGGCAAAGCCGATGCAGAATAAAATTGCGGAACGCGATCATCTGACCAGCTCCGATTCTTCCCGCAGGAATTCGTCCAGCGTACCGCGACCACCCTTGCCGGTGATGTCGATCATCTCCAGGGAAAGGTATCGTTCGCCGGCATCCTTTATCGCCGGCTTGGTCAGGAACATGCGCGCGAAGGCAACGGCGCGCGTGGCCTTGTGACCGTTCAGATGGCCGACCGAAGCCTCATAGCCACAATTGACAATGGCCGAGAAAATCTCGCGGCGGTCGCCATATTCGGCTGCCGTATAGTTCGAAAGGTCCGGGCCGGCATAGCACTGACCACCCGTTGCCGGCGTTCCGGTCTCACCATTCGCCGAGGCATGATTGATGAGAGCCGCGTTTGCAAGCTCGTAGCGATAGACGTCATAAGCGGAGGGCTGTGCTGGCGTTCCGGTCGCCTGCGGGGGATAACTGGAGTAGTTGCTGAGGACCGTGCTCACCGAGGGCGCTGCCGTGCCCTGCGCGACATTCCAATAGGTCGTGTAGTTCCAATTGTTGCCACTGCTGATCTTGCCGCCGGCAAGCGAGGTCATGCCCGCTCCATAGCCGAGCGGCAAGGCCTTGGTCGCATCGCCGACAACGGCTCCGACCATGACTGGATTATAGGTATCGCAGCCCTTCTTGCCCTTGCCGCTGATTGACTGCGCGGAGCGCACGTTCTGGGCAGGCCGGTAACGATAATCTCCGTTCGCCTTGTTGAACGACGAGGAGTAGAAGCCGAAGCGCGTATTGACCCCGTCCTCGACGGGCCCCGCCTTTGCGCCGGTCTCGGTATCGAGGTTGTCCTGTGTGTAGCATGTACCGGGATTGCCGGTGGCAAGAGCCTCCGCCAGCACGGACGCACCATTGCCCAAGGGGGTCCGCAGGAAGCCGAAATTGCCGGGACCGGGATTGGATGCCGCGGTGCTGTGAAGCTCGATCTGTCGTCCATAGAGATTGCCGGCCGCAAAGTTGGTGTGCAGGGCCGTAGCTGCAGTTTCGCTGGCGCTTTCACTCGTGTTCCCCACCGGCTCGAACGGATTGCAGATGTAGATCGGCGTCACGTCGCAGGCACTGGCGTGATATACCGCCACGGCGTCGGCGGCGATGTTGATCGTATCGCGGGTAAAGCCGACCGGGATCGGAAAGATCGTCTGCATCGCTTGCGGCTTCGCGACGACCCAGGCATAGGACGCTTCGCTGGCCACTGTCGTTTCCATCGAAGCCGGGATTGATGTATCGTCGTTCGCCGGGATATCCTTCAGAAAAAGCACGGTAACAGTGCTTCCGGCATCGTTGCCGGCGTCATAGGTCACGCTGATATTCGAACCAAGCGACATGCCGGTTCCGCCGCCGGAAAAGGCCGCGCTGTTGGCGATTTTCTCGATCGCCGTCTGCGCCCTCGTAATGGCATCATCGCGGCCATCGAGTTCGCGGGCCCCGGCCAGCGCCATCGCATCGACGGCGTTCTGGAGATCGGTATGCAGGTTGCTGCTGCGACCGACATCGATGATCAGCAGCGAAAAGCCGAGAAGCATTGGCATGGCGATGAGCGTCAAGGCGATGACATAGCCGCGATGATCGTTCCAGAACCGTCTGACAACCCTGCTGAGCATTGGCGTCCCCCCATCACGGCGCTATCGCCGTGATGACCCCGTTTCGTGCATTTTCCCTCCGGCGCACTGCCGCAGTTCATGCCTTTCGCCAGCCTATTGGCTGGCGGTCGCCCCGTTGGAGGCCCCATTCGCCCCCATGGCCGGCGACGGCTGAACAACGCCCAACCCGCCGTTCTGATATTGAGTGACCACCCTGCGGATCACCTTGCCGTCGCTTGCGATTTGCGTTCGCTGGGCTTCCGGCGGGAACGGGTCCTGAATGTGGATGGCCTTGTTTGCTTCCACGGCATTGCCGAGCCCGAAGGTGATCGTGTCGCGATGGTTCATGTAGTCGGCGCAGCCGGAAGCGAGGCCGGCGGCTGCAAGGACGAAAAGGACGCGCTTAGCGTTTTGTAGCAACGGCTTGGACTCCCTGGTTCAGGTCGAGACGATGGCCATAGGGCCCAGTCACACCTTCGCCATTGCGAAAGCGTCGGAGCATGTCCTTGTCGACTTCCATGACACCGAGCGCAAAAAGCTCGAGGTCGTTGGACGAACGCGTCTGGTCGAGCGGACTGTAGAGATCCTCGCCAGGGCGGGCCGGTCGAACGATGTGCGGCGTGACGACGATGACGAGGTCGGATTCCTTCTTCTGGAAACTCGTCGAACGGAATAGTGCGCCGAGCACTGGTATCTTTCCGAGGCCGGGCAATTGCTGGATGTCTTTGGCATTGATCGACTGCAGCAGGCCGGCCAAGGCAAAGCTCTGGCCGTCGCGAAGCGCGACCGTGGTGCTGGCCGCGCGCGAGATGAAGCCCGGATTGCCGTTGACGTTGATCGACGGATCGAGCTCGGAAACCTCGGGCTCGATCTCCAGATTGATCAGCCCATCATCAAGAACCACCGGCTTGAAGGTCAGCCGCACACCGAAGGGGCGATAGTCCGTCTCGGTGGCGACCGTCGTGCCGTTGTTCGTCGTCTTCAGGATCGGCACCTCACCGCCGGCATGGAAGCTGGCGGTCGAGCCGCTCATGGCGATGAGGTTCGGCTGCGCCAGGCGACGCACCAGTCCCTTCTGCTCGAGGGCGTTGATCACCACATCGATGTGGCCGCCCGAGATTTCCAGCACCTTGGCGATCAACTGGCCGAAGGGCAGCGCCCCCGTTGCCGCACCCTTGGGATCGAGGAGGCTACGGACCAGGTTGCCGTCATCGTCCACGGTGATACCCTGGCTGGTCGTTGCCTTGCCGATTCCGTTGTTGCCGTGCCCGGACCAACCGATCCCGAGGTCACGACCCGTCTGGCGCGAGGCTTCGATGACCCGGACCTCCAGCATCACCTGCTGGCTGTCACTGACGCGCAACTGGTTCAGTACCGGCTGGTCGGAATAGGACTGGGCGATTTCCATCACCCGCTGCAGTTCGATGCCGTCGCGGACGAAGCCTGTCAGGCGAATGCGATCGTTGGAGTTGATGACCCTGACCCGAGCCGAGGGCGCGGCAGAGCGAATGGCGGAGGCGACTTCGCTGAAATCGCTGGCAACGCGGATGTCGATGACGCCGAGAAGCGACTTGTCTTCGCCATAGACCGAGATATTGGTGGCGCCGATCTTTTTGCCGCGAATGAACAGCGAGCGGTCGGAAAGTGGCACCACGTCGATCATATCGGCGCTGCCGATGACGAGATCCCCGAAGGGCTGCCCGGTGTTGAGCGTCAGCGTCTCGTTCGGAGGCAGCGTCACGTGCTGGACCGATTCGCCTAAAGTGACGGACTTTTCCTGTGCGTTGGCGCAGCCGGCAAATCCAGGGGCCAAACACACACAGGCCGAAAACACTGCCGCTAATGCCGCAAGGCTTTTCGTCCCTGCGATTCTTCTCTTGCCGCTCGCCATGCCTGCTTTAGCCCCCTCATTCGGCTAGCCGCACCTGCGGCATGCCGTATAAACATCACTGGACCAGGCCGACTCGGTGCTCCTCGCGCTTCGTCGTGTTCCAGACCCCCACTGTCACCCACTTCGGCTCAACCGGCAACACCGGTTCGACCCTTTGCTCCACAATCTGCACTTGTTTCTCGGGTTCTGGCAACTTCTTTTCCAAATCCTTGCCCAGTTCTGTCGCCATCGCCCCGCCACCGAGGTCGGCGACGGTGATCGGCCGGGTCTGCTCGATAGAGGAAGAGGCAACATTGCGGAGCGCCAGTGAGAGCGTGCCGATACTGGAGCCGAGGGTAAGGCGCTGCGCCTCGTCGGTCGTGACCTCAAAGGTCACGGTCTTGACGACGGATGGCTCGTCCTTGCGCTCGTCGGCCGTCTGGTCCACCGCCAGCACCTTGACGCCTTGCAGCAGCACGTCGACGAAGGTCTGATCGTTGCCGGCCGGTCCGCGCACGACCCGCGTCAGAAGCACGTCGACGCGATCGGAAGGCCTTACGAACCCGGCAACGCCGAGCACGTCGTTGACCCGGATGGAGACCGCCTTCATGCCCTGGTCGAGCGCCGCCGACAGCGTGGCGCGTTCGCCGGTACCGGTGATTTTCGAGGATAGAACCGGCTCGCCCGGATCGATCGCCGCCATGGCATAACGCGGCTGGGCATCGTTGCCGACGACCAGATCGATGCTGACGAACGAGCCTGCGGGTGTTTCATTGGAGGGCCAGGGAATGGCCCTGAGGTTTTCGGATCGAATCCGGTCGCCGAAGCGCATTGGCGTGGCGGCGACCACAAGTGTCCTTTCCTCGGCCTTCACGCCGTTCATCGCCAGCAGTCGGGCCTTCTGATCGGAGAGATACGCGCGCATCCCGAAAACTGCGGCGGCGGCGAGTACAAATGCAATAACGAGACTTAAAATCGTTGAAGAACGCATCGCGGTTACTCGCTACACTGGACGGAGTGCATCCATTCATTATTTCTAATTTAGAAGAGAGGGGTTAACAAAAACCCCTCCCTTCGTCGAACGCCAATATCAGGCCGGGACAGCCAGCGCGGTCGTGAACCACCCTGCCCATGCCGTCCAGACCGCACTCAGATTGGTGCCGGCCAGTGTCACCGCCGTGATCACCCCGCCAACCAGCAAGGCAAGCAGAATGAGGTATTCGGTAAGTGCGACGCCATCTTCTTCCCGCGCGAAAGCGCGTACGCTATTTACAAATGCTTTCATCGAGAATTACCTCCCAGGTAAGTGGTGCGCCGTATTTCCCCGGCACTTTGTCGTCGAGACCGCCCCTTCGACTGGAAATATTAATAATCTGTTAATTCTAATTTAGTCAAATCTTTTGTAGGCGAACGGGCGATATCTATACTTTATGGTTAAAACTGGGATGAAAGAACCGGCCGTAAAAATCGACAATTTTGCCGTAATCGAGTGAACCTAGCCTACACAATAAGCTTAAAATAGCCGAAAAGGTCGAAGCCTATGCTGCAAATGGTCAATGTTACTAGTTCTCTTGCAGTATTTCTTTTTCTCTACGCGGCCTGGACCGATTTCCGTACATGGAAAATCCCCAATGCCGTCGTGCTGGCGCTCGTAACACTTTGTGCACTGCGGGCAGTGGCCTTGATACTTGGCTCGGATGATGTCGGCGCGGCGCTGTTTGCCTCGAGCGGAATCGGCGGCGACATCGCGGCCGGTCTGCTGATGTTCATGCTTGGGGTGGCTCTCTGGGCGTTCCGCCTGTTTGGCGCAGGAGACGCCAAGCTTTTCCTGCCGATCGGCCTTTTTATCGGCTGGCACGGAATGATGCCGTTCGCGGTGCTGCTGCTTGTCCTCGGCATCGTGACGCTGCTGGTCCTGCGGCTGCCGGTGCCGCTGGCAGTCGCGCATCTCGCCTTTTTCATACGTATCGAGGAAATTCGGGCGAGCCGGAAGATACCCTATGGCGTCATCATGGTTTTCGCGACGCTCCTGACCATGGCTTTGCCCATGATCCGACAGCAGTTGCAGCTTCGGTGACCTACCCCGAAAAGGCTCTGTCCGACCTGTTCTCCAGCGCGGCGATCTCCTCGGAGACCTCGCTCAATCGCTGACGCAGGTCGCTGTCGGTGCCGTCATCGACCTCTTCCTCGCCAAAACAATAGCGCGCCTCGTGAAGCTCGAGCTTGGCTTCGAGCTCGGCGCGTCTGGCATATAGCCGCTTGAGATAGACGTGGTTCATCTCCCGGTCTCCACATCGTCCGGTGATGGGAAAACGATGTGGAGGCGGTAAGGTTCCGGTCTATCAGGTGAAAGAAGCGATCGCTGCTCTGCAGGCCTTGGCGAAATGGCCGCAACAGCCGGCGGCGCCCATCGTTTGGCGACTGACGCGCGCGCCTTCGAGCAGCAGCGTCAGCGTATCGGCAAGAAGTTGAGGTTCGCGCGCACCGGCTGCCGAACAGAGCGCGGCGAGGCGATCGCGTTGTTCGGCCTTGTGCCGTTCGATCACTTCATGGGCGGGATGACCCTCCCCCTTGAGCTCGATGGCGGCGTTGGCGAGATCGCAGCCAGCGGGCTCGCCGTTCAGACACTGCGCCCGCATCTCCACCCAGGCGCCGAGCTGGGCGCGGGGATCGCCGGGATGGGCGGCCTCCAGATCGCGCCAGATGGCATTGGCCTTTTCGGAGGCGCGCCGCAACGTCTCGCAGACGAGTTCGTCCTTCGAGCCGAAATGCCGGTAGAGCGTCATCTTGTTGGTCAGGGCGGCGTCGGCGATGGCATCGACGCCAATGCCGCGGATGCCGCGCTCGCGGAAAAGCTCCACGGCCGTCGAGACGATGCGCTCCCGCGGCGGGATGCGATCTTCTGAAACGGTTGCGGAGATTTCATTCGAAGTTTCTGATTTTTTTGCGGACGAAGTCCTTGACATCAATGTGACCGATCGGTAACAACAGCATTGTTACTTACCGGTAACACCACAGGCCGCGAAAGTCAACGCAGAGGGTTGGCGGCGGATGTGGAACACGGGCGACCGCCCACGAAAGGAGGACAAGCCATGAGAAAGACCAGAGACGACCTGACGATATCCGAAGCCCTTCGCGACCCCCTGATCGCCATGGTGTTGCGCGCCGACGGCGTGAAGCTTGAGGACTTCAAGCAACTCCTGGAGACGGCCGCCGACAAAGGTCAACCGCGCCCGACGCCGGTGGGCAAGATGATCGGAGCGCTTGCGAGCCGCGCCAATCTGCCGGCCATCCCCTGCTTCGGCTGAAAAGCCGCTTGAACCCGGGGGATCTCTCCCTGCCCCCGACAAGGGCTGTCGTCATAAAGAGGCGGCGGCCCTTGCTGCTTGATCGTAGTGGCCGGAAAGTGCCCTCAGCATCGCTGCCACTGCCGATGTCGAGCCGGCATCGAGCCCGAGCCCCTTCATTGATTCCACCAGCAACGCTTCGCGCACCGCACGGTATCTCAGGCAGGTTTCAACGCCCTTGTCGGTAGCGATGATCAACTTCTCCTTGCCTGCCCGCGCGCTTTTCACGAGGCCGCGCTTTTCCAACTTCTTGAGCGCATAAATCACCAGATGCGTATCCTCGACGCCGAGCACGCTGCAGAGATCGCCGAGCCGCTTCGGCCGCCGCCGGTGCGCCACCGAATGCAGCACCAGCACGTCGATCGCAGCGCAGCCGGGTTCGCCCGCCGCCGTCATGCAGCGCACCATCCAGCGGTCGAAGGCATTGCCGGCGAGGATGAGCCCAAATTCCAGTTCCGACAGAACGGGAAGCGCGCCGTCGGCGAGATGCGAGGAGGAGACGATCGGCCCGATTTCCGGTTGCCCGCATTCATCTGCCATTCCATCCCTCCACGATCAACAGCTCAACGTTGACATTTTATCGATAAATCGTCAATGATTTTTCAATTCAACGGGAGGCCGGACGATGAGCGGGCAGTGGGATTTCTGGATCGATCGCGGCGGCACCTTCACCGATATCGTCGCCCGCCGCCCCGACGGCTCGCTCGTCGCGAACAAGCTGCTTTCGGAAAATCCGGAAGCCTATCGCGACCCGGCGGTTCATGGCATCCGCGAATTGCTCGGCCTCAAGCCCGGCCAGACGATCCCTTCCGAGCTCATCGGCGCCGTGAAGATGGGAACGACGGTCGCCACCAATGCACTTCTCGAACGCAAGGGTGATCCGACCCTGTTGGTGACGACGAAGGGCTTTCGCGATGCGCTGGAGATCGGCTATCAGGCGCGCGCCGACATCTTCGCCAAGAAAATCGTCAAACCGGAACTGCTCTACGCCGATGTGATCGAGGCCGACGAGCGCGTACTGGCGGACGGCACGGTGGAACGCCCGCTCTTAGAAGATGATCTGCGGCACGCGCTTGAAGCCGCCTATGCGCGGGGACTGCGCGCCGTCGCAATCGTTTTCATGCATGCCTACCGCTATCCCGAGCACGAACAGCAGGCCGCCGCCATCGCGCGCGCCATCGGCTTCACGCAGATCTCGCCCTCGCATGTGGTTTCACCGCTGATCAAGCTTGTCGGCCGCGGCGACACGGCCGTCGTCGATGCCTATCTATCCCCGGTTCTCCGGCGCTATGTCGATCAGGTCGCCGTCGAGCTCGGCGCGGTCGAAGGAAAGGGCCCGAAGCTGATGTTCATGCAGTCCTCGGGCGGACTGACCGACGCGCATCTCTTCCAGGGAAAGGATGCAATCCTCTCCGGACCCGCGGGCGGGGTGGTCGGCGCGGTCGAGGTCTCGCGCATCGCCGGTTTCGACAGGATGATCGGCTTCGACATGGGCGGCACCTCGACGGACGTTTCGCACTATGACGGCGAGCTGGAACGCGCTTTCGAGACCGAGGTCGCCGGTGTGCGCATGCGCGCGCCGATGATGAAGATCCATACCGTCGCAGCCGGCGGCGGCTCGATCCTGAGCTATGACGGTTCACGCTTCCGCGTCGGCCCGGAGTCGGCGGGTGCCACGCCCGGCCCGAAATCCTATCGCCGCGGCGGGCCGCTTGCTGTTACTGATGCAAATATCATGACGGGCAAGCTGCTGCCGGAGTTCTTCCCCACAATCTTCGGGCCGGAGCAAGACCAGCCGCTCGACGCCGAGGCGGTGCGCGCCGCCTTTGCCGAGATGGCGCAGGATATCGGCGGCGGCCGGACGGCGGAAGAGGTGGCCGACGGCTTCCTCGCTATCGCTGTCGAGAATATGGCCAACGCCATCAAGAAGATCTCCGTCCAGCGCGGTTACGACGTTTCCGACTATGCGCTCACCTGTTTCGGCGGCGCCGGCGGCCAGCATGCCTGCCTGGTCGCCGACAGCCTCGGCATGAAAACGGTGCTGATCCACCCCTTCTCCGGCATTCTTTCGGCCTATGGCATGGGGCTCGCCGATATCCGCGCCACACGCCAGCGCGCGGTGCTGGCCGAACTAGCCGCCGCCCTGCCGGCGATCGGCGGTATCCGGACCGAACTGGAGAAAGAGGTGCGCAGGGAACTGATGCTGCAGGGCGTCGAAGCCGGCGACATGGAGGTCGTCATCCGGCTGCACCTGCAATATAAGGGCACCGACACCGCCCTGCCCGTCGCCTTCGGGCCGCAGGAGGAGATGACGCAAGCCTTTGCCGCCGCCCACAAGAAGCAGTTCGGCTTCATCTTCGAAGACCGGCCTGTCGTCGTCGACTCCATCGAAGTCGAAGGCATCGGCGGCGGCGCCGATGTCGAGGAGATGAACGTGCAGGCGGGGAGCTTCGCACCGCAAGCGCTGCGCACGACCCGCTTCTATTCCGGCGGAAGCTGGCATGAGGCCGGCATTTTCAGGCGTGATGCGCTGAAGCCGGGTGCAGTCGTCAAGGGGCCGGCCCTCATCATCGAAGCGCATCAGACGATCGTCGTCGAGACCGGCTGGCAGGCGCGCCTGACCGGCCACGACCATATCGTTCTCACCCGCGAGATCGCGCTTTCCCGCAATTCGGCGATCGGCACCAGCGCCGACCCCGTCATGCTCGAAGTCTTCAACAATCTGTTCATGGCGATCGCCGAGCAGATGGGCGTGACGCTGCAGAACACTGCTCACTCGGTCAATATCAAGGAGCGGCTCGATTTCTCCTGCGCCGTCTTCGACCGCACCGGCGCACTCGTCGCCAATGCGCCGCATATGCCCGTGCATCTGGGATCGATGGATCGCTCGGTCGAAACGATCATCCGGCTCAACGAAGGCCGCATTCGACCGGGCGATGTCTTCGCGCTCAATGCGCCTTACAACGGCGGCACGCATCTGCCCGACATCACCGTCGTCACGCCGGTGTTCGACGACGCCGGCGAGACCATCCTGTTTTACGTCGCCTCGCGCGGCCATCATGCCGACATCGGCGGCAAGGCACCTGGTTCGATGACGCCGCGGGCGACCAAGGTCGATGAGGAAGGCGTGCTGATCGACAATTTCCTGCTGGTCGACAAAGGCCGTTTCCGTGAGAGCGAATTTGCGGCAATGCTGCGGGACCATCCCTACCCCGCCCGCAACCCGGCCCAGAACCTCGCCGACGTGAAGGCGCAGATCGCGGCCAACGAAAAGGGCGTTCAGGAACTGCGCAAGATGGTCGCCCATTTCGGGCTCGACGTCGTCGAAGCCTATATGGGCCATGTCCAGGACAATGCCGAGGAGAGCGTTCGCCGGGTGATCGCCCGCCTCAGCGACAGCGAATTCTCCTATCCCACCGATCAGGGCGCCGTCATCAAGGTGAAGATCACCGTCGACCGGAAGGCGCGCGAGGCAACGGTCGATTTCACCGGCACGAGCGCCCAGCAACCGACCAATTTCAATGCGCCGGAACCGGTGACGCGCGCCGCGGTGCTCTATGTCTTCCGCGTCATGGTCGAGCAGCCGATCCCGATGAATGCCGGCTGCCTGCGGCCGATCCGGATCGTCGTGCCGGACGGATCGATGCTGCGCCCGGCCTATCCGGCCGCCGTCGTCGCCGGCAATGTCGAGACCAGCCAGCATGTGACGAATGCGCTCTTCGGGGCGCTCGGAACGCTGGCAGCCGCCCAAGGGTCGATGAACAACCTGACCTTCGGCAACGTCACCTACCAATATTACGAGACAATCTGCTCCGGCGGCCCCGCCGGCCTGCTCAATGACGGCACCGGCTTCAGCGGCGCCGACGGCGTGCACACCCATATGACCAACTCACGGCTGACCGATCCCGAGGTGCTGGAATTCCGCTTTCCCGTCGTGCTGGAAGATTTTCACATCCGCCGCGGCTCCGGGGGCAAGGGCCAATATAGTTCCGGCGGCGGGACCGAGCGCACCATCCGCTTCCTGCAAGCGATGGATTGCAGCATTCTCTCCTCGCACCGAACGATCCGGCCTTTCGGCCTCTTCGGCGGGGAAGACGGGCAATTGGGAAAAACGGAGGTTCGTCGCAGCGACGGCACGGTCGAAAGGCTGGAAGGCTGCGACCAGGCAATGCTCGCCGCCGGCGACGCCGTGATCGTCACGACGCCGACCGGCGGCGGCTACGGCAAACCGGTTTAGAGGATCGGTTTGCCACCGGTGACCGCGATTGTCGTGCCCGAGACATAGCTCGACAAGGGATCGGCCAGCATGACATAGGCCGTGGCCAGTTCGGCCGGCTGGCCCGGCCGCTTCATCGGCACCTGCTTGCCGAAATTGCTGACGCTATCTTCGGGCAGCGTCGACGGGATGAGCGGCGTCCAGATCGGGCCCGGCGCCACGGCATTGGCGCGAATGCCCTTCTCGGCCAGAAGCTGAGCCAGGCCGGCGGTGAAATTCTGGATTGCGCCCTTGGTCGTGGCATAGGCCAGCAGCGTCGGGTTCGGATTGTCCGAATTGATCGAAGCCGTATTGATGATGGCGCTGCCGGGCTTCATATGGGCGACGGCCGCCTTGGTCAGGTAGAACATCGCATGGATGTTGACCTTGAAGGTCAGCTCCCACTCCTCGTCGCTGATCTCGTCAATGCTCTTGAAGCTTGCCTGGTGCGCGGCATTGTTGACGAGAATGTCGATACCACCGAGCTCCTTGACCGCCGTCTCGACAATTTGCCGGCAATGGGCCGGATCCTGGATGTCGCCACTGACGAGCACGGCCTTGCGCCCCGCCTGTTCAACGAGCCGCTTCGTCTCGTCGGCATCCTCATCCTCGTCAAGATAGGAGATCACCAGATCTGCGCCTTCCCGGGCATAGGCGATTGCCACTGCCCGGCCGATGCCGCTGTCGCCACCGGTAATGATCGCCCGCTTGCCCTTGAGCCGTTCGGATCCGCGATAGGTTTTTTCACCATGGTCGGGAACCGGATCCATCTGTGCCGTGAAACCCGGCATCGGCTGTTTCTGGGATGGGAAAGGGGGTGTTGGATATTGTGTCATTATAGCCTCCTGAGTTGAGGGACAAACTCAGGCTGCGGCTGGTTGTTCCAACGGCGTTGCGGCCAGATCGCTTTTCAATCTCGGTCTTCGTGCCGGTGACGCACTGCATCTCGCCGTCGCAATCGGTAGCGACGCCACGCTCGTCACGCTCGACAAGGGGCTGGCAAAAGCCTGGAGCATCATCGGAGCGCGTCTGCCTGTTATGAGGTCGGCGGTCGGCGGTCGGCGGATGCGGATATCACGCAGTCTCCCGGTTCCACCGCCACCACATCCGCACAGACGATCAACCTACAAGATGTTGCGATTTGCCACAGCGACCATTGTGCCATAGTAATGTAATATGGCTGCAGTGTTCATGAGGTGCATGGAATTGGACGGAAAGACATCGCCCGCAGTTTACTCCGAAGATGAGAGCCTTGCCGGCGAAGCCGGCGGCAAGGGCACGCGCCGCGCCCGCGTCAGCGGCATCGACCGCGCTCTTCAGGTGATCGATCATCTCTATGAGACAGGATCGCCGGCCGGCGTCTATGCCATCGCCAAGGCGGTGAAGGCGCCGCTATCGACGGTCTACGTCATCGTCGACGACCTCGTCGAGAAGAACATGCTGACGCGCCAGGCGGACGGCTCGATCTGGCTCGGCGCCCGGCTTTATCACTATGGTCTCGCCTATGCGCGATCTCTGGATTTCATGAGCATTGCCACTCATGAAATGCACGATCTCTGTCGCCAGGCCGGCGAAACCGTGCAGGTCTGCGGCCGTGACGGCGATTACATGCTGGTGCTTGCCATGGCCGACGGTCCGAGCCATTTCCAGGTGGCGTCGCGCGTCGGCACCCGGGTGCCGCTCAACTGGACGGCATCAGGCCGCCTGCTCGTCGGCCACCTCCCCGAAGAGGAACGCATCGAGCTTTTCAAACGCTGCGCCCGCTCATCACCGACCGGCCGCGCCGAGATCGATCCGAGCACCCTGTCGGAAGCGGCCGGCAAGGCCTTCGAGGCGCGCCTGTCGATCCAGGCCGGAGAATCCGACTATGCGGTCGCCTGCATCGCCTCGCCGATCTGCGATCGCGCCGGCCAGTGCGTCGCCACCATTTCGATCGTGCTGCCGGAGCAGAAGGCCTTTTCCGATGAGAACCATTATACGGCGCATGTGCGCAATTCGGCGGAACGGATCGAAAAACTGATGGGTTGGCGCAACCGCTGACACCTGCCGCGCCACCGGATTTATCTGTAGGAATAGCCGTGGCTGTGACGCACGAGCCTTCGCGCCCGCGGCACGTACCGGCTGGCTGTGAACGCTTCGGCGCCCATCACCGCAAAGCGCGGCTCGAACAGCTTGCTGAGGACCGAGACATCGCCATTGGAATCCGTTGCTTCGAGCTCGGAATCGACGAGGTCGAAAATCGTGAATTCGGCTGGCGCGCCGACGGAAAGTCGGTTCTCCATCGGCAGCTTGATGACGGAGGCCGGCGCATGGGTGACGGCTTCCACGACCTTGTCGAAGGGCATGCCGACGCTGAGCAGCTTCGACATCGTCGTTGCCAGATCCCAGACCGGAAAGTTCATCGAATGGCCGTGCAGATCGGTCGAGATCGAGAACGGCAGAAGCCCGCGCGCGATCGCCGCTTCGGCGACCTTGAAGGAGAAGGAGGCGCCGCCATGGCCGATGTCGAGGCGGATGCCTTCGGAGGCGCAGCGCTCGGCGAGATTGAAAAGATCCTCGTCCTCCATGATGCTCGAACCGGCCTTGCCGTTGAAGCAGTGGGTGACGACGTCGCCGGGGCCGAGAATTTCGAGCACTTCGTCGTAAAGTGCCGGCGGTTCGCCGACATGGACCATCATCGGCACTTTCAGGATCTTGGCGATCTTCTTGCCGAGCTTGACGGGAGTGACGCCCCAGGAGCCGGTGATGACGTGGCTGGCGCGCACCTTGATGCCGACGATGTGCTCGCTGTTTTCGGCGTAGACTTCGAGAATCCGGTCGAGATCGATATCCCTGATATCCCTGAGCTCGGCGACGCGGTTGCAGGCGACGAGGCCGATCGAGCCGAGGTTCAGGAAGGCCTTGATGCGTTCGCGTGAGGGCTCGATGATATACTCGCGGAAGCCATGGAAATTTGCCTCGCCGGCCGAACCGGCGTCGACCAGGGTGGTGACGCCGCGCTCGAGACCGCATTCGGAGGGGCGGATGGAGATATCGGTGCCGCCATGCCAGATGTGTACGTGTAGATCGATCCAGCCCGGCGAAATGAAGGCACCCTTGCCGTCGACGCGTGTCACATCCTCAGAGGCCGGAAGCGACGGACCAATCCCGGCGATGCGGCCGTCAGCATTGACGAGAATGTCGATCACCCCCTCGGATGCGCCCGCACCGAACGCCATCGGTCTGACATTGGTGAGGAGAAGTGGCTTCTTCGTCCGGTCGCCCGATATGATCATATTTCCAAATTCCATAGTTATGCTATATAAATCCTTATAATAGAATAAAGCCGAAGAGACTGCTGTCAAGAGAAATGAAGCGTCGCTAGCCGCACGGCAGTGGCGGCAGCGCGCTCGTTCTCAACCGCGCTCCCGCCAAGGAGCGGCAAATTTTTCCAGCGATTTCAATCTCGCAGGATTGAGTAGTCAAGCCGTTCGAGGTGGTCGGGATCGGCGATGGCTTCGATGGCCGCAATCCTGTCTCCGGCGATGGTAAACGCTACTACGACGCGAATCTGACCCGCGATGCGCACGACGAAGCCAAGCTCGCCGTCGACGATGGCGATCTCTGCCGCCTGCGCCCGGCCCTTGAACAACTCTGCCACTTCGGATGCGCCGCGCGTTTCGCCGAAGGCCCCGAAACGCGCCGCCGTCGCGTCCAGCCGAAACACGACATCTGGGGCAAGCACGGCAATCAGCGCCTGCAGATCACCGCTGCGCGAAGCCGTTAGAAAGGCCTCCGCAATCGTTCGCTTGCGGCCGAGATCGACATCCGGCGTCTCGTCCACGCCCTGCACCCTGCGGCGGGCACGGCTCGCGAGCTGACGGGCGGCGGCGGATGATCGGCCGATAATCGGCGCGATTTCGTCGAAGGGAAGATCGAACATGTCGTGCAGCACGAAGGCAACCCGTTCGGCAGGCGCCACCGTCTGCAACACGACGAGCAGCGCCACGCCCACCGAATCGGCGAATGCGGCGTCGCGCTCCGGATCCTTGGCAGGATCGGCGATCGCTGCATGGACTGGCATCTCCAGCGGCTCCTCGCGCCGGGTCTTGCGGGCACGCAGCATATCGAGGCAGATACGAGCCACCACCGTCGTCAGCCAGCCGCCGAGATTGCCTACGTCAGTCCTATCCGCACGGGTGAGCCGCAGCCAAGCCTCCTGAACGGCGTCTTCGGCCTCGCTGCGCGAGCCGAGCATGCGATAGGCGGCCGCTTTCAGATGCGCCCGGTTCGCCTCGAATTGATCGGCCAGCCAATTATTCTCGTTCATCCGTCACATTCCTTCGCTGCGTTCCGTCACATCAATGACGAATGAAACCGGGCCGGTGTGACAGCGCCGGCGGATCGTCGCACCCTGAACGCATCAAGGAGACATATCATGCAGGAGAGAATGGGAAATCCCGCCCTCGTGCTTCCACAAGCCATGCAGGCGCTCAATGCACTCGGCAAGGTGCCGACCGAAACGGGCCTTTCGCCAAAGCTGCTCGAACTCGTCAATCTGCGCGCCAGCCAGATCAACGGCTGCAGCGTCTGCATCGATGGTCATTGGCGCATTGCCCGCAAACACGGTGAGACGGATGAGCGGCTCTTTGCCGTCGCCGGCTGGCGCGACGCCCCCTATTATAGCGATGCCGAGCGAGCAGCCCTTGCGCTGACCGAGGCTGTGACCCGCACCAGCGACCGTGCCGACCCGGTGCCGGACGAGATCTGGGACGAGGCGACCCGGCATTATGACGGCCGCAGCCTTGCGGCTCTCGTCATCGCCATCGCCAACATCAATGTCTGGAACCGGTTGAACATCGCAACCCGTCAGATCGCCGGCGCCTGGAAACCGTGATCGGCGATTGCCGGCAGCGTTTCACCCGGCGCTGCCGGCGACCACACTTCTATTCAGCCCGGCAGCTCAGATGATGCCGCCGCCGCCGGCAACCGATGCCGGACGCTCGGCCGCCACCTTTTTGCGGTAGCCACTGGCGCGGTAGGCGGCGATCGGGTCGATCGCCCCGCCGGCGCGACGGCGCGCCTCGGCAAGGATCGGTTCGACATCGGCGCGATAGGCGCGCTTCAGCGTTTCCGACGCCATCAGCGCGTCATTGTCCTGCTGATAGCCCTCGAGCGCCTTGCGATCGACGAGGAGCGCCTGCGCATAGGCGCGGCGGATTTCGTTGGCGCTGTTGATCAGGCTCTCGATCGGATCGGTGACATTGTGGGACTGGTCGATCATATGTGCCGGATTGAAATCGTTGACGCCGCGCTGCTCGGCATCGACCAGCTCGTTGAACACCAGGAACAGCCGATAGGGATCGATTACGCCGGCATCGAGATCGTCGTCGCCATATTTCGAATCGTTGAAGTGGAAGCCGCCGAGCTTCCCGAACTGGATCAGGCGGGCAACGATCATCTCGATATTGGTGTTCGGCGCATGGTGGCCGAGATCGACAAGGCAATGGGCCTTGGGGCCGAGCGTCTGGGCGATCAGATAGTTGGTGCCCCAGTCCTGTACGATCGTCGAATAGAAGGCCGGCTCATACATCTTGTGCTCGGAGAACAGCTTCCAGTCGTCGGGCAGCGCCTTGTAAATGTCGGCCATCGAGGCGAGGTAACGCTCGAATGCCTTGGTGAAATTGCTCTGGCCGGGGAAGTTCGATCCGTCGCCGATCCAGACCGTCAGCGCTTTGGAGCCGATCGCCTTGCCGATCTCGATGCATTCGAGATTGTGCTCCACCGCCTGCGCGCGCGTCGCCGCGTCGGTGTGGCTGAGAGAGCCGTATTTGTAGGAATGGGCCTGTCCCGGCGCGTCGGAGAAGGTGTTCGAATTCATCGCGTCGAAGCCGAGGCCGAGCGCATCGCCCTTGGCCTTCAATTCCTTGGCGTCCGCCTTGTCCCAGGGAATATGCAGCGAGACGGTCGGTGTCGCCTGCGTCAGCTGATTGATGACGGCGCAATCGTCGAGCTTGTCGAAGATGCCGCGTGGCTCGCCGGCGCCCGGGAAGCGGGCAAAGCGCGTGCCGCCGGTGCCGACACCCCAAGAAGGAACGGCGACGAAGAATTCCGCGACCCTGCGGGTGATGGCTTCGATATCGACGCCGCGGCGCGCAAGTATGGCGCCCAGCGCCTCATAATCGGCTTTCAGTGCGGCTGCCCGCTTGTCGTTCTCGCTCGCGACGAGATCCTGCGCGATCCTGAACTCGGCCATTTTGTCCTCCCGGTTCTGCAATTTCTACATTGGAACTGCCGTGGGGCCGCCCCTCATCCGCCTGCCGGCACCTTCTCCCCGTTGTGAGGGGCAGAAGGGAATATGCCGCGCCGTCTCTGTCCTACTCCAACATTTCGTTGGGCAAGTCCCCTCTCCCCGTCAAGACGGGGAGAGGGTTAGGGTGAGGGGCAGACGCATCCGCCCGTCAAAAATCACCGCGTAAAGCTCTGCACGTTGCCGGCGTCGACATTGATGATATTGCCGGTTGATTTTGCCGAAAGGTCCGATGCGAGGAAGTAGATCGCCTCGGCGATATCCTCCGGAAACACGTTGAGCTTCAGCATCGAACGCTTGCGGTAATGTTCCTCGAGATCATCGACCTCGATCTTCGAGGAGGCGGCGCGCTGCTCGCGCCATTCGCCGCTCCAGATCTTCGAACCGCGCAGCACCGCATCCGGGTTGACAGTGTTGACGCGGATGCCGGCATCCGCGCCTTCCAGCGCCAGGCAGCGGGCGAGATGGACTTCGGCGGCCTTTGCCGTGCAATAGGCAGACGCGTTCGGCGAAGCGGCAAGGCCGTTCTTCGAGGCAACGAAGACAATGTTGCCGCCGAGCGCCTGGCGGCGGAACAGACGGAACGCCTCCCGCGAGACAAGGAAATAGCCAGTCGCCAGAATGTCGATATTGCGGTTCCAGGTCGAAAGCTCGGTGGCTTCGATCGGCGCGGAGGAGGCAATGCCGGCATTCGAGACGAGGATATCGACGCCGCCGAATTCGACCGAAGCTTCCGCGAAGGAGGCGATCACCGCATCTTCCTTGGTAACGTCGAGCCGGACGCTGCGCACGGCATCAGCACCGTATTTCTTGACGAAGTCGGCCTCTGTGCTTTCGAGTGCTGCCTGATCGATATCGGCAAGCACCACGCAGGCGCCCTCGCCGACAAGGCGGGCGGCCGTCGCCCGGCCGATGCCGCCGGCGCCGCCGGTGACGAAAGCCACCCGGCCGGCAAGGCTCTTCGGCTTCGGCATGCGCTGGAGCTTCGCCTCTTCCAGCAGCCAGTATTCGATATCGAAGGCTTCCTGCTCCGGCAGGCCCCGATATTCCGAAACCGTCGAGGCACCGCGCATGACGTTGATGGCGTTGACGTAGAATTCGCTGGCGATGCGCGCCGTTGCCTTGTCGCGGGCAAAGGACAGCATGCCGACGCCGGGAACGAGGAAGATGACGGGATTGGCGTCGCGCATCGCGGGCGAATTGTCATGCTTGCAGTCGTTGTAATAGCGGGCGTAATCGGCGCGGTAATCCTCCAGCGCCTGGTCGAGGCCGGCGACGATCGCGTCGACATCCGGCTTGGCCGGGTCGAAATCGACGATCAGCGGGCGGATCTTGGTGCGCAGGAAATGGTCGGGGCAGCTGGTGCCGAGCGCGCCGAGCGGCCGCAGATCTCGGGAATTGACGAATTCGAGCACGGCGTCCTGATCATCGAAATGACCGAGCTTGCGCTCCTGCTTGCCGATCCGGCCGCGGATCTCCGGCATCAGCCGGGCGGCGATAGCGCGGCGCTCGGCGACGGGCAGGCTCTGGGTCAGTGCACCGCCGAAAATCGTCTTGCCTTCGGTCTTTTCGGCAAACCAGACGATCGCCTTGTTGATGATGTCGAGTGTCAGCTCGTAGCAGGCCTTGGCGTCATTTGCCCAGGTGAAGAGGCCGTGGCTTTCGAGCACGACGCCCTTGGCGTTCGGGTTCGCCTTGACGAAGGCTTCGAGATCGAGGCCGAGCTGGAAGCCCGGACGGCGCCAGGGCAGCCAGCCGATCTCGTCACCGAAGATCTGCTTGGTCAATTCCCTGGAGTTCTTCGAGGCGGCAATGGCGATGATCGCGTCGGGATGCATGTGGTCGACATGGGTGAACGGCACAAAGCCGTGCAGCGGCGTGTCGATCGAGGCGGCACGGCCATTCAGGTTGAAGGTGCAGTGCGGCAGGAAGCCGACCATGCGGTCTTCGTCCTCGACGCCCTTGTAGATTGATTTCAGCGATTCCAGCTTGTCCTGGTAGAGGGTCGCAAAACCATCGAGCTTGATAGTGCCGACGTCGCCGCCCGAGCCCTTGACCCAAAGGACCATGACCTTGCCGCCGGTTAGGGGATCGGTTTCCATCACCTTCGCCGAGGTATTGCCGCCGCCGTAATTGGTGATGCGCTTGTCGGCGCCGAGCAGATTGGAGCGATAGAGCAGCTTGCCGGGCTCATCGAGGCCCGCCGCATAACCATCATCCCACCGGTTTTCCAGAAGCCGGACGTTCGCCGCCATATCATCCTCCCATATAGGCTTGTCAGGCACCGCGATCAGCGAGCCCTTTCGCTCAAGGTATCGCGCATCATAAATGCGCTTGTCAATCGAAAACGGTCAAAATCGCTTATGCTGCATCGCAATATGGAAATTTATGATCGTTTGTGATTGACAGGCTTTAACAGATACGAAATATATATGACAAGAGGAGGAGCCAATGCACGAACGCGAACGTCATCGCATCATCTTAAGCGCCGTTCAGGAAAAGTCCGTCGTGACGATCCAGGACATTTCCGAATTGACGGAAGCTTCTGAAGCGACAATCAGGCGTGACATTGCGGCTCTTCACGTGCAGGGCAAGATCCGCCGTGTCCGCGGCGGCGCGGAGGCGGTGCATCCGCCGCAGCTCGGCAATCTCGCCGGCCGGCCCTTCCGGGTTTCAGAATCAGTCAACATCGATAAAAAACGCGCAATTGCGCGCGCCGCCGTCGAACTTTGCGAGGCCGGCGACGCCATCATCATCAATGGCGGCACGACCACTTTCCAGATGGTGCATTACATGGCCGGCCACCGCCTGCAGGTGATGACCAACTCTTTTGCCATCGCCGAACATCTGGTCAAGCATTCCAAAAACACCGTGACGGTGCCGGGCGGCGCGATCTATCGCGAGCAGAGCCTGATCCTGTCGCCCTTCGACAACGACGCGATCCGCAATTTTTATGCGCGGCGCATGTTCATCGGCGCGCAGGGTGTCGGCCCGCTCGGCATCATGGAGGCCGACGCCCTCATCATCCAGAGCGAGCAGAAGCTGATGCACCAGGCCGACGAACTCGTCGTGATGGTCGATTCCAGCAAGTTCAATCGGCGGTCGAGCCTCATTCTCTGCGCGCTCGACCGTGTTTCTGCGATCATCACCGATGACGGGATTTCAGAAGAGGCAGCTCGCATGGTCGAGAATGCCGGCGTCCGGCTTATTGTCGCGACCCCGGTGGCGCAGCTTGCGAAGGAGGATTCCTCGTCGGTCGCATGAGGCGCCGCCGAGGTGTGGAAGTCTAAATCTTAATGGGAGGAAAGTGACATGAAATTCGCAAAGACACTGGCGCTCGGCGCAGCGCTCGCCATCGCCATGATGGCCGGCACTGCCAGCGCCAAGGACATCAAGATCGGCCTCGTCGTGAAGTCGCTCGGCAACGGTTTCTTCGACGCCGCCAACAAGGGTGCCCAGGAAGCCGCCAAGGAACTCGGCGGCGTGGAAGTGATCTACACCGGTCCGACATCGACGACGGCCGAAGGCCAGATCGAAGTGATCAACTCGCTGATCGCTCAAGGCGTCGATGCCATCGCCGTTTCGGCCAACGATCCCGACGCGCTTGTTCCGGCGCTGAAGAAGGCAACCCAGCGCGGCATCAAGGTCATCTCGTGGGATTCCGGCGTCGCACCGGAAGGCCGTATCCTGCAGCTCAACCCCTCCTCCAACGAGCTGATCGGCAAGATGTGCCTGACGCTCGCCAAGGATCATCTCGAAGGCGGCAAGGGTGACTTCGCCATCCTGTCGGCAACGACCACCTCGACCAACCAGAACATCTGGATCGACCAGATGAAGAAGCAGCTCAAGGATTTCCCGGGCCTCAACCTCGTCACCACGGTTTACGGCGACGACCTCTCGGACAAGTCCTATCGTGAAGCCGAAGGCTTGCTGAAGTCCAACCCGAACGTCAAGGTCATCGTCGCCCCGACAACGGTCGGCGTTCTCGCCGCTTCCAAGGTTGTCGAAGACAAGGGCCTTGTCGGTAAGGTCTACGTCACCGGCCTCGGCCTGCCGTCCGAAATGGCCGGCGCGATCAAGTCTGGCGCGACAAAGGAATTCGCCATCTGGAACCCGATCGACCTCGGCTACTCCGCCACCCAGATCGCCTACCGCCTCGTCAAGGGCGAGACCGACGGCAAGCCGGGCAGCGAAATCAATGCTGGCCGCATGGGCAAGATCAAGGTCGGCGACAACGGCGAAGCCGCCATGGCCGATCCCTTCGTCTACAATGCCTCGAACATCGACCAGTTCTCCAAGGTCTTCTGATCCGAAGCAGCTCTATAAAAGCCCGGCGGCCTGTTAGCCGCCGGGATTTCTCATTCGACACTGGTAGAAAGCCGATGAACGCCGCCTTTCAACAATCCGTCACGGACAGCAAAACCGGCGATGCCCCCGCCATTCTGGAAATGCGCGGCATCTCCCAGATCTTTCCCGGCGTGAAAGCGCTCGACAATGTCAGCATCGCGCTTCACCCCGGCACGGTCACGGCGCTGATCGGCGAAAACGGCGCCGGCAAGTCGACACTCGTCAAGATCCTGACCGGCATCTACAGGCCGAACGAAGGCGAGATCCTGGTTGACGGCCGGACAGTGACCTTCGCGAGCGCCCAGGCGGCGATCGATGCCGGCGTCACCGCCATCCACCAGGAAACCGTGCTGTTCGACGAGCTGACGGTTGCCGAAAACATCTTCCTCGGTCATGCGCCGCGCACGCGCTTCCGCACCATCGACTGGCAGATGATGAACAGCCGCTCGAAGACGCTGCTGACGGCGCTTGAAAGCAATATCGATCCGACGATCCGGCTGAAGGACCTCTCGATCGCGCAACGCCACCTGGTGGCGATTGCCCGCGCTCTGTCGATCGAGGCCCGCATCGTCATCATGGACGAGCCGACGGCCGCCCTTTCCCGCAAGGAGATCGACGATCTCTTCCGCATCATCAAGGGCCTGAAGGAACAGGACAAGGCGATCCTCTTCATCAGCCACAAGTTCGACGAGCTTTACGAGATCGCCGACGATTTCGTCGTCTTCCGCGACGGCCGCGCTGTCGGCCGGGGTAAGCTCAAGGAAACACCGCAGGACGAAATCGTCCGCATGATGGTCGGCCGTGACGTCGAAAACGTCTTTCCGAAGATCGATGTCGCGATCGGCGGCCCGGTGCTCGACGTGGAAAAATACAGCCACCGCACCGAATTCCGCGATATTTCGCTGACCCTGCGCAAGGGTGAGATTCTCGGCATTTACGGCCTGATCGGCGCCGGACGATCGGAACTCGCGCAATCGCTCTTCGGCATCACCAGGCCGCTCTCCGGCAGGTTGACGCTGGAAGGCCGGGAAATTTCGATCAGCTCGCCGCATGACGCCATCAAGGCCGGCATCGTCTATGTGCCGGAAGAGCGCGGCCGCCACGGCCTGGCGCTGCCGATGCCGATCTACCAGAACATGACGCTGCCGTCGCTGACGCGCACCTCGCGCAAGGGCTTCCTGCAGGCGGCGGAAGAATTCGCGCTCGCCCGAAAATATGCCGAGCGGCTGGATCTGCGCGCCGCCGCCCTCTCCGTGCCGGTCGGCACGCTGTCGGGCGGCAACCAGCAGAAGGTCGTCATCGGCAAGTGGCTCGCCACCATGCCCAAGGTCATCATCCTCGATGAGCCTACAAAGGGCATCGACATCGGCTCGAAAGCCGCCGTCCACGGCTTCATCAGCGAGCTTGCCGCAGAGGGCCTCTCGATCATCATGATCTCTTCCGAGCTGCCCGAGATCATCGGCATGTCGGACCGCGTTCTGGTGATGAAGGAAGGCCTGTCGGCCGGGCTCTTCGAGCGCGATCAGCTTTCGCCGGAGGCGCTGGTGCGCGCGGCGACCGGAAACGCATGAGGTGACGGGCATGGCCAAACTGATCAGAAAACGCGAAACCCTGCTCTTTGCCATCATCGTGCTGATGATTGGCATCTTCTCGACGCGGGCGGCCGATTTCGCCACACCGGATAATCTCGCCGGCATCTTCAACGACACAGCGATCCTCATCATTCTTGGCCTTGCCCAGATGACTGTTATCCTGACGAAATCGATCGATCTCTCGGTGGCCGCCAACCTTGCCTTTACCGGCATGGCGATCGCGATGATGAACGCCGCCTTTCCCGGCCTGCCGCTGATCGTGCTGATCCTCGCCGCGGTCGTGATCGGCGCTGCCCTCGGCACCATCAACGGCTTCCTCGTCTGGCGCCTGGAAATCCC
This sequence comes from Rhizobium sp. NLR10b, assembly GCF_019685435.1. NCBI lineage: Bacteria > Pseudomonadati > Pseudomonadota > Alphaproteobacteria > Hyphomicrobiales > Rhizobiaceae > Rhizobium > Rhizobium sp. NLR10b. The sequence continues at coordinate 382,145 of NZ_JABDWV010000001.1, read as the reverse complement.
GCCGATCGTCGTGACCCTCGGCACGCTCACCATCTATCGCGGCATGGCCTTCGTGCTCTCCGGCGGCGCCTGGGTGAACGCCCACCAGATGACGCCGACCTTCCTCGCCGTTCCCCGCACGCCGATCCTCGGCCTGCCGGTGCTGAGCTGGGTTGCGATCATCATCGTCGCGCTGATGTACATGCTGCTGCGCTACAGCCCGTTCGGCCGCTCGGCCTATGCGACCGGCGGCAATCCGACAGCTGCCGTCTATGCCGGCATCGATACCGGCCGCACGAAATTCCTCGCCTTCGTGCTCTCGGGCGCGCTCGCCGGCCTTTCCAGCTATTTATGGGTTTCGCGTTATGCGGTCGCCTATGTCGATATCGCCAACGGCTTCGAGCTCGACAGCGTTGCGGCCTGCGTCATCGGCGGCATCTCGATTGCCGGCGGCGTCGGCTCGGTCGCCGGCACCGTGCTCGGCGCGCTGTTCCTCGGCGTCATCAAGAACGCCCTGCCGGTCATCGGCATTTCGCCCTTCACGCAGATGGCGATCTCCGGCACCGTTATCATTCTCGCCGTCGTCTTCAACGCAAGGCGCGAGCGCAATCGAGGCCGCATCATCCTGCGTGACCGCGCAGCAGCGGAGGTCGCAGCATGAGCACCGTTTCTCCAACGCCCGAAAAACGGATCATTCCCGATCGGCTCGGCACGCCGTTCAAACGCATCATGTCGAGTTGGGAAGTGCTGCTCTTCGGCGTCGCCATCCTGATCTTCATCTTCAATTCCGTGGCCTCACCCTATTTCCTCGATGCCTGGAACCTCTCGGACGCCACTTTCAACTTCACCGAAAAGGCGATGATCGCCTTCGCCATGGCGCTGCTCGTCATCTCGGGCGAAATCGACCTCTCGGTCGCCGCGATCATCGCCCTCGCCTCGACGGCGATGGGGGCGGCGGCGCAACTCGGCGTCGGCACGCCGGGCCTGGTCGCGATCGGCATCGGCACCGGCCTTGCCTGCGGCATCTTCAACGGCGTGCTCGTTTCGGTGCTGAAACTGCCGTCGATTGTTGTCACCATCGGCACGATGAGCCTGTTCCGCGGCATTTCCTATATCGTGCTCGGCGACCAGGCCTACGGCAAGTACCCTTCCGATTTCGCCTATTTCGGCCAGGGCTACGTGTTCTGGGTGTTCTCCTTCGAATTCGTGCTGTTCTTCGTGCTGGCGATCCTCTTTGCCATCCTGCTGCATGCGACGAATTTCGGCCGGCAGGTCTATGCGATCGGCAACAATGATTTCGCCGCCCGCTTCTCCGGCATCCCGGTCGAGCGCGTCAAATTCATTCTCTTCCTGCTGACCGGCGTCATGAGCGGTGTTGCCGCCGTCTGCCTGACCTCGCGGCTCGGCTCGACCCGGCCGTCGATCGCCCAAGGCTGGGAGCTCGAGGTCGTCACCATGGTCGTGCTCGGCGGTATCTCAATCCTCGGCGGCTCGGGCACGATCGGCGGCGTCGTGATCGCCGCCTTCGTCATGGGCCTCGTCACCTTCGGCCTCGGCCTGTTGAACGTGCCCGGCATCGTCATGTCGATCTTCATCGGCCTTCTCCTCATCATCACCATCGCCATTCCGATTATCGCCCGCCGCATCAAGCTCATGAGCTCCCGATGACCCTGGAAAAACACGCCTTCAAGATGCAGCTCAATCCCGGCATGGAAACCGAATACCGCAAGCGGCATGACGAGATCTGGCCGGAGCTGGTCGATCTGCTGCACCAGTCGGGCGCCAGCGACTATTCGATCCATCTCGACCGCGAGACCAACACGCTGTTCGGCGTGCTGACGCGGTCGAAGGACCACACGATGACGAGCCTGCCGGACCATCCGGTCATGAAAAAATGGTGGGCTCATATGGCCGATATCATGGCGACCAATCCGGATAATTCGCCTGTTCAAAGCGACCTCGTCACCCTCTTCCACATGCCATGATCACCAGTTCCTATCGCCGCATCGCCGTCCTCGATATCGGCAAGACCAATGCCAAGGTCGTCGTGCTCGACAGTGGGACAGGCGCCGAGATCGCCGTCCTGAAACGGCCGAACATCATGATCAAGACCGGCCTCTACCCGCATTATGATATCGAGGCGCTCTGGTCCTTCGCCCTCGACGCACTGAAAGGCCTGGCGCGGGACCCCGGCTTCGATGCCATTTCGATCACCACCCATGGCGCCGCAGCCGCGCTGCTCGACCGGGACGGTGCTCTCGCCATGCCCGTGATCGACTACGAGCATGAATATCCGGAGGACATCCGGGATGCCTATACGCGGCTGCGTCCTTCCTTCGAGGAAACCTTCTCGCCGCGCCTAGCAATGGGCCTCAATGTCGGCGCGCAGCTGCACTACCAGAAGACCGCCTTTCCCGAGGAATTCGCCCAGGTCACGACCATCGTAACCTACGCGCAATATTGGGCGGCGCGGCTGACCGGCGTCGCCACCAATGAGCTGACTTCGCTCGGCTGTCACACCGACCTCTGGAACCCGAAAACATCAAGCTATTCCTCGCTCGTCGACAGGCTCGGCATCCGCGGTCTGATGGCGCCGATCCGCTCCGCCTTCGATGCGCTGGGCCCTGTCCTGCCTGATATTGCCGACGATATCGGCATCTCCGTGCCCGTCTATTGCGGCATCCACGATTCCAACGCCTCGCTGCTGCCGCACCTCGTCCATCGGCAAGCCCCTTTCGCCGTCGTCTCGACAGGCACCTGGGTCATCAGTTTCGGCGTCGGCGGCGATCTCGACCACCTCGATCCGAAACGCGATGCGCTTGCCAATGTCGACGCCTATGGCCGCGCCGTTCCCTCCTCGCGTTTCATGGGCGGGCGGGAATTCGATATCCTTTCGGCCGAAATCGGCCCTGTCGACGAAAAGGCCGCGCAGGCAGCGATCGGCGCCGTCATCGACAAGGGCATCATGCTGCTGGCCAATATCGCCTCCGGTTCGGGACCGTTTCCGGGCAAGGCAAGCCGCTGGATCGGCGCCGAAGACGCGAGCCGCGAGGAGCGTTTTGCCGCCAGCTGCCTCTATCTCGCGCTGATGACCGATGCATGTCTCGGACTGATCAGCGCCAAGGGCCCTGTCATCGTCGAAGGGCCTTTTGCCCTGAACGGAACCTATCTCAAGCTGCTCGCCGCCCTCACCGGCCGCGATGTCATCGCCCTTCCCGGCTCGACCGGCACCAGCCAGGGGGCCGCCCTTCTGACCGGCATCCGGCCGGTCTCCGGGGCGCAGACACATGTTCCGCCGACCGATATCCCCAGGCTCAAGGCCTATCGCGATCGCTGGTTCGCGGCGATGAAATAGCAGCTTTTCCCAGGCGCGCCCCTTGTTCCTCGCCGGCTTGCGGTTAGTGTGGCACCTCCAAAATCAGGTCGAGGAGACAGCATGACAGAAGCATTCGATTCGCGCGCCCTCGCAGCCAGGCTTTACAGTCTGCGCCAAGCCGGCATACAGGAGGCGACCAGCGCCTTTCTGCCGCCAGCTGACCTCCATCAGGCGATGGAAGCCCAGCATTTCCTCGCCGCGGCCGATGGCATTTCCAGCAATGCATGGAAGGTGACGGTCTCGCCGCAAGGCCAGGCCGTCAGCGGTCCGCTGCATCCCTATGCCGAATCGGTCTTCGGTGCTGATATCCCCTGGTATCCCGGCTTGAAATTCGAAACCGAAATTGCTGTTCGCCTCGGCAATGACCTGCCGATCCGCACGGGTAAGCCGTACAGCCGCGCCGAAGTGGTCAAGGCGATCTCCACTGTCCATCTCGGCGCCGAACTGCTGCTCAGCGCGGTCAGGGAAAGCGGCAGCGTTTCCTTCCTGCTCTTTGCCGCCGACCGCCTCGGCAACAGCGGCTATGTGCTCGGTCCGAAGCTCGACAACAGCCTTGTCGATACCGCCGGCGGCACGCCGCTCAAGGTCACCCATGCCGGCCGCACCATCTATGACGGTCCGGCCCAGCATCCGAAGGGCGACGTTCTCACCTGGCTGGTCGACTACGCCAATGACGACTTGCGTCCGGAAACATCGCTGAAGGCAGGCGCGCTGATCACGACGGGCACGTTGAGCGGCGCCATCGAACTGTCTGAACCCGGCGAGATCGACATCCTCTTCGGCGACGCCAGGCTGAGTTTTTCGGTGTCGAAGACCTGATTGACGTCATTTCTGCCTGCGGCCTCGACAATGCCCGCGCTCCCGCTTTCTTGCTCAGCGGAAAAAGGTAAGTTGACAATCATAGTTTAGTTTTGCAGGAACCGGGTGTGAAGGGAGGGCTTGCCTCCCGAACCTGCAGTGCCGAACCTGGAGCAGACCATGCCTTCGTCCTTCCTTGCCCTGTCCGGAATTACCTATGCCATCGGGCCGAAGTCGATCCTCTCGGGCGTCGACCTGACCCTCGAAAAGGGCCGCATCTACGGTCTGGTGGGGCCGAACGGGTCCGGCAAGAGCACGCTTTTGAAGATCCTCGCCCGCCAGATCGCGCCGCAATCCGGCGCCATCGCCTTCGACGACAAGCCGGCGGCTGACTGGGGTGCCCGCGAGTTTGCCCGGCACGTCGCCTATATGCCGCAATTCACCCCGGCGGCCGACGGGATGACCGTGCGCGAACTGGTGGCGCTCGGCCGTTTTCCCTGGCACGGTACGCTCGGGCGCTTCACCGCAACGGACCGCAGCAAGGTCGAGGAGGCGATCGCCCGCACCGGTCTTGAGGATTTTGCCGATCGCCTCGTTGCCAACATGTCCGGCGGCGAGCGCCAGCGCGCCTGGATCGCCATGATGCTCGTCCAGGATGCCAGCTGCCTGCTACTCGACGAACCGACATCGGCGCTTGACCTCGCCCATCAGGCGAGCGTTCTCTCCCTGGTACAGGATCTCAGCCACGAACGCGGGCTGACCGTCGTCATCGTGCTGCACGATATCAACCTCGCCGCCCGCTACTGCGACGCGATCGTCGCGCTCAGCCGCGGCCGGATCACGGCCGAAGGCACGCCCGCCGAGATCATGCAGGCCGACACGCTGCACTCGATTTTCGGCGTCGGCATGGGCGTCTTCCCGCACCCGGTTCGAAGGGAACCGGTCAGCTATCTCTTGTAGGCCGTCGCCTACACCTTCTCGCGGAACATCTCGATGATGGCGGAAAAATCCCTGCCGCCATTGCCCTGCTTTTCGAAGAGCGCATAAAGTTGCGCGGCCTCCGCGCCCATCGGCGTTGAAGCGCCGCTCGCGAGCGCCGCCTCCTGCGAGAGCTTGAGATCCTTCAGCATCAAGGCTGCGGCAAAACCTGGCTTGTAACCATTGTTGGCAGGCGAGGTCGGCACCGGCCCGGGAACCGGGCAATAGGTGTTGATCGACCAGCACTGGCCTGATGAGGTCGAGGCGACGTCGAACAGCGCCTGATGCGAGAGGCCGAGTTTCTCGGCCAGCACGAAGGCTTCGCAGACGCCGACCATCGAGATGCCGAGGATCATGTTGTTGCAGATCTTCGCCGCCTGACCAGCGCCCGCCTCGCCGCAATGGACGATCTTCTTGCCCATGGCTTCGAGGATCGGCTTCGCCCGGGCGAAGGCTTCCGGGGAGCCGCCGGCCATGAAGGTCAGCGTTCCCGCGCTCGCGCCGCCCGTGCCACCCGAGACGGGTGCATCAAGCGACAGGCAGCCTGCTGCGTTGGCCATCTCATGCGCCTTGCGGCTGCTCTCGACATCGATGGTCGAGCAATCGATGACAAGTGTTCCCTGCGCGGTAGTCTGCAGGATATCGGTCCACGCCGTCAGCACATGCCGGCCCTGCGGCAGCATCGTGATGACGATCTCCGCGTCCTTGACTGCCTGGCTGGCATGGCTCGCCGGTTTGACGCCGCTCGCCTCGGCCGCCTTCAGCACGGAGGCGGCGAGATCGAAGCCGAGAACCTCGTGACCCGATTTGACGAGATTGGCCGCCATCGGCCCGCCCATGTTGCCGAGCCCGATGAATGCGATCCTTGCCATGGTCTTCTCCTATCGATTGTCTTCGAGGATCATCGCCGCCGCCTTTTCGGCGATCATGATCGTCGGCGAATTGGTGTTGCCCGAGGTGATCGACGGCATCACCGAGGCGTCGGCGATCCTGAGCTTGCCGAGCGCCCTGAGTTTCAGCCTGGGATCGACGACGCTCTCCCTGTCGGCGCCCATACGGCAGGTGCCGACGGGATGAAAGATCGTCGTGCCGATATCGCCGGCCGCCCGCTCCAGATCGGCCTCGGTCTGATAGCTCGGCCCCGGCTTGAACTCTTCCGGCCGGAACCTCGCGAAGGATGGCTGCGCGACGATCCTGCGTGTCAACCGTATCGAACGGACAGCTATGTCACGATCGCGCTGCGTCGAGAGGTATTTCGGGCTGATCGTCGGCTGTGCGGCAAAATCCGGGCTCGACAGGTGCACCGAACCGCGGCTTTCCGGCCTCAGATTGCAGACGCTCGCGGTGATCGCCGGGAAAGGATGGACGGGGTCGCCGAATTTTTCGAGCGAGACCGGCTGCACGTGATATTGCAGGTCGGGCGTCTCCCGGTCCGGCCCCGAGCGGGTGAAGATGCCGAGCTGGCTCGGCGCCATCGCCATCGGCCCGGAGCGGCGGACGAGATATTCGAGCCCGATCGCCGCCTTGCCGATCAGCTTCGTCGCCTTTTCGTTCAGCGTCGGAACGCCGGTCACCTTATAGGCCAGACGCAGCTGCAGATGATCCTGCAGGTTCTCGCCGACACTCTTGATCTCGGTGACGACATCGATGCCCACCCGCTGCAGCACCTCGCCCCTGCCGATGCCGGAGAGTTCCAGAATATGCGGCGAGCCGATCGAACCGGCCGAAAGGATGGTTTCCTTGCCCGCATAGGCGCGCTTCGCCACGCCCTGGTGCTGGAATTCGACCCCGGCGACGGCCCCCTCCTCCACCAGCAGGCGCCGCACCTGCGCCTTGGTAAGCACCGTCAGGTTGGAGCGCTTGCGCGCCGGGCGCAGGAAGGCTTTCGACGTGTTCCAGCGTATGCCCGAGCGCTGGTTGACGTCGAAATAGCCGGAACCTTCATTGCTGCCGCGGTTGAAATCTTCCGTCTCGGGGATGCCGGCTTCTCTCGCCGCCTGCTGGAAGGCGTCAAGCACGGCCCAGCGCACCCGCGCCTTCTCGATGCGCCATTCGCCGCCGACCCCATGCATCTCGTCTTCGCCGCGATAAAAATCCTCGGACTTGCGGAAGAAGGGCAGAACATCGTCCCAGCCCCAGCCGCTGCAGCCCATCTGCCGCCAGAGGTCGTAATCGCGCGCCTGACCGCGCATATAGATCATGCCGTTGATCGAGGAGCAGCCGCCGAGTACCTTGCCGCGGGGATAGCTCAGCGCCCGGCCGTTCAGCCCCGCTTCCGGCGCCGTGGTGAAGCACCAGTCGGTACGCGGATTGTTGATGCAATAGAGATAGCCGACTGGGATATGGATCCAGTGGTAGTTGTCGCTGCCGCCGGCTTCCAATAGCAGCACGCGGCTCCTGCCGTCGGCGGATAGACGATTGGCGAGTACGCAGCCGGCACTGCCTGCCCCGATGATTATGTAGTCGTAACGATCCATGTGCGCCCTGCACGAAAATCCAGATGCTTGGCCGCCCGCCTCTGCCCACGCTGCGAAAGAGGGAGACGGCCGCCCGTTAGCGGCGATAGACGAAGCCCAGCTTCCGCCCGAGCCGCGAGGCATAGAATTCGCCGATGATGCCGCGGCGGAAGATCAGCACGCAGACCATGAAGACGACGCCGGTGATGATCGTCACCGGAAATTCCGAGGTCGCGAGGTAGTTTTCCAGCGCCACCACCAACCCCGCGCCGAAAAGCGGGCCGATCAGCGTGCCGATGCCGCCGAGCAGCGTCATCAGGATCACCTCGCCCGACATCTGCCAGGCGACGTCGGTGAGCGTCGCGAACTGGAAGACGATCGATTTGACCGCGCCGGCCAGCCCCGCAAGCGCTGCCGACATGACGAAGGCGCCGAGCTTGTAGCGCGTCACGGAATAACCGAGCGAGATCGCCCTTTGCTCGTTTTCGCGGATCGATTTCAGGATCATGCCGAAAGGCGAATTGATGAAACGCCAGATGATCAGGATGCCGACGAGGAAGACGGCCAGCACGAAATAATACATGTTGGTCGAGTTGTTCAGATCGATGAAGCCGAAGAGGTGGCCACGCGGCACGGACTGGATGCCATCCTCGCCTTCGGTAAACTTGGCCTGCAGGCAGAAGAAGAAGAACATCTGCGACAGCGCCAGCGTGATCATCGCGAAATAGATGCCCTGGCGGCGGATCGCGAAGAAACCCATGACCAAGCCGAGAAAGGCCGCCCCCGCCACGCCGATCAGGATGCCGAGTTCCGGCGGCAGGCCCCATGCCTTCACCGTATAGGCGGTGAAATAGGCGGCACCGCCGAAGAAGGTGGCATGGCCGAAGGAAAGCAGACCGGTATAGCCGAGCAGCAGGTTGAAGGCACAGGCAAACAGCGCGAAGCAGAGCAGCTTCATCAGGAAGATCGGATAGAAGAAGAACGGCGCGAGCAGCAGAAGCAGCAGTCCGACAAGCAGGAAGCCCGCCTGCACCGATAGAGCGGTTCGACTTTTTTCCGTTCGGATGGTTTCGGTGATGTCAGTCATGTCAGGCATCCCGGCCGAAGAGGCCCGCGGGCCTGATGAGAAGCACGATCGCCATGATGACGAAGATCACGATGTTGGAAGCCTCGGGATAGAAGACCTTGGTCAGGCCCTCGGCGATGCCGAGCACATAACCGGTGATGATCGCACCCATGATCGATCCCATGCCGCCGACGACGACCACGGCGAAGACGACGATGATCATGTTCGAGCCCATCAGCGGCGAGACCTGGTAGATCGGCGCCGCCAGCACACCGGCAAAGGCGGCAAGGCCGGCGCCGAGCGCGTAGGTCAGCGTCAGCAGTACCGGCACGTTGACGCCGAAGACCTGGACCAGCACGGCGTTTTCGGTCGCAGCCCTGAGATAGGCCCCGAGCTTGGTCTTCTCGATCAGCAGCCATGTGCCGAGGCAGACGACGAGCGAGACGACGACCACCCAGCCGCGATAGATCGGCAGGAACATGAAGCCGAGATTGGCCCCGCCGGCAAGCGCTGCCGGCGTCGCATAGGGCTGGCCGGAAGAACCGTAGAGATAGCGGAAGGTGCCTTCGACGGCGAGCGCCAGGCCGAAGGTAAAGAGCAGGCCGTAGAGTGGATCGAGATCGTAGAGCCGGCGCAGGAACAGCCGCTCGATGACGGCACCGGCAAGCCCGACGATAACAGGCGCCAGGATCAGCGACGGCCAATAGCCGATGCCGGCATAGGCGAGCAGCAGATAGGCGACAAAAGCGCCGAGCATATATTGGGCGCCATGGGCGAAGTTGATCACCCGGAGCAGGCCGAAAATGATGGCGAGGCCGAGGCTGAGCAGCGCATAGAACGAACCGTTGATCAGGCCGATCAAGAGCTGGCCGAGCAGCGCCTGCAGGGGAATGCCGAAGATCATCGTCATCTGGTCACACTCCCAGAACCTTGTGCAGCGTATCCATGCGCTGCGGCAGTTCGCCGACCGGGAATTCCGACACCATCTGCCCATGATCCATCAGATAGAAGCGATCGGCAATACGGCTGGCGAAGCGGAAATTCTGTTCGACGAGCAGGATCGTCATGCCGCGCTCCTTGAGCTTCTTCAGTACCTCGCCGATGCGCTGGACGATGACCGGAGCAAGCCCTTCCGTCGGTTCGTCGAGAATGAGCAGCCGCACACCGGTGCGCAGAACCCGGGCGATCGCCAGCATCTGCTGCTCGCCGCCTGAAAGTTTGGTACCCGGGCTGCCGCGGCGCTCGTAGAGATTGGGAAAGAGTTCGTAGATCTCGTCGAGCGTCATGCCGCCCGCCGCCACGACAGGCGGCAGCAGCAGGTTTTCCGAGACGGTGAGCGTCGAAAAGATGCCGCGCTCCTCCGGCACGAATCCGATGCCCCGGTGCGCCGTCTTGTGCAGCGGCACATGCATCATGTCGCTGCCGGCAAAGCTGATCCTGCCCTTGCGAGCGCGCACGATGCCGGTGATGGTGCGCAGCGTCGTCGTCTTGCCGACGCCGTTGCGGCCGAGAATGGTGATCGTCTCGCCCTCGCCGACATGCATGTCGACGCCGTGCAATATGTGGCTTTCGCCGTACCAGGCGTTGAGGCCCTGGACCTCGAGGAGAGCGGTCATCAGTGCTCCTCCGTGCCCATGTAGGCCTCGCGGACGCGCTCATCCTGGCTGACGGTGGCATAGTCGCCCTCGGCAAGGATCTCGCCGCGCTGCAGCACGGTGACGTGCTGGCAGATATTGGCGACGACGGAGAGGTTGTGCTCGACCATCAGCACCGCCCGGTCGCGGGCGACGTCACGGATGATCGCGGAGACGACGCCGACATCCTCATGCCCCATACCGGCCATCGGCTCGTCGAGCAGCAACACTTTCGGGTCGAGCGCCAGCGTCGTGGCGATCTCCAGCACGCGCTTGCGGCCATAGGAAAGATCGGCGGCGAAATGGTCGCGCTCCTTGGAAAGGCCGACGCTCGCAAGCAGTTGCTCGGCGCGTTCGTTCAGCCGGTCGAGCGCCGAGAGCGGCCGCCAGAATTGCGTCGACAGATGGTTCGGCCGCTGCAGCGCCACGCGCACATTGTCGAGCACGCTTAAGTGCGGAAAGACCGCCGAGATCTGGAAGGAGCGCACCAGCCCCATGCGCGCCACCCTGTCGGGCGGGGTCCCGGTGATGTCGGTGCCCATCAGCGTGATCGTGCCAGCCGTCGGCTGCAGGAACTTCGTCAGCAGGTTGAAGACCGTCGTCTTGCCGGCGCCGTTGGGGCCGATCAACGCATGCACGCTGGCGTCATGCACGTCGAGATCGACATTCTTGACGGCCGTGAAGCCGCCGAAATCGCGGCGCAGGCCGCGGGCGGACAATACCACCCGCGGCTTTTCCTGAGTTTCACTCGCGGAAACCGCCATCGTGCCTACTTCACCAGATCGCAGCCGCTCTTGGCGGGATCGATATAGGCGTCCTTGCCGGGAATGGTGGCGAGAACGTTGAAGTAATCCCACGGCTCCTTGCTTTCGGAAGGTTTCTTGACCTGCAGCAGATACATGTCGTGGATCATGCGGCCGTTGGGGCCGACCGTGCCGCCGCGGCCGAAGACGTCGTCGACAGGCATTTCATGCAACTGCTTGGCGACGGCTTCCGTCTCGTCGGTGCCGGCTTTCTGCACCGCCTTCAGATATTGCGTCACCGCCGAATAGGTGCCGGTATGGATCATGTTCGGCATCTTGCCGGTGCGGTCGAAGAACTTCTTGGCGAAGGCGCGGCTTTCGTCGTCGCGGTTCCAATAGTAGCCCTCCGTCAGCGTCAGGCCCTGCGCTGCCTCGAGACCGAGACCATGGACTTCGGCGAGCGTGAAGAGCAGCGCCGCCAGATGCTGGCCGCCCTGGGTGATGCCGAATTCGGCCGCCTGCTTGATGGCGTTCGAGGTATCGAGGCCGGCGTTGGCGAGGCCGATCACCTTGGCGCCGGACGATTGCGCCTGTAGCAGGAAGGAGGAGAAGTCCTGGGTTGATAGCGGATGGCGGACGGCGCCGACGACGGTGCCGCCGCTTGCCTTGACATATTCGCTGGTCTGCTGCTCCAGCGAATAACCGAAAGCATAGTCGGCCGTCAGGAAGAACCAGCTGTCGCCGCCCTGCTTGACGAGGGCGCCGCCGGTGCCGACAGCGAGCGCGTGGGTGTCGTAGGCCCAATGGAAGCCGTAGGGCGAGCAGGCCTTGCCGGTGAGATCCGTCGTCGCCGCACCGGTGACGATGTCGATCTTCTTCTTTTCCTTGCCGATCGCCTGCACGGCAAGCGCCACCGAGGAGGTCGTCAGTTCCATGATCGCATCCACCTGCTCGGTGTCGTACCATTGCCGGGCAATGTTTGAGGCGATATCCGGCTTGTTCTGGTGATCGGCATCGACGATCTCGACCGGCACATCCAGCACCTTGCCGCCGAAATCCTCGACGGCCATCTTGGCGGCCTCGACGGAAGACTTGCCGCCGAAGTCGGCATAAACGCCCGACTGGTCGTTCAGGATGCCGATCTTGACCTTGCCGTCGGTCGCGCTCTGCGCGAGCACGGCAGTGCTGCTCGCAAGCAGAAATGCAACTGATGCAATGAGATTCTTACGCATATTCTCTCCTCCCAGAGATGAGCCAGATTGCGGGTCTGTTCAGATTTGGCCGGTCGCACTCCTCAGAACGACCGCCCCTCGTCCTACGATCATGGAAATTCTCGCCTGAAGCAACGGGTGGTTTACAACTAATTCCAAACAGTATCTGTTCATTTTTGCACAGACAGAAAGCTGCACAATTTCCATCCCAACCTCAGGGAGCGCCAGGAATCAGCGCTCAGCGCTAGAACTAGGGCAGTTTCTGCAGTTGTGCAGGCATGTGCCATCAGCCGAATGAACAATCCTACTTTGTCCGTTCATCCCACAGGCGCATTTCGGCACGTTCAGGCTGCTGTTACTTCCACTGCGTCCCGTTGTCGGCACCGCAGCCATAGGGAGGCAAGACGCCGCTAAAGGTTTCTTTCAGCTTGGCACAGCCCCAGGCATTGATCGGGCTTGGCATAGCCGAGTTGAGCGTGATGCCGACTTCGTCATAGGGACTTTCAGTGTTGGAGACGTAGCGATACCAACGAAAACCGATAACAACAACGAATGCGAGAGCGACCGTCAGCAGCAGGCGAGCCAATTTCTTCATCAATATTCCCTCAAAATTTCAAACGCGGCCGTGTAGCATTACTCAGAGAGACTGAAAGCGCCGCCGCCGAAGCATCAACGGATTTATCGCCGGCGCCTCCCCGGCCTCATCGAGCTCCAGGGCTTTCGCCGAACACGCAGCCTCCGATTGCCGATAGATTGGAAACAAAACTCAAACAAAACAATGAATTGTATCAATCTTTAAAGATCATGCTATTCGTTGCTGGTTGTTGAACGGAGGGAATGGCGATGACGAACTCACCGCAGTTTACCTGGGACGATCTGCAGTTTTTTCTAGCCGTCGCCCGTACCGGACAGCTCTCGACGGCGGCCCGGCAGTTGCGCTCCAGCCACGCCACCGTTTCTCGGCGTATCGACCGGCTGGAATTTGCCCTCAAGGTCAAGCTCTTCGAACGCAATCCGCGTGGCTACGTGTTGACCGCCATGGGCACGCGTTTCATCGAGACGGCCGAGCGGATGGAGCAGGAGACCGAGCGGCTGCGCACCGACCTTGCCGATGGCTCGATGGCGCAGCGCGGCCTCGTGCGCCTCAGCGCGCCTGAGGGTTTTGCCAATTTCTTCTTCGCCACCGTGTTGCCGCGCTTTGCAGCCCAGCATCCGCATCTTTCGCTCGAGCTGGTGACCATCCAGCAGATCATGTCGCTGTCGCGCAAGGAGGCCGATCTTTCAGTTGTGCTCGACGAGCCGAAAGGCGGGCCTTATTACGCTGAAAAGCTGACCGATTATCACTTGCAGATCTACGGCTCGCGCGACTATCTGGCAAAGGCGCCTGCCATCACCTGCCGCGAAGATCTGCTTCAGCATCCTTTCGTCAGCTATATCGAGGAAATGATTTTCGCGCCGGGGCTGGATTATCTCAGCGATGTGCATCCGCGCATCAAACCGCAGTTCCAGAGCTCCAGCATTTTCGCGCAGCTCACCGCCACCCGAAACGGCCTCGGCCTCTGCATCCTGCCCTATTTCTTCGCCAGCCGTTATCCCGAGCTCGTGCGCGTGCTGCCCGAGGAGATCGACCTCAAGCGCCATTACTGGATTACCTGCCATCGCGATCTGAAACAGGCGCCGCGTGTGCGGGCGGTCATCGACTTTCTGCGCGAGGCCGTGCGCGGCGAAGATGCGCGCTTCGTGCCGCCCTATATCGCCGCCGCCAGTTCCGCGCGCCGGTCGGAATCCGAAAGCTGATTACTTGAGAAACTCGGCCCGGTGCGGCGTGAAGGTATCGATCAGCCGGCCCTTTTCCAGTGCCTTGACGCCATGGACGAGATTGGGCGGCACGATGAAGCTGCCGCCCTGCCGCAGCACTTCGGTGCGGCCATCGATCGTCACCTCGAAGCTGCCTTCGGCGACATAGCTTGCCTGGATGTGCGGATGCGAATGGGCAGCACCCACGGCGCCGCTTTCGAACGCCACTTCTACCATCATCATCTCGGGCAGATAGGTCATGACGCGCCTGGTGACGCCAGGCTCCGGATTGATCCAATCGGCCCCCTCGCCCGATACGAACAGATCGCTTGACGACATTTCCGCCTCCTCATTCCAGAATCGACCGCGGGCAAAGTGGATCATGGCGTCGCGTTTGAAAAGATGGCCGCCCCTGTCTTTTCGATAGGGACGCCTTGTTGTTGACGCGCTCGGCTGGCGGGTCTATGCGACCTTGAGCGAGGCAAGGCTGAATGAGGAGACGCTGCCATGCAGCATACGCGCGAAGTTTTCGACTGGTCCGACCCATTCCGCCTGGTGGAGCAGCTGACCAACGAGGAGCGCATGGTGCAGGATTCCGCCCATGCCTATGCGCAGCAAAAGCTCGCTCCCCGTGTTCTCGACGCCTTTCGCAATGAAAAGACCGATCCCGCCATCTTCCGAGAAATGGGCGAACTCGGCCTGCTCGGCCCGACGATATCCCCCGACTATGGCGGCGCCGGCCTCGGTTACGTCTCCTACGGCCTGATTGCCCGCGAGGTCGAACGGGTCGACAGCGGCTATCGCTCGATGATGAGCGTGCAGTCCTCGCTTGTCATGGTGCCGATCGAAACCTTCGGGTCCGAGGCGCAGAAGCTGAAATACCTGCCCAAACTTGCGACCGGCGAATGGATTGGCTGCTTCGGCCTGACCGAGCCCGACCATGGCTCCGACCCAGGCTCGATGGCGACACGCGCCAGGAAGGTCGACGGCGGCTATAGCCTGACCGGCTCGAAGACCTGGATCTCGAATGCACCGATCGCCGATGTCTTCGTCGTCTGGGCGAAGACCGAGGATGGCCTCATCCGCGGCTTCATACTCGAAAAGGGTTGGAAGGGGCTTTCGGCCCCCGCCATCCACGGCAAAGTGGGCTTGCGCGCCTCGATCACTGGCGAAGTGGTGATGGACGGGGTCTTCGTGCCGGAAGAAAATCTTCTGCCCGGCGTCACCGGTCTCAAGGGACCGTTCACCTGCCTCAACTCGGCCCGCTTCGGCATTGCCTGGGGCGCACTTGGTGCCGCCGAGGATTGTTATGCCAGGGCACGGCAATATACGCTGGAGCGCAAGCAGTTCGGCCGGCCGCTCGCCGCCAACCAGCTGATCCAGAAGAAGCTCGCCGACATGGCGGCGGAGATCGCGCTCGGCCTTCAGGGCTGCCTGCGGCTCGGCCGAATGAAGGAGGAAGGCCATCCGCCGGTGGAGCTGACCTCGATCCTCAAGCGCAACAGTTGCGGCAAGGCGCTTGATATGGCGCGCGCGGCCCGCGACATGCTCGGCGGCAACGGCATCTCCGACGAATTCGGCATCGCCCGCCATCTCGTCAACCTCGAAGTGGTCAACACCTATGAGGGCACGCACGACATCCATGCGTTGATCATCGGCCGGGCGATCACCGGCATCGCCGCCTTTGCAAATTGAGTTGCAGAGCCCGGCCAGACCTGGCGAATTGCCACGCGCCTGACAATGTGAGACCTTCCCTGGCTGCGGCATAAGGCCGGCAATGAGGGGATCACGCATGTTTCTGCTTCTTGCATTGCTGATCGGTGTTATCTCTGGCCTTCGCGCCATGACTGCGCCCGCTGCCGTCGCCTGGGGTGCGGCGCTCGGCTGGTTCGACGTATCGCAGACGCCGCTTGCCTTCATGGGCTACCGGTGGACGCCGTGGATTTTCACCGTTCTCGCCGTCGTTGAACTCGTCACCGACCAGCTGCCATCGACGCCGTCGCGCAAGGTGCCGATGCAGTTCGGCGCCCGCATCGTCACTGGAGCACTTGCCGGCGCCACGATCGGCGCAGCCAGTAGCCTGCTTTTCGGCGGGCTGATCGCCGGCGTGATCGGCGCCGTCATCGGCACCTATGGCGGCGCCGCGCTGCGCGCCAGGCTTGCCGCCGCCTTCGGCAAGGATCCGCCGGCCGCCCTCATCGAGGATGCCGTTGCCGTTGTCGCTGCCGTGTTGATCGTGGGAGCCGTGTCATGAAAAGCTTCGACGCCATCGTTATCGGCGCTGGCCAGGCCGGCCCGTTCCTCGCCGCCCGCATAGTCGAAAAGGGCATGAAGGTAGCGCTCGTCGAGCGCAAGTTCCTCGGCGGCACCTGCGTCAATGCCGGCTGCATGCCAACGAAGACTCTCGTCGCCAGCGCCCGCGCCGCCCATGTCGCAAGAAGCGGTGCCGCCTACGGCGTCAATATCCCCGGGGAAATCGCTATCGACATGAAAGTGGTGAGAGCCCGGGCGGAAACGGTGACGATGAACGCCCGCAACGGCCTGATCGGCTGGTTTGACAGCATGGATGGCATGAGCGTGATCTACGGTCATGCCCGCTTCGAGGATGCGAAGACCGTCCGCGTCAACGGCGAGACCCTGACGGCGCCGCGCATCTTCCTCAATGTCGGCGCGCGACCTGTCATCCCCGAGCTGCCCGGCATCGATGACATCGACTACCTCACCAGCACCTCGATCATTCATCTCGACACGCTGCCGCGGCATCTGGCGGTGATCGGCGGCAGCTATATCGGGCTGGAATTCGCCCAGATGTATCGCCGCTTCGGCGCCGAAGTCAGTGTCATCGAGCACGGCCCGAAGCTCGCTTCGCGCGAGGACGAAGATATATCGGACGCGATCGCCGATATACTGCGCTCCGAAGGCATCACAGTCCACACCGACGCCGGCAACATCGCTTTCGCGCGAAATGGCAGCGGAATTGGCGTTGCCGTCGGCGCGGCGAAGATCGATGCGAGCCATGTGCTGATCGCCACCGGCCGCAAACCGAATACCGACGACCTCGGCCTCGAGGCCGCCGGCGTGGCGACGGACAAGCGCGGCTATATCACCGTCGACGACAAGCTTGCCACCAATGTCGAGGGCATCTTTGCGCTCGGCGACTGCAATGGCCGCGGCGCCTTCACCCATACTTCCTACAATGATTTCGAAATCGCCGCCGCCAACCTGCTCGACGGCGACGACCGCAGGGTCTCGAGCCGCATCCCGGCCTATGCGCTCTACATCGACCCGCCGCTCGGTCGCGTCGGCATGACGGAGAAGCAGGCGCGTGCCTCCGGCCGCAGTATCATGGTCTCGACCCGGCCGATGAGCCGCGTCGGCCGGGCCAATGAACGCGGCGAGACCAAGGGCTTCATGAAGGTGATTGCCGATGCCGACACCAAAGAGATCCTCGGCGCGGCGATCCTCGGCATCGAAGGCGACGAAGTGATCCATGGCCTGATCGATGCAATGAATGCGGGAACCACCTATCCCGCGCTGAAATGGTCGGTGCCGATCCACCCGACGGTGTCGGAGCTGATTCCGACGCTGCTTGGGGATTTGAAGCCGGTTTAGCCGTGACCTGACCTCGGGAAGAGCTGGAGGCGCGCATGCCTATCGAAGCGCTGATCGAAAACTACGGCCTGCTGGCGATTTTCCTGGGTGCAGCCTTCGAAGGCGAGACGGCCGCCTTCCTCGGCGGCGTGATTGCCCATCGCGAACTGCTCACCTATTGGTCGGCGTCGCTGGCGGCCACCGCGGGCTCTTTCGCCGGTGACCAACTCTGGTTCTTCGCCGGCCGTTATGCCGCGCAATGGAGCGTCGTGCGCCGGCTGATGGAAAGACCCGCGCTCGCTCGCGCAACCGGGCTTCTGGAGAAATATCAGACCGGCTTCATCCTGGCGTTCCGTTTTCTCGTCGGATTGCGCACCATCAGCCCGATCGTCATCGGCACGACCCGGATATCGACCGGCAAATTCATCGTCCTGAATGCGGTAGCCGCGTTAGTGTGGGGGCAGCTTTTCACAGCGCTCGGCTATCTGTTCGGCCACGGCATCCAGCAGACACTCGGCCGCCTGCCCCTTCACCGGCACCTGCTGATCGCCATCGCAGCCGCCGCTGTCGTGGCAGTGGCGGCTCTACTCTTTCGCAGGATGAAATCAAGCGGCAGCCATCCGTAAGAGCGCTGCGGCGCCTATTCCATAACGATCTGCAGCTTCACGTCGCTCGGCCGCGCTTCGACCGCGCGATCGAAGGCCTTGATCGAATCTTCGAACTTGAACGTCTCCGATATCAGTGGCTTCAGATCGACGCGGCCTGATGCCAAGAGTGCGATCGAACGCTCATACTGGTGGGCATAGCGGAACACCGTTTCGATGCGGATCTCCTTAGTGGTGGCCGTCGAGACGTCGAAGCCGACCGGATTGACCGGCAGGCCGACGGCGACGATGACACCGCCCGGGCGCGGCAGCGCCATGATCGTCTCCCAGGCCTTGGGTGACCCGGAGCATTCGAAGACAACATCCGCACCCCAGCCGTCGGTCAGCCGGCCGACCTCTTCGATCAGGTTCTTCTCGCGGATATTGACCGGGATGACGCCCTGATATTGCGCGGCGATGTCGAGCTTCGGCTGGGCGAGATCGGCGACGATCGCGCGTGCGCAGCCGCCGGCAAGGGCGGCGATCGCGACCATCGTGCCGATCGGCCCGGCGCCGAGAACGATAGCGGTATCGCCGGGCGCGATCGTCGCCTTGGCTGCCGCCTGCATGCCAACCGCGAAGGGCTCGACCATGGCGCCTTCGGCGAAGCTGACATTGTCGGGCAGCTTGAAAGTATAATTGGCCGGATGCACCACTTCGGGCGTCAGCACGCCATGGATCGGCGGCGTCGCCCAGAAGCTGACGGCAGGATCGATATTGTACATGCCGAGCCGGCTCGCCTTGGAGTTCGGATCGGGGATGCCCGGCTCCATGCAGACACGGTCGCCGACTTGCAGATGTGTGACACCGGCCCCCACCTCGACCACCGTGCCGGCCGCCTCATGGCCGAGCACCATCGGCGCGTTGACGACGAAGGGGCCGATCTTGCCGTGGGTGTAATAATGAACGTCCGAACCGCAGACGCCGACGGTATGAATCTTGATCTTCACCTGCCCCGGCCCTGTCTCCAGCGGCAGATCGATGTCGCGCAACGCAAGCTCATGCTGGCGCTCCAGCACCAGCGCACGGACTTTGGTCATTCTCGGTTTCCTTCCCTATGGCCCGGCGATTCAGAGGGTGCCGTTGAGCCGACTATAAGACCGCAAGGCGCTTCAATTCAACCGCCAACGTAAGCTTTTGCTCATCACGTGACGAAATGCTCATATGCGTAGCCCGAAAGATAACCGCTGATAAACCTCCGTATGATTCCGGAAGAGAGCACCGGAGAGTACAGTTACTTCATCATCAGCCATGACACAGTGGGAGGCGGCAAAAGAGATGAAGCATGATAACGACAATGTCGGCGGAAACTGGCTTTCCTCGAGGATCTTCAGACGGCTCCGAAAATTCTGGCGCAGATTGGTGGCCGATTGGAACGCCGCCCTTCAGAGGGACAACCCAGGGCTGCCAATGCGCGTCATTCTACGGACGCGGGATCGAAATCGCCCCCGACAGCGTTACTAGCATGCAGCCCGCATGGCGCGGCGGAAGCATGACGGCTCCCGGCGCCATTGGAACGGCAATATAGGAAGGCCATCATGAAGTCGGTCGTGTCATTCTGCCTGTTCGCATCGCTGCTCTTCGCCGCCAACCAGGCGGCCGCGGCGCTGGAACAAGCGTCTCTGCCCTCGCAGCAGCAGGAAGAAGAGCTCGTGCCGGCCAATGTCGAGCTTACCTTCAGCGGTCCCGTCGATCTGGCCCGCTCGACCGCCACCTTGCTCGATGCCCAAGGCAGGACGCTTCCCCTGGGCAAGCCGTTCCTCTCCGGTCCCGAAGGATCCATTTTCAAGATCCCGCTTGATCCCTCCATGGCGCCCGGCCTCTATACCCTCGACTGGCGCGTCCTCTCGATGGATGGCCGCAGCGCCGAAGGCCATTACCAGTTCCGGGTCGATCCTTGAATTTCAAGATCGCGCCCTGCTCTCGTTTCCGCTGCAGCCGCCTGAAAGCATTTATAAGATTTTTATATTGATGCCGTTTCGGCCGTCTCGAACCTTTATGCGCTCCGGATCCATATTGGTGCCCGAGAGATTCAAGGATCATCTCCACGCCAGAAAGTATGAAAGGCAGTCTCCAACGGCCGCCCTTTGTCTTGTCTGACTCCAACAAGAACAGCAGGAGTCACGATTATGATGGATATCATTCTGCTCGGCACCGCGATCTTATTTTTCGCGCTGTGCTTTGCCTATGTCGGAGCCTGCGACAGCCTCTAAGGAGAAACGACGATGACCCTCGATTATATCCTGAGCGGCGCCGTAACCGTGTTTCTCACCGTTTACCTCACCTACGCTCTCTTACGCCCAGAACGCTTCTGAAAAACCGACGCTTCCGGGGCCGCGCCTGCGCGACCGGGAACCAGCCGGGTATTGAAAGTTTTAGCCCCATGACCCTCAACGGATGGCTTCAGATCCTGCTCTATTGCGGGATCGTCCTCGCGCTCGTCAAACCGCTCGGCGGTTACATGACCCGAGTCTACAACGGCGAGCGCACATTCCTGTCACCCGTCCTCGTTCCGATCGAACGGGGGCTTTACCGCGTTGCCGGCACCAGCGAACGCGAGGAGCAGCATTGGACCTCCTATGCCTTTGCAATGCTGCTGTTCAACTTGCTCGGCGTCCTCTTGCTCTACGCGCTGATGCGCCTGCAAGGCGTTCTGCCCTACAATCCGGCTGGCATGGCTGCCGTCCCGCCGGAACTTTCCTTCAACACCGCCGTCAGCTTTACCACAAATACGAACTGGCAGAATTACGGCGGTGAAAGCACCATGTCGTATCTGGCCCAGATGGCCGGCTTCACGGTGCAGAACTATCTGTCCGCTGCGACCGGCATGGCGATCGCGGTCGCTTTCATCCGGGCCTTCGCACGGGCGTCCGGCAAGGCGATCGGCAATTTCTGGGTCGATATGATCCGCGGCACGCTTTATATCCTGCTGCCCACCTGCATCGTGCTGACGCTCGTCTATGTCTATCTCGGCGTGCCCCAGACACTCGGACCCTATGTCAATGCGACGACGCTCGAAGGCGCGCAGCAGACGATTGCGCTCGGCCCCGTCGCCTCGCAGCTCGCGATCAAGATGCTCGGCACCAATGGCGGCGGCTTCTTCAATGCCAATTCCGCCCATCCGTTCGAAAATCCCGATGCGATCTCCAACCTGATCCAGATGGTTTCGATCTTCGCGATCGGTGCGGGTCTCACCAACGTCTTCGGCCGCATGGTCGGCAACCAGCGCCAGGGCTGGGCGATTCTGGCCGCGATGGGCGTGCTGTTCATCGCCGGCGTCGGCGTCACCTATTGGGCGGAAGCGGCCGGCAATCCGCTGATGCATGCCTTTGGCCTCGTCGGCGGCAATATGGAGGGCAAGGAAGTCCGGTTCGGCGTCGCCTTGTCCTCGCTCTTCGCCGTCATCACCACCGCCGCCTCCTGCGGCGCGGTCAACGCGATGCATGGCAGCTTCACCGCACTCGGCGGCCTCATTCCGCTGATCAACATGCAGCTCGGCGAAATCATCGTCGGCGGTGTCGGCGCCGGTTTCTACGGCATCCTGCTCTTCATCATCGTCGCCGTCTTCGTCGCCGGCCTGATGGTCGGCCGCACGCCGGAATACCTCGGCAAGAAGATCGAGGCGAAGGAAATGAAGATGGCCGTTCTCGCCATCCTCTGCCTGCCGCTCGCCATGCTGGTCTTCACCGCAATCGCCTCGGTTCTGCCGATCGCCGTCGCCTCCGTCGGCACGGCCGGCCCGCACGGTTTCTCCGAGATCCTCTATGCCTATACCTCGGCTGCGGCCAATAACGGCTCGGCCTTCGGCGGCCTGACGGGCAATACGCCCTGGTACAACGTGACGCTCGGCATCGGCATGCTGGCCGGCCGCTTCCTGGTCATCATCCCGGCGCTCGCCATTGCCGGCTCGCTGATCGCCAAGAAGACGGTTCCAGCCTCGGCAGGCACCTTCCCGACCGACGGTCCGCTCTTTGTCGGCCTGCTGATCGGCACGATCCTGATCGTCGGCGGCCTGACCTTCTTCCCGGCTTTGGCCCTCGGCCCAGTCGTCGAGCACTTGGTCGCGATCGCCGGGCAAACCTTCTGAGGCGATGCCATAACCCGCATCCCAGGGTTCCTTCGCCGTCCTCGTTTCAAAGCTGGAGTCTTTTATGAGCCAGGCAAAATCCGCGAGCATCATCGATTCTCGCATCCTCGTTCCCGCCGCCGGCGCCGCCTTCACGAAGCTCGACCCGCGCGCCCTTGCCAGAAATCCGGTCATGTTTGTCGTGGCCACGGTTTCGGTGCTGACCACCGTCCTCTTCCTGCGCGACCTCGTGGCGGGCAACGGCAATCTCGGCTTCTCGTTCCAGATCAATCTCTGGCTCTGGTTCACCGTGCTCTTTGCCAATTTCGCCGAGGCCGTCGCCGAAGGCCGCGGCAAGGCGCAGGCGGATTCGCTGCGCAAGGCGCGCACCGAAACCCAGGCCAAGCTGCTGACCGCCAACAACGGCAGCGACTACTGCATGGTGCCGGGCACCAGCCTCAAGGTCGGCGATATCGTGCTGGTCGAAGCCGGCGACATCATCCCTTCGGACGGCGAAGTCATCGAAGGGATCGCCTCCGTCAACGAGGCGGCGATCACAGGTGAATCCGCCCCGGTCATCCGTGAATCCGGTGGCGATCGTTCGGCGGTGACCGGCGGCACGCAGGTGTTGTCCGACTGGATCCGCGTGCGCATCACCGCGGCGGCGGGCTCCACCTTCCTCGACCGGATGATCTCGCTGGTTGAAGGCGCCGAACGCCAGAAGACGCCGAACGAGATCGCGCTCAACATCCTGCTTGCCGGGATGACCCTGATCTTCGTGCTCGCCACCGCGACGATCCCGAGCTTTGCCATCTATGCCGGCGGCTCGATCCCGATCATCGTGCTCGTCGCCCTTTTCGTCACCCTGATCCCGACGACGATCGGCGCGCTCTTGTCGGCGATCGGCATTGCCGGCATGGACCGGCTCGTCCGCTTCAACGTGCTCGCCATGTCCGGCCGCGCCGTCGAAGCGGCCGGCGACGTCGACACGCTGCTGCTCGACAAAACCGGCACGATCACCCTCGGCAACCGCCAGGCGACGGCCTTCCACCCCGTCCGCGGCGTTTCCGAGCAGGAACTCGCCGATGCCGCCCAGCTCGCCTCGCTTGCCGACGAAACGCCAGAAGGCCGTTCGATCGTCGTGCTCGCCAAGGAGAAATATGCGATCCGCGGCCGCGACATGGCGAGCCTCAAGGCCAGCTTCGTGCCTTTCACCGCCCAGACCCGCATGAGCGGCGTCGATCTCGAAGGCGCCTCGATCCGCAAAGGTGCGGTCGATACCGTGCTCGCCCATGTCAACGGCGAGGCCCCCTCGAAGAACGGCAACGAGGTCGTCCGCGAGCTGCAGTCGATATCAGACGAGGTCGCCAAATCAGGCGGCACGCCGCTGGCCGTCGCCCGCAATGGCAGATTGCTCGGCATCATCCAGCTGAAGGACATCGTCAAGGGCGGCATCCGCGAGCGTTTCACGGAACTCCGCCGCATGGGCATCCGCACGGTGATGATCACAGGCGACAACCCGCTGACGGCAGCGGCCATCGCCGCCGAGGCCGGCGTCGACGATTTCCTCGCCCAGGCGACGCCCGAGATGAAGCTGGCGCTGATGCGCGAGGAACAGGCCAAGGGCAAGCTCGTCGCCATGTGCGGCGACGGCACCAACGATGCCCCGGCGCTGGCCCAGGCCGATGTCGGCGTTGCCATGAACACCGGCACCGTCGCCGCCCGAGAGGCCGGCAACATGGTCGATCTCGACTCGGACCCGACAAAGCTGATCGAGATCGTCGAGATCGGCAAGCAGCTGCTGATGACACGCGGCGCGCTGACGACCTTCTCGATCGCCAACGACATCGCCAAGTATTTCGCCATTATCCCGGCGATGTTCCTGACCTTCTATCCGCAGCTCGGTGTGCTCAACATCATGGGACTGTCGACGCCGCAAAGCGCCATCCTCTCGGCGATCATCTTCAACGCCCTGATCATCATCGCGCTGATCCCGCTGTCGCTGAAGGGTGTGCGCTACCGGCCGATCGGCGCCGGAGCGCTTCTGTCACGCAACCTGCTGATCTACGGCCTCGGCGGCATCCTCGTGCCCTTCGTCGGCATCAAGGCGATCGACTTGGCCGTCGCCGCCCTCGGCCTCGCCTAGCGGAAGATCCGGTTCCTCACCGGAATCGGTCTCCGCGTGAACTCGTCAAGGAGTACGAACAATGTTGAAAGAACTTCGCCCGGCCCTCGTTATGATCGTTGCCACCACGGCCATCACGGGCCTGCTTTATCCGATCGCCATGACGGGTGCGGCCCAGGCGCTCTTCCCAACCCAGGCGAATGGCAGCCTGATCGAGAAGAACGGTCATGTGATCGGCTCGAGGCTGATCGGCCAGGCCTTCACCAGCGACAAGTATTTCCACGGCCGCCCCTCGGCCGCCGGCGATGGCTACAACGCCGCCGCCTCCAGCGGCTCGAACCTCGGGCCGACCAGCGAGAAACTGATCGACCGCGTGAAGGGCGACTACGAAACAGCCAAGGCGGCAAACCCGAACGCCGAGGTGCCGGCCGACCTCGTCACCGCGTCTGGCAGCGGCCTTGATCCCGATATCTCGCCCGAGGCCGCCTATTTCCAAGTGCCGCGCGTCGCCCAGGCACGCAACATCGACGAGGCGAAGATCAAGGCGCTGGTCGACGGCGCCGTCCAGGACCGCGAACTCGGCATTTTGGGAGAACCTACCGTCAATGTTCTGGCGTTGAACCAGAGCCTTGATGCTTCTATGACTGAGTGAGTTTGGCAGGTTAGATGCTGTGGTTTGGCGACAAGGCCAACCCCACTCTCCGTCATCCTCGGGCTTGACCCGAGGATCCATGTCGCGGCCAACTGGTGGGCGCCGTGTGGATGCTCGGCTCAAGCCCGAGCATGACGGAGGGTGGGGCGAGCATAGGGACTATTCGCGGCATAGAGCCCGGCTCCGGAATGCCTTTCGCCAACTCAAGCGATGCCGGCCGTCGGCTGAACTGACTTAAAGAGAGATCCCGAGGAGAACCCGTCCTCCGTCGCAGGCATTGGAAAGACCACACGCATGCCAGACGACAACCGCGACCAGGTCGGCAGGCCCTCGCCCGATGCGCTTCTTGAAAAAGCCCGGGCGGAGATGCGCGGCCGTCTGAAGATCTTTCTGGGCGCCGCCCCCGGCGTCGGCAAGACCTATGAGATGCTGATCTCCGGCCGCGCCAAGCTCGCCGATGGCCTCGATGTCGTCATTGGCGTCGTCGAGACCCACGGCCGCAAGGAAACCGAGGCGCTGCTCGCCGGCTTCGAGATCATTCCCCGCGTCGAAATCGACTATAAGGGCCGGGCGCTCGAGGAGATGGACCTTGACGGCATCCTCGCCCGCAGGCCGGATCTCGTGCTGGTCGACGAACTCGCACATACCAACGCCGAGGGTAGCCGCCATCCGAAGCGTTACCTCGACGTCAAGGAATTGCTCGATCGCGGCATCGACGTCTATACGACGCTGAACATCCAGCATGTCGAGAGCCTGAACGACGTCGTCTCGCAGATCACCCGCATCCGCGTGCGCGAGACGGTGCCGGACTCGATCATCGATCTCGCCGACGATGTCGAGATCATCGATCTGACCCCGGACGATCTGATCAAGCGCCTGCATGACGGCAAGGTCTACATGCCGCGCACCGCCGAGCGGGCACTGACCAATTACTTCACACCGGGCAATCTGACGGCGTTGCGGGAGCTGGCGCTGCGCAAGACCGCCCAGCGCGTCGACGACCAGCTGCTGACCCATATGCAGGCCCACGCCATCTCCGGCCCCTGGGCGGCGGGCGAACGCGTCCTCGTCTCGGTCGATCATCACCCGCGCTCGGCCTCGCTGGTGCGCTACGCCGCCCGCATGGCCTCGCGCCTGCGCGCACCCTGGGCCGCCGTCTATGTAGAGACCAACCGTTCGGTCAACCTCAGCGAAGCCGAGCGCGATACGATCGCCTCGACGCTGCGACTTGCCGAACAGCTCGGCGGCGAGGCGATCACCATTCCCGGCCGCGAGGTGGCGGAGGAACTCGTCCGCCATGCCACTGCCAACAACGTCACCCACATCGTCATCGGCGCTCCCAAGGCGGCGACATGGCGCGACTGGTGGAGCCGTTCGATCACCGACGAACTGATCCGCAAGACCGGCGAGATCAGCGTCCATGTTATTTCAGGCAATGAGAAGGACGGCACCACCGCACGCGGCGTCCGAGCGGCGGCCACGCCCCCCCAATTCGATTTCAGAGCCTATCTGCTGGCCACCGTCTATGTCGCCATCGCGCTCGCGGTCAGCATCGTGCTCGACCAGGTGCTCGACGTGCGCAACCTCGCCCTCGTCTTCCTGATGGCGGTGCTGACCTCCGCCGTCCTGCATGGATTACGGCCGGCACTCTACAGCTGCATTCTCGGCGCGCTGTCCTTCAACTTCTTTTTCCTGCCGCCGCGCTACACGCTGACGATCAGCGATCCGGAAAGCGTGCTTGCGCTGTTCTTCTTCCTCGGCGTCGCCATCATCGCCAGCAACCTCACCGCAACCGTGCAGCGCCAGGCCGCCGCAGCCCGGCAGCGGGCACGCACGACCGAGGATCTCTATCTCTTCTCGAAGAAACTCGCCGGCACCGGCACGCTCGACGACGTGCTCTGGGCGACCGCCTTTCAGCTTGCCTCGATGCTGAAGGTCCGCGTCGTGCTGCTGTTGCCCGAAGAAGGCAGCATCGCCGTCAAGGCCGGTTATCCCCCTGACGACACGCTCGACGAGGCCGATATCGCCGCCGCCCGCTGGGCCTGGGAGCACAATCACGCCGCCGGCCGCGGCGCCGATACCCTGCCCGGCGCCAAACGCCTATACGTGCCGCTGAGAACCGGTCGCACCGCCGTCGGCGTCATCGGCCTCGACAGCGACCGCCGCGACGGGCCGTTGCTGACGCCGGAACAGCAGCGCCTGCTCGATGCGCTGGCTGATCAGGCAGCCCTTGCGATCGAACGCGTTCAGCTCGTCGCCGATGTCGACCGGGCAAGGCTCGCGGCCGAAGCCGACAGGCTGCGTTCGGCCCTGCTCACCTCGATTTCGCATGATCTGAAAACGCCGCTTGCGGCTATCCTCGGCGCTGCCGGCACGCTGCGCGACTATTTCGCCTCCATGCCGGAGGAGGACCGCAACGACCTGCTCTCGACCGTCGTCGACGAATCCGAGCGCCTCAACCGTTTCATCGCCAACCTGCTCGACATGACCAAGATCGAATCCGGCGCGATGGAGCCGAATTCTGCGCCGCACTATGCCGGCGACATCGTCGGCACGGCGCTGGCCCGCGCCGCCAAGATCCTCGAACACCACAAGACCGAGATGAGCATTCCCGCCGACCTGCCGATGGTGCGGGTCGATCCGGTGCTGTTCGAGCAGGTGATCTTCAACCTGCTCGACAATGCCGCCAAATATGCGCCCGAGGGATCGGTCATCCAAATCGAAGGCTGGGCCGATGCCGACAACGTCATCCTGCAGGTCTCGGACGAAGGTCCGGGCATTCCACCCGCCGACCTTACCCGCGTCTTCGACACCTTCTATCGCGTGCGCAAGGGCGATCAGGTGCGCGCCGGCACCGGCCTCGGCCTTTCCATCTGCCGCGGTTTCGTCGAGGCGATGGGCGGCACGATCACCGCCGCCAACCGAAAGGGCCGCCCGGGCGCCGTCTTCACCATCCGCCTGCCGAAACCCAACGACATACCGAAACTGGATGAACTCAGATGACCGGTTCAGCCGTCAAGATCCTCGTCGTCGACGACGAGCCTCCAATCCGCAAGCTGCTTCGCGTCGGCCTGACCGCGCAGGGCTACGAGGTGCAGGAGGCGCCGAATGCGGCAATCGCCCGCCAATCGGTTGCCGACGGCAGGCCCGATCTCATCCTGCTCGATCTCGGTCTGCCCGACACGGCTGGCCATGACCTCTTGCAGGAGTGGCGCGACGAAGGCCTGTCCATACCCGTCGTCATCCTCTCCAGCCGCACCGACGAGGCCGGCATCGTCAAGGCGCTGGAAAGCGGCGCCGACGATTACGTCACCAAGCCCTTCGGCATCAACGAACTTGGCGCCCGCATCCGCGTGGCGCTGCGTCACCGGCTGCAGCAGCAGGGCGAAAAGGCGATCTTCCAGACCGGCGGGCTGTCGATCGACCTTGTCAAGCGCATCGTCAAGGTCGATGGCGAGGAACTCAAACTGTCGCCGAAAGAATACGACATCCTGCGCGTGCTCGCCCAGCATGCGGGCAAGGTGCTGACACACCAGTTTCTTTTGAAGCAGGTATGGGGGCCGGCAGCCGACGTGCAATATCTGCGCGTCTATATCAGGCAGCTCAGACAGAAGATCGAGCAGAGCCCCGACCAGCCGCACTATATCACCACCGAGACCGGAGTCGGCTATCGGCTCAGGGAACCGGACTGACCTGCTCTCTCACCCGCCGCCTGAACAGTATCGAGAATGACATGTATCTTCCCAATATCATCCGGCCGGAACATACCTTCATCGGCGTGTCGGCACCGACAAAATGGCGCGCGCTGCATATCATAGCGGACAAGGCAGCCAAGGCCTTTTCCGTTGACAGCCGGGCCATTTTGAAGGCGCTCGAAGCGCGTGAGAAGCTCGGCTCCACCGGGATCGGCAATGGCATTGCCATTCCGCATGCCGCGATCGACGGCATGAGCAGCCCGCGCGGTCTGCTCCTCCGCTTTTCCCGGCCGCTGGATTTCGAGGCAATCGACGATATCCCCGCCGACATCGCCGTGGTGCTGCTTTTCGGGGAGAACAACCGCGGCGAATATCTGAATGTTCTGTCGGCCATCGCCCGGCGGCTGCAATCGAATGGCGTGCTTGCCGCCATGCGCAAGGCAAGGACAGCGGACGAATTCTATTCCGATTTCATCGCTGATTCCCGGGCATAAAAAAGCGCGGCCCGAAGGCCGCGCCCGCTTGTCTGCAATCAGACCAACTTAGAAGTCGCGCTGGAAGCGCAGGAAGCCGAACACTTCGTCGTCGCCTTCGTCCTCATCGTGATACTGCACGCTGAGCTTCGAACGCAGGTCGTCGACGATTCGGTAGTCGATCGTGACGCCTGTGGTGTAGGCGCTGCCGCCGGTGAAACCGTTGCCGTCAGCCTCGAGGGCGATGTTTTCGAAATATTGGAAGCCCGGGGTGACCGACCACTTGTCGTTGATCTTCAAGGCGTATTCTGCTGCGATCGTCCACTCGGACTCTTCGTAGTAGTAGTTGGCGCCGCTTGCCCAGACGCCGGCGATGCCGAGCGTGCCCGGGCCGATATCGGCGTAGACGATACCACGAACCGCGACTTCGCTGGTGTCGGTGTCATAACCGGCAAGCAGGTAGCCGCTGATGGCGCCGGCCTTGTAGGAGACCTGACCTGCGACACCGAAGTTGTTCGGGCCTTCGCCCGGCTTGGTGGCATAGTCGTCTTCCAACTCGTCGACCGAGAGACCGGCGGCGAAAGCGCCATTCTCGTACTGATAACGGATCGAGTTGTGGGTCGTCTCGTTGCTGGCGAGCGTATCGGTCTCGCCGCTCATGTCGTCGTCCCACCAGCTATAGAGCTTGCCGACGCGGAAACCGGCGATATCGATGTAGCCCTCGTCCAGCAGCGCTTCCTGATCGGAGGCGTTGTCGGCATTGTAACGCAGCGTCAGGACGCCGGTGAGCGTGCCGTACTCGGTGTCGTTCTTGGCCTGGAAGGTGACCTGACCGCGAGTCCAGAAGTTGACGTCGGAATCGCCGGCAATGTTGTCACCGAAGCGCACTTCGGTACGGATATAGCCGCCGATCGAAAGGCATGTTTCCGTTCCCGGAATATAAAAATAGCCGGTACCGTAGGCGTCGCAAACGCGAACATATTCCACGGGCTCGGGTTCCGCTGCCACGATGGCGTCGGCTGCGCGTGCTCCGGAGGCCGCGGCAAGGGCGGCAACGGAAGCAAAAAGGATCGTTCTGATATTCATTTCGAATGGCCCTAACAGGTTGGAATGTGAGGCGCATTTCAAGGGATGCCCCCACGTAGCGGCCGGCAAATACGACCGCACCGCCGCCATATAGGAATCCGCAAACGCCACCGCGGCAAAATGCGGGCAGAAATCAGCATCGCTCAGGTCCGATGTGGAGGAACTGTGGCCAAAAAAACACGGTTTTGCGGCATGGCGGCGGCCACGCGATTGGCCGCGGCCAACTCCGGGACGTCCATTTCAAAATAGCCCCTCAAATGGAATGACATTCTATCCGACCTGCCGGAACCGGAAGATGTTTCGTTTCATTATACGACTGACTTGATAGAGTTAAGCCAGAAACAGGAGGGTTCCCATGCAGACACAACGACTCACCCGGCTCCTCGCGGCCGCGGTCATGGCGGGCAGCTTCGCGATCGGCAGCATTGCGCCGGCCTTCGCGGATCAGACGCTTCTTAACGTTTCCTACGATCCGACCCGCGAATTGTACAAGGATTTCAACGCCGCTTTCGCCGCCAAGTGGCAGAAGGATACGGGTGAAAGCGTGACGATCCAGGCCTCGCATGGCGGCTCCGGCGCTCAAGCCCGCTCGGTCATCGACGGTCTCGAGGCCGATGTTGTCACGCTGGCCCTTGAAGGCGATATCGACGCCATCGCCAAGAAGACCGGCAAGATCCCGGCCGACTGGAAGAGCAAGTTCCCCAACAATTCGACGCCTTACACCTCGACGATCGTCTTCCTGGTCCGCAAGGGCAACCCGAAGGGCATCAAGGACTGGGGCGATCTGATCAAGGATGACGTGCAGGTCATCACGCCGAACCCCAAGACTTCGGGGGGCGCACGTTGGAACTTCCTGGCCGCCTGGGCATGGGCCAAGCAGGCAAATGGCGGTGACGACGCCAAGGCGCAGGAATACGTGACGAAACTGCTGCAGCACGTTCCTGTTCTCGACACCGGCGCCCGCGGCGCCACGACCACCTTCGTCCAGCGCGGCCTCGGCGACGTGCTGCTCGCCTGGGAAAACGAAGCCTATCTTTCGCTCGAAGAGCTTGGTCCTGACCAGTTCGAAATCGTGACGCCGAGCTTCTCCATCCGCGCAGACCCGCCGGTCGCCGTGGTCGACGGCAATGTTGACAAGAAGGGCACGCGCAAGGTCGCCGAAGCCTATCTCAACTACCTCTATTCGGATGAAGGTCAGAAGATCGCCGCCAAGCACTTCTACCGTCCGACGAAGCCGGAAGCTGCCGATCCGGCCGACATCGCCCGCTTCCCGAAGCTGACACTCGCCACCATCGATGACTTCGGCGGCTGGAAGACGGCACAGCCGAAATTCTTCGGCGACGGCGGCGTATTTGACCAAATCTACAAGCCGGCCCAATAATAGACTTCATGACAGCACATAGCCCCACGCGGTGGCGGTTCAAACGGCCGAGCGTCATTCCGGGTTTCGGAATGGCGCTCGGCCTTACCTTGACCTGGCTCACCCTTCTGATCCTCATCCCGCTCTCCGGCCTTGCCGTCCGGTCGAGCGCGCTTGGCTGGGAGAAATTCTGGTCGATCGCGCTCGATCCGCGCATCCTGAACGCGCTGCGCATCAGCTTCGGCAGCGCGTTCATCGCCGCAATCGTCAACGCCGTCTTCGGCATCATCCTTGCCTGGGTCCTGGTGCGCTACCGATTCCCCGGCAAGCGCGTCATCGACGCCATGGTTGATCTGCCCTTCGCACTGCCGACTGCCGTTGCCGGTATCGCGTTGGCGGCGCTCTACGCGCCGAACGGCTGGGTCGGCCAGTTCCTGGCGCCGCTCGGCATCAAGATTGCCTTCACCCCGGCCGGCATCGTCGTGGCCCTGATCTTCGTCGGTCTGCCCTTCGTGGTGCGCACCGTGCAGCCTGTGATGGAGGAAATCGACAAGGAGGTCGAAGAGGCTGCGGCAACGCTTGGCGCCAACCGCCTGCAGACGATTTTCCGCGTGCTGCTGCCCGGGCTGGCGCCGGCCGTGCTGACCGGATTCGCGCTCGCCTTTGCCCGCGGCGTCGGCGAATACGGCTCGGTCATCTTCATCGCCGGCAACCTGCCGTTCAAATCGGAAATCGCACCGCTGCTGATCATCATTAAACTCGAAGAATACAATTACGCGGCGGCCACCGGCATCGCAGCTATCATGCTGGTGATCTCGTTCGCCTTGTTGCTCGTCATCAACCTCATCCAGAGCTGGAGCAGGCGGAGGTACGGTTATGGCGCTTGATGCAACCCTTCAACCCGCGAAACTGCGTTCGGTGACCACCGAACACAGAATGGCGCGCTACACGCTGATCGCCGTTTCGCTGCTCTTCCTGCTGCTGATGCTGCTGCTGCCTCTCGCAGCCGTCTTCGTCGAGGCTTTCCGCAAAGGTGGCGGCCCGTTTATTGAAGCCCTCGGCGATGCCGAAACCTTCTCGGCGATCCGCCTGACGCTGACCGTCGCCGGCATCAGCGTACCGCTGAACCTCGCCTTCGGGGTCGCCGCCGCCTGGGCGATCGCCAAGTTCGAATTCAAGGGCAAGGCGGTCCTGACCACGCTGATCGACCTGCCCTTTTCGGTCTCGCCTGTTATTTCGGGCCTGGTCTTCGTGCTTCTGTTCGGCGCCAACACCTGGCTTGGCCACTGGCTCAGCGCCAATGACATCAAGATCCTGTTCGCTGTGCCTGGACTGGTGCTTGCCACCATGTTCGTCACCTTCCCCTTTGTCGCCCGCGAACTGATCCCGCTGATGCAGGAACAGGGCACGGCCGACGAAGAGGCGGCCCTCTCGCTCGGCGCCAGCGGTTGGCAGACCTTCTGGCACGTGACGCTGCCGAACATCAAATGGGGTCTGCTTTATGGCGTGCTGCTCTGCAACGCCCGCGCCATGGGTGAATTCGGCGCCGTGTCGGTCGTCTCCGGCCATATCCGCGGCCAGACGAACACCATGCCGCTACAGGTGGAGATTCTCTACAACGAGTATAATTTCACCGGCGCTTTTGCCGTCGCCACGCTTTTGGCCTTGCTCGCGCTCGTGACTCTTGTTTTGAAGACGCTGCTGGAAATGCGCTATAGCGCTGAAATCTCCGCCAGCCGGCGGCACTGAAGGATCTGGAATGGAAGTACGCGTTCAAAACATCCGCAAGGAATTCGATCGTTTTCCGGCGCTCCACGATGTCTCGCTCGACATCCGCTCCGGCGAGCTGATCGCACTGCTCGGCCCTTCGGGCTCCGGCAAGACGACATTGCTGCGTCTGATCGCCGGTCTGGAAAGCCCGACCGAGGGACAGATCTTCTTCGGTGAAGAGGATGCCTCGAAGAAATCGGTGCAGCAGCGCAATATCGGCTTCGTGTTCCAGCATTATGCCCTTTTCCGCTACATGACGGTGCTCGACAATGTCTCCTTTGGCCTGAGGGTCAGAAAAGGTTCGCGGCGGCCGGCGAAGGCCGATATCCGCCGGCGGGCGCTGGAACTGCTCGAACTCGTCCAGCTTTCCGGTCTAGAAAAGCGCTATCCCGCCCAGCTTTCCGGCGGCCAGCGTCAGCGCGTGGCGCTCGCCCGCGCCATGGCCGTCGAGCCGAACGTGCTGCTGCTCGACGAACCCTTCGGAGCGCTCGACGCCCAGGTGCGCAAGGACCTGCGCAAATGGCTGCGCCAGATCCACGACCGTACCGGCCACACCACCGTCTTCGTCACCCACGACCAGGACGAGGCGCTGGAGCTTGCCGACCGCGTCGTTGTCATGAGCCAGGGCGCGATCGAGCAGGTCGGAACGCCCGACGAAGTCTACGATTATCCGAATTCGCCGTTCGTCTTCGGCTTCATCGGCCAATCCAACTGCCTGCAGGTCGAGATATCGGACGGCGACATCCGCTTCGAAGGCCGCTCGCTCGGCCTCAATGCCGAAGGCGAGCCGGATGGACCGGCGCAGCTCTACTTCCGCCCGCATGATGTCAGGCTGTGCGAAACAGCCGAAAACTGCATCGCCGGCCAGCCCGTCTCCAGCCGCCGTGTCGCCGGCACGCGCCATATCGAACTCGATATCGGCAATGACCGGCCAAATATCGAAATTGAGCTGCCGCCGAGCGAGGCCGACAGGCTCGACCGCAACCGCGTCGCGTTCAAGCCGACTCGCTGGAAGCTGTTTCGCAGCTGATCTCGATTGCGCGCGTCTTTCCTGGCGCGCGCACGGCGCTTGCTTAATAATTCGTTAACCCTCCGGATTTATGCACCAGTCGGTCGCAGGGATCAGCCGGAATCGCCCATGGCGAGAGTCCACCCGGCCTTTTGTGATCTCAGGTTGTTTGTAATTCAGTCATATGACGAGTAAAAGATTGTGCGCGTTAATCATAAAGGGCTGGACTAATCCCATAGGAGGCACCTGGCGTTGAGGGCGGAGATTTGCTTTGGAAAATCCCTGATCGGGATTTTACTCGCAGGACTGGCGGCTGCAGGCTGCACCACAACACCGAAGCCGGCGACGACGCCGGCAAAGACCAAACAGGCTCAAGCGGCGAAAGTCACTTTCAATTATACCGCCAAGGATCGCGACTGCCTGAAGCGTGCGATGTATTTCGAATCGCAGCGTTCCGACGAGGATGGCTATCTGGCCGTCGGCACCGTCGTCATGAACAGGCTGACGTCAGGCGCCTACCCCCCATCGATCTGCGGTGTCGTCGCCCAGGCGAGGCAGTTTGCGCCCGGGGTCATGACTCGCGAGGTCAAGCCGCAGGCCGAACCGGAACTTGCCACCGCGGCCGATGCGATCCTGCTGAAGGGTGCGCGCCATCCCCAGGTGAAGGACGCGATGTTCTTTCACACCGACGGGCTGAAATTCCCCTACGACAACATGCACTATGTGACGGTCGCCGGCGGCAACGCCTTCTACGAGAAGCGCGATTCCAACGGCATGCTCGAAACGCCGCCGCCGCTGCCGTCTTATGAGGTAGCGATGAATTATGTGCCTGGCGAAAGCATACTGCCGCCGCAATTCGAGGCGCTGATACCTTCCGCCGTTCCCGTTCCTCTGCCGGCGCCCGATCCGATGGCGACGGCGAGCACGGCGCCGATGCAGATAATAACGGCTCCGGTGACCCAACCGGAAACCTCAACCGCGCCCGAGCCGGCAATGCGGATCGCGATCCCCACGCCCCGTCCCGCTTATGACAGCGTGATGCTGCGCGGCGAGATCCCGGTAAATGGCGGCTAAAACTAGATTTCGCACAGCAGGAAGAGCGCCTTAAGCGCGCTCTTCCCAGATCTTCGCAAGCTCCACGATCGTTGCGACCGCCTTTTCCATATCCTGACGGCTCACCCATTCGAGTGGTGAGTGGAAGGCATGGCCGCCGGCAAAAATGTTCGGGCACGGCAGCCCCATGAAGGAGAGGCGCGAGCCGTCCGTGCCGCCGCGAATGCTGCCGCGCACCGGCGCCATGCCGGCACGGCGCACGGCCTCAAGCGCGTTAGCGACAATCTCCGGATGGCGGTCGAGCACCGTCTTCATGTTGCGATATTGTTCCGTCACGTGGAAATGGTAGGTCGAGCCCGGATAGGCTGAGATCACCTGCTTGACGATGTTTTCGAGCATCGCCTCCTTTTGCAGGAGCCCTTCGTCAGTGAAGTCACGAATGATAAAGCTCAGCGAAGCCTTCTCCATCGAGCCGGTCACACCGACCGGATGGATGAAGCCCTGCTTGCCTTCCGTCGTCTCCGGCGCCAAGTCCTTCGGCAGCCGGTCGATGATGGCGCCGGCGATCTTGATGGCGTTCTCCATACGGTCCTTGGCAAAACCGGGATGGATCGCCACGCCTGTTATGCTGATGTCGACGCCGTCGGCCGAAAAGGTTTCGTCCTCGACGTGGCCCACCGTCTCGCCATCCATCGTATAAGCGAAGTCGGCTCCGAGCTTTTCCAGGTCGACCTTGTTGACGCCGCGACCAACTTCCTCGTCGGGCGTGAACAGGATCTTGATCGTTCCGTGCCGGATATCGGGATTGTCGACAAAAGTCTGGGCCGCGGTCATGATTTCTGCCAGTCCCGCCTTGTCATCGGCGCCGAGCAATGTCGTGCCGTCGGTCGTGACGATGTCATTGCCGATCTGGTTGTTCAGCTCCGGATGCTCGGCGACACGGATCACCCGGCTCGAATCGCCAGCAAGCTGGATATCCCCGCCGGCATAATTCCTGACGATCTGCGGCTTGACATCCGTGCCGCTGAAATCGGGCGCCGTATCCATATGCGAGCAGAAACAGATGACCGGCACAGCCTTGTCGCTATTGGCCGGAATGGTGGCATAGACATAGCCGTGTTCATCGAGATGCGCGTCGGAAAGCCCGATCTCGAGCAGTTCGTCGACCAGAACCCGCCCGAGATCCTTCTGCTTCTCGGTGGTCGGCTGAGTCGTTGAGGACGGATCGGATTGGGTGTCGATTACGACATAACGGAGGAAACGGTCGAGAACGGTGTCGGTCATATCAATCCAGTCCAGTGAGATCATCCAAGGATATAGCCCGACCGGGTAATGCGGCAAAAGATTTTTCAACTCGGCGAATGGTGCTGTTACGACGGCAGCTTCATCAATGGAGCACGGTTGGTCCGGCTCGCCGTGTGAAGCGGCCATTGATCGCTGCGGTCTTGAACACCCGACAGCTACTTCCAATATTTTTGCCGGAGCAAGCTGGCATCGAAAGGAGGAAGAAAATGCCGTTGAACGATGTGCTCTGGACGCGTCCAGTGACGGTCCGGCTGCAGTGCGGTCTGGAACGAACATTTACCGGCGTCTATGATGCCTTGGATTTCCTGGAAAACGAATGGCCACTGGCCCATGGTGAACGCTATCAGCGTGCGGTCAAGACCTGTCGCGGTGCCCTCAACCGAGTTATTGCGCCATTGATTGCACGGGAGGCCTTCATGGCCGCGTGCTTCGAAGCCGGCATGCCGGCAGTTGCCGCTCCCTGGCAGGTGCAAGCCACCAGCCGCCCGGCCCGACCTACGCGTGTCGCTGCCCTCCGCTAAAGGCGGCGTAACCGGGAGGTCACATCGGACCTCGCGATGCCTGCCGCGCGGCCCCATGCGAGCCGCGCTGGCACAGAAGCCAGGTTTAGCGAACGGATTTGAAATTCTTCCGCAAACAGCTGGGGCTGTTATAGTGGTCATGGGATAACCTCCTTCGCTTGGCGTTCTGCGACGCGAGCGGAGGGGTAGGCGGTCGAGGTGAAGAATGCCGCCGGCATCGATTGAATTTTTGGCCGTGCCCCTTCCCTTTCAGGAATCTGGCCGGTCGCGCGGCGTTGGAACAACGATGTGCGCAATTTCGTTTGTGGACCGAATGTCCGGGAACAGCCATGGCCAGCGACAGCCTATCGAACTACCGATCCAAACGCGATTTCCAGAAGACCGCGGAGCCCAGCGGCGAGCAACGCGTGAAAAAGAGCAATCGCCGCCGGTTTGTCATTCAGAAGCACGATGCGACACGGCTGCACTACGACCTGCGGCTCGAGCTCGACGGCGTGTTCAAGAGCTGGGCTGTCACCAAAGGTCCATCGCTCGATCCGCACGACAAGCGCCTTGCGGTCGAGGTCGAAGATCATCCGCTCGATTATGGCGACTTCGAAGGCACGATTCCGAAAGGCCAGTATGGCGGCGGTACCGTCATGCTGTGGGATCGCGGCTATTGGGAGCCGGAGGGGAGGAAGACTCCCGAGCAGGCGCTTTCCAAGGGCGATTTCAAGTTCACACTCGAAGGCGAGCGCCTGCACGGGAGCTTCGTGCTGGTGCGCATGCGCAACGATCGCGAGCGCAGCACGCGTACCAACTGGCTGTTGATCAAGCATCATGACGAGTTCTCCGTCGAGGAGAACGGTGCTTTCGTCCTGGAAGAGAACGTCACCTCGGTGGCCTCGGGCCGCAGCATGGAAATGATCGCAGCCGGCAAGGGGCGCAAACCGACACCCTTCATGGTGGAAGGCGCCAAGGTCGAGGCTGACGCCGTCTGGGACAGTAATCACGGACTGGCCGCCGAGGGGCGGCAGGAGGCGAGAGGCGGAAAGCGCGCCGGCACCGCAACGGCGGTTGATCTTCCGAATTTCATCGCGCCGCAGCTTTGCGAGAAGCTGGAGCGGCCACCCGGCGGGAACGGCTGGATCCACGAGATCAAGTTCGATGGATACCGCATTCAGATGCGCGTGCTCGACGGCGAAGCGACGCTGAAAACCAGGAAAGGTCTCGACTGGACGGCCAAGTACCCCGAAATCGCTGAAGCGGCGTCAGCGCTTCCAGACTGCATAATCGATGGCGAAATCTGCGCTCTCGATGAGCACGGTGTACCTGACTTCGCCGCGCTGCAGGCGGCGCTGTCGGAAGGCAAGACCGGCAGCCTCGTCTACTTCGCCTTCGACCTGCTCTATGACGGCGGCGAGGATCTCCGCTCCAAGCCCCTCATGGAGCGCAAGACGCGGTTACAGGAGCTGCTCACGCAGGCTGGCAACGATCCTCGCATCCGCTACGTCGAGCATTTTACAGGCGGCGGCGACGCCGTGCTCAGGTCGGCGTGCAAGCTATCGCTGGAAGGTATTGTGTCGAAAAAGGCTGATGCCCCCTATCAGTCCGGTCGAACGGAGAGCTGGGCGAAGTCGAAATGCCGGGCGGGGCACGAGGTAGTCATCGGCGCCTATGCCAAGACCAACGGCAAGTTTCGTTCCCTTCTCGTCGGCGTTTTCAGCGACGATCATTTTGTCTATGTCGGCCGTGTCGGGACCGGCTACGGCGCCAAGAAAGTCGAAACGCTGCTTCCGAAACTGAAGGCGCTGGAGACGGCGAAGTCGCCGTTCACAGGTGTCGGCGCTCCGAAGAAGCAGGCTGAAGTCGTATGGGTGAAGCCCGAGCTTGTCGCCGAGATTGAATTCGAGGGCTGGACCGCCGACGGTCTCGTCCGGCAGGCCGCCTTCAAGGGCTTGCGTGAAGACAAGCCGGCCAGGGAAGTCGAGGCGGAGCGACCGTTAAGATCCTCCAAGGCCGAGATTGCGGAGACGGCTCCGCGGGCCGCACCAAAATCGACGCGCCGCGGGGGTCAGAAGGCCAATGTCATGGGTGTGCTGATTTCAAGCCCGGACAAACCATTGTGGCCGGATGCCAATGACGGTGAGCCGGTGACAAAGGAGGAATTGGCCCGCTATTACGAGGCGGTCGGCGACTGGATGATCGGCCACCTCAAGGGCAGGCCCTGCTCCATCATCCGCGCCCCGGACGGGATTGGCGGCGAGCAGTTCTTCCAGCGTCATGCGATGCCGGGGCAATCCAACCTGCTCGAATTGGTGAAGGTATTCGGCGACAAGAAGCCTTACCTGCAGATCGATCGCATCGAAGGGCTTGCGGCGGTCGCCCAGATCGCGGCGCTCGAGCTCCATCCGTGGAACTGCGAACCCGGCCAACCGGAAGTGCCTGGTCGCCTGGTATTCGATCTCGATCCCGGGCCCGACGTTCCCTTTTCCACGGTTGTTGCCGCTGCCCGCGAAATGCGCGATCGGCTGGAAGACCTCGGATTGATCAGCTTCTGCAAGACGACCGGCGGCAAGGGCTTGCATGTCGTGACCCCGCTTGCAGTCAACAAACGAAAACCGTTGTCATGGCCGGAGGCAAAGGGCTTCGCGCACGACGTCTGCCAGCAGATGGCCCGGAACAACCCCGATCTCTACCTGATCAAGATGACCAAGAGCCTGCGGGGCGGTCGCATTTTCCTCGATTACCTGCGCAATGATCGCATGGCGACGGCCGTGGCACCACTCTCCCCTCGGGCCCGCCCAGGGGCGACGGTGTCAATGCCTCTGACGTGGGCACAGGTGAAATCAGACCTCGACCCCAAAAGGTTCACGATCCGAACCGTGCCTGCTTTGCTGTCGAAGTCGTCCGCCTGGAAGGATTATTGCGAGGGGCAGCGTCCCTTGGAGCAAGCGATCAAGAGGCTCGGCCGCACCGGCAAGCATGCCGCCTGACACGGCTGATGGCCCGCGGCACTCATCTGATTGAAGTGGCATCAGTCAAATCGAAGACGGCGGCGTTATCCTGGATCTCGCGAAGGCCCTTGTATGAGGGGTGCCGTAGGCTGCCCTCACGCGTCCAGCCGCGAAACTCGATCTCGGCAATCAAGGTCGGTTGGGAAAAGACGAGGCGCTTTCCTTTCAGCGGCACGACGGGTTTTTTCGTCTGGAGGCGGTTCAACGTCTTGCGCAAATATTCCGCCTCGGTTCGGTTGAACCCCGTGCCGACGGATCCGACGTAAATCCAGTCGTTGCCCTTTCGGCCTGCAAGCAAAAGACTGCCGAGCCCGCCGCGCGTGCTGGCGGATTCCTCGTAACCGACGATCATGAAACTGTCGCTCTGAACGCACTTGATCTTCTGCCAGTCACCCAGCCGGCCACTCCGGTAAGGGCTGTCACTGCGCTTGGCAATGATGCCTTCGAGGCCCAGATGACATGCGTGTTCGAGCAGTTCCTCGCCACCCAGATCCAGTTCGTGCGAGAACCGAATGGCGCCGTCGTCGGTCTCAGGGACCAGATCCTCCAGAAGATGACGGCGCACCGACAGTTCCGTCCGCGTCAGGTCGTGACCGTCGAGATACAACAGATCGAAGGCGTAGAAGATGGATTCGGTCGAGATCCGCTTGCCGCCCCTGCCGCCGAGCGAGCGCTGCAAGGCTCCGAAGTCCGAGCGACCTTCTTCATCGAGGACGACGGCTTCTCCGTCGAGAATGCAGCTCGACACACCGAGCTCTTTTGCTGCTGCGGCGATGCTTGGAAAACGGTGGGTCCAGTCATGGCCGCCGCGGGTGAGAATACGAATAGCCTTTGGCTGGATGTGGACCGCCAATCGGTAGCCGTCCCACTTCACCTCGTAAAGCCAATCCGGCCCTTGCGGCACCGTCTGCTTCAGCAAGGCCAGGCACGGCTCCACTCTCAACGGCATTGCATCGAACGGCAGGTTTGGCTGGTCGGGATCACGCCGACGGACAGGTCGCGAGTGTATCGCGGAATTGGAATCGCGAAGCAGGGGGGCGGAGGGGCGCCGTGGTCTGGTCATCACTCAATGCCTGCCGGATCGGTTCTCGGCATCGACGGATTTGCGCAGCGCCTCCATGATGTTGATGACGTTGCTGGGAGCCGGTTCTGGCTTCTCCCTTCCCTTGGACTTGGCCTTGACAGGCTTTTTCATCTGTTTCTTCTTGGCTTCGATAAGCTCGAGCAATCTGTCCTGCACCGGGTCGGAGGCCATCTTCGGGTTCCAGTGCTGCGTCTGCTTCTTGATGAGCTGCTGGACCAGCGGCATCATCTGGCTGTCCGCCGGCTGATCGTCCACCCTATCGAAATAGTTCTCAGCGTCGCGCACCTCGTCGCCGTAACGGAGGGTCCAAAGGACGATGCCCTTGCCGCGAGGCTCCAGCATCACGGCCCGCTCGCGGCGCGCAATCACCAGCCGCGAGATGCCGACCATGTCCTCGGCGGCCATCGCGTCGCGGATCACCGAGAATGCCTCCTGGCCGACCGGATCGTCGGGTGAAAGATAGTAGGGCGTGTCGAGCCAGATCCATTCGACGGTGTTGCGCGGCGTAAAGACTTCAATATCGATCGTCTTGGTGCTTTCAAGCGCAACGTTCTCCAACTCATCGTCCTCAAGCAAGACATATTCGTTCTCACCGCGCTGATAGGCTTTTACTTCGTCTTCATCTTTCACGTCCTTGCCGGTGACGGCGTCGACATAGTGGCTGACGACGCGGTTCTGGGTGGCGCGATTGAGCGTGTGAAAACGCACCTTCTCATTTTCAGAAGTGGCCGGCATCATCTGCACCGGGCAGGTGACGAGCGACAGTTTGAGGTAACCTTTCCAGTAAGGCCGGATCGCCATGGAAACCTCCGATCACCCGGCGCGGCGCTGGTGAGCGCCGGCCGGGCTGCGTGGTTTCGTCGTCGACGCGCGCGCGGCCTTCTGCCTGCTCTTTCCGGCATTGGCATTTGCAGCGGTGCGCTTCGCCTTGGCCGGCGTCGCCATGCCGGCGCTTTCGCGTAGCGCCTGTAGCAGGTCGCTCGGTTTGGGAGCCGGCGGCGCCTTTTTCTTCGGAAGGGTGCGGCCTTCGATCTTGGCCTTCACCAGCTCGCCGACGGCCGCTTCATATCGGTCGTCGAACTGCTTCGGGTCGAACTCGCCCTTCTTGGTGTTGATGATGTGCTTGGCAAGCTCCAGCATCTCGCCTTCGATCTTGAGATCCGGCATCTCCTCGAATGCCTTCTCCGAGGAGCGAACCTCATAATCGAAGTTCAAGGTTGAGCCGACCAGCCCTTTGCCATGGGGGCGGATGAGGAGAGTTCGCAGGCGGCGGAACAGCACCGTTCGGGCAATGGCCGCGACCTTGGCTTTTTCCATACCATCCCTCAGGAGTTTGAAAGCGTCGCTGCCCATCTTGTCGGGAGCCAGATAGTAAGGCTTGTCGAAATAGACGTCGTCGACCTCGTCAAAAGGAATGAACGCCTCCACCTTCAGCGTCTTGTCGCTTTCAGGAATGGCGGCCGAGACTTCCTCGGGCTCGAGCACGACGTAGCGGCCGTCCTCAATCTCAAAACCCTTGACCTGGTCCTCGCGCTCGACCGGGTCGCCGGTCTCGCCGTCCACGAATTCTCGGCGCACCCGGTTGCCGGTCTTCCTGTTCAGTGTGTGAAACGCGATCCGCTCGGATGTGGAGGCGGCGGTGTAAAGGGCCACGGGGAAGGCCACCTCCCCGAACTTGATGAAGCCTTTCCAATTCGCTCTCGGGGCAACCATTTCGCACGCGCTCCTGCCGCAACCAGTGCGAGTCAACCGAATCACTTTACGATTGGTTCCGAATCAAAACGAATCAAATTTCAATAGCTTAGCAAGAATCATCCACGCGTTTTCCGAGTCTCGCTCATCCCGTTGAATCTGATCGATCTTTTTCTCTCGGGGTGCTTTTTACAATGACAGCAACCAGCAGATAGGGACGCCTGAGGAGCTCGGCTGCTCAATCGATGCGTTGTCCCTCGCCGTCGAACACATGCAGATATTGGGGCGGGAAGGCGACATTGACCTTCGGCCCCGCCTTCAACGCTTCGCGGTCCAGAGTGAAGATCTTGAAGGGCAGGCCATGGAGGGTGAGGTGCAGGATAATGCCGAAGCCGGTGGGTTCGACGAGCTCCACATCGGTGCCAAGCCCCGTCCCGTCACTCGTCATCAGCACATGCTCGGGCCGGATGCCGAGCATCACCTTCGCGCCGTCTGCAAGCGGCAGCGGCCTTGCCAGCGGCACAATCGTCCCATCCTTCAGCTTGACGCCGCCTGCTTCATAGGTGGCGTCGAGGAAATTCATCCCCGGCGAACCGATGAAACCGGCGACGAAGAGGTTGGCGGGGCGATCGTAGAGTTCGAGCGGACTGCCGACCTGCTGCACCACGCCGCCGTGCATGGCGACGATCCGGTCGGCGAGCGTCATCGCCTCGATCTGGTCATGGGTGACATAAATCGAGGTTGCCTTCAACTCGCCATGCAGCTTCTTGATTTCGGCGCGCATCTGTTCGCGCAACCGCGCATCCAGATTGGACAGCGGTTCGTCGAACAGGAAGGCCTTCGGCTGGCGCACGATGGCGCGGCCCATCGCGACACGCTGGCGCTGACCGCCGGAGAGCGCCTTCGGCCGCCGTTCGAGCAGCGGATCGAGACCGAGCTTGGCGGCGGCCGCCGCCACCGCGCTGGTGATCTTCTCCTTGGCGGTCTTCCGCAGCCTGAGGCTGTAGCTCATATTGCCGGCGACGTTCATGTGCGGATAGAGCGCATAGGACTGGAACACCATGGCGATGTCGCGGTCCTTGGGATGCAGTTCGTTCACACGGGCGCCCGCAATACGGATCTCACCCGATGTGACGTCCTCCAGCCCGGCGATCATCCGCAACAGCGTGGACTTGCCGCAGCCGGAGGGACCGACGAGCACGACGAATTCGCCATCTCTGATCTCGAGGTCGACGCCGTGCAGCACCTGCACGTGGCCATAGGCTTTGCGGATATTCTGGATATCGATCGATGCCATTCTGTTTAACCCTTGACCGCGCCGGCCGTCAGGCCCTGGACGAGATATCGTTGGATGAGCAGGAAGAAGAGGCCGGCCGGAATGAGCGCCATGACGCCCGCCGCCATCATCTGCCCGAAATCCACCGAGAATTTCGAAACGAAGGTTAGAAGTCCCACAGGGAAGGTCGCCGCATCATTGCCGTTGATCAGCAT
This sequence comes from Rhizobium sp. NLR10b, assembly GCF_019685435.1. NCBI lineage: Bacteria > Pseudomonadati > Pseudomonadota > Alphaproteobacteria > Hyphomicrobiales > Rhizobiaceae > Rhizobium > Rhizobium sp. NLR10b. The sequence continues at coordinate 337,494 of NZ_JABDWV010000001.1, read as the reverse complement.
CAGCGCAAACAGCAGTTCGCTCCAGGCGGCGGTGAAGACGAAGCCGAGCGTCGCGGCGATGCCTGGCAGCGTCAGGGGCAGGATGATCTGGCGGAAGGCCGTGAACTGCGTCGCCCCGTCGATCATCGCCGCCTCTTCGAGATCCTTGGGGATGCCGTCGAAGAAGGACTGCATCAGGAAGGTGGCGAAGGGCACGTTGAAGGCGGTGTAGACAATGACGAGCCCAGTCAGGCTGTTGGTCAGATGCAGGGGCGACAGGATCTTGAAGATCGGCGCGACCAGCATGACGAGCGGAAACATCTGGGTCAGCAGCATCAGCGCGACGATCCAGTATTTTGCGCGGAAATTGAAGCGCGACAGCGCGTAGCCCGAGAGCGAGGCGCAGATCGTCACCGTCACCGCCGTCGAGGCCGAGACGATCAGGCTGTTCTTGAAGAAGGTGGGAAAGGCACTGTGCTGCAGCACGAAGGCATAATGATCCCAGCTCGTGCGCGACGGCCACATGCGCACGCCTTCCGTATAGAGCAGATCGTTCGGCGTCACCGAGACCTTGAGCAGCCAGAACAGCGGGAAGAGCGCGAAGGCGATGTAGCAGAGGATCGCTAAGCGATGCGCGATGGTGGGAAGGATTGATCGTTTCATGGTCTCAATCCTTGTTCAACAGCGTCTGCCGCAGCAGGATGATCAGCATCGAATAGGCGAGCAGCAGCGCCAGCAGCACCAGTGCAATCGCCGAGGCATAACCGAAATCGAGCCGCTTGAAGGCCGTGGTGAAGATATAACTCGCGACGATCTGCGTCCGGTCGGCCGGGCCGCCATTGGTCATGACGACGATGAGATCGGCGAAGTTGGAAATCCAGACGGTGCGGAGCAGCACGGTGATGGCGATCGTCGGCGCCAGAAACGGCAGGGTGATCGAGCGGAAACGCTGAAACCAGCCGGCACCATCGATCGAGGCGGCCTCGTAGAGATCGCGCGGAATCGCCTGCAGCGCCGCAAGCAGGGTGATGGCAAAGAAGGGAATTCCCCACCAGACATTGGCGACGATCGGCCCCCACATCGCATGATCGGGATCGGAGAGAATGTTGCCCGGCTCATGCATCAGCCCGAGTGCGAAGAGCCAGTGCGGGATCGGCCCGATGACCGGATTGAACAGCCAGGCCCAGTTGAGACCGGCGAGAAAGGACGGCACCGCCCAGGGCAGGAAAACCAGCGCCTGTGCGATCGCCCGGCCCGGGAACGGCTTGTCGAGCAGCAACGCCAGAATGAGGCCGAAGATGAATTGCAAGACGACGGAGGCGCCGGTCCACCACAGCGTGTTCCTCAGCGCGCCGTAAAAGGCCGCGTCGCCCGACAACTCGCGGAAATGCTCGAGCCCGATGAAGCCGCCGGAAAAGGGATTGAGCAGCTGGATATCGCGGAAGGCATAGGACAGCCCGAGCGTCAGCGGCACCAGCATCACCGCAATGATCAGGATCAGCGACGGCGCGCTGTAGAGATAGGGCTCCGAAGCATCGGCAAGACGGCGCAGCCACGGCCTGCGGTCGCGACGCATGTCGAGCATATCGGCGGAAATGGTCATCGGATTGCGGTTTCCATTGTCTTACCCGGTTGGGAATTGTGACGCTTCTGAACGAAGAGACCGGAGCCCCCTCATCCGACCTTTCGGGCCACCTTTCTCCCCGCTGGGGAGAAGGAGAATGAGGCGCCGCCACGAGTCTCTTCTCCCCAGCGGGGGTCTGAAGGACGGGTCGAGACCAGTGGCTCGACCCAGCCATAGGTGCCGGCAGGCGGATGAGGGGCCCCACAGCTCGAAGCCCCCTTTTTTCACTACTTCTTGCTCAAGAACTTCTGCTGCGCCTTGGTCAGATAATCCGCCCACTGATCCGCCAGATCCTTCGCCGAGATGTCGACGAGCAAGGCCTGCTGCGAGGTCTTGATCGCCAGCGAATCCTTGAAGAAGGCGAACTCTTCCAGATAGGTCGGCATGACGGTCGGCACGGTGTTCGGATCCGCCAGTTCCTCGAACCAGCCCTTGAACTGGTCACCGGCATAGAAGGGATCCTTTTCGGCCGCGGTATAGGCCGGCAGGGCGCCGATGCGCTTGTTCCACTCGATATTGCCTTCCGGCCCTTCGAGTGTGGCGATCAGCTTCCAGGAGAGATCCTTGTTGGCGCTCGTCGAAAACATCGACCAACCGCCATAGCCGATGGTTGGGAAGGACTTGCCGTCAGGCCCCTTCGGCAGCGGCGCAACGCCGAAATCCTCCTTCTTCATGCGTTCGGCGATGGCGATCAGCGCGTCCGGATCCTGGTCGAGGAAGGCGCAGGTGCCGGAATAGAAACCGGCGACGACTTCGTTGAAGCCCCAGTTGACGCTGTCCTTCGGCGCATAGCCCTTCTTGTAGAGATCGACCATCCACTCGATGCCCTTTGCCCAGCCGGGGCTGTTCATGGTCGAGGTGCCGTCTTCCTTGAAGTACTTGTTGTCGCCCGCCATCGTGGCGGCGAAGATCATCCAGCCATTGAGGCCGCCCGGGCCGCCGCGCATGCAGTAGCCATATTTGCCCGGCAGCTTGGAGACCTTTTCGGACGCGGCGGTAAACTCGTCCAGCGTCTTCGGCGGCGCGGCGACACCAGCCTCCGAAAGCAGCTTCTTGTTGTAGAACATCGCCCTGAGATAGAAGCCGTAGGGCAGCATGTAGGCAGTATTCTTGACGTCGCGGCCGAGCTCGAGCGCGCGCGGCGTCAGCTCCTTGGTGTGCTCCCATTTTTCGAGATAGGGCTCAAGGCTTTCGAGCATGCCGTTATTGGCATAAAGCGACAGCCAGGTATCGGGCATCTCCATCACATCGGGCACGTCACCGGCCGACACCATGGTGGCGAATTTCTGGAAGGCTTCGTTCCAGGGCAGCGAGATGATGTCGACCTTGGTGCCGGGATTGGCGGCCTCGAACTTGCCGACGATCGATTTCAGCGTTTCTGTGCGCTCCGGGCTGGTGATGACTTCGACCAACTTCAGCGTCGTATCGGCGAACGCCGTACCCGCCATCATCGAAGCAAAGAGTGTCGAGATTATCAGCTTTTTCATGCTCAGTTCCCCCTTATAGGTCTCTCTTGTCAGGTTCTCTCTGGTTTCAGGATTATGAGGCGGCGGCGAGCGCCTCCTCGATGTCCCTCCACAGGGCCTCGGTTCCTTCGAGGCCGACATGGAGGCGTACGGATCGCGCATGAATTCCAAAAGTTTGCGCGGAATTCGGCTGTGCCTTCTGCTGAAGCACCACCTCGCCCGGTACGATCAGGCTTTCATGCCCACCCCAGCTCACTCCCAGTTTGAAGAGCTTGAGGCGATCGGCGAAGGCGCGGATATCGACGCCTTCTCGGAAAATGAACGAAAACAGGCCCGACGTGCCGTGGAGCCCGGCGGGCAGACGGTTGGCAAGCCCGGGGTGGCAGACCGTCTCCACCACATCGAGCTTCTGCAGCCGTCTGGCGATCTCCAGGGCGGAGGCTTCATGAGCCTTCATCCGCAGCGGCAGCGTGCGCAGGCCGCGGATCAACAGCCAGGCGTCGAAGGGCGAAAGCTTGCCGCCGAGATAAGGATAGGCCTCGGCCTTGACGCGCGCAATCATCGCCTTCGAGCCGGCGATGACGCCCGCCACCACGTCGCTGTGGCCGCCAAGATATTTGGAGGCGGAATGGATGACGAGATCGACGCCGAGCGTCAGAGGCCGCTGGAAGAACGGGCTCGCCCAGCTGTTGTCGATCATCGAGACGACGCCGTGTCGCTTGGCAAGGGCTGCGAGCGCCCCGACGTCATGCACCTCCATGACCCAGCTCGTCGGGCTTTCCAGGTAGAGGAGCTTGGCACCGGGCAGCGCCTTCGCCACCGCCTCCTCGTCGCGGCCGTCGACATAGGTCACCTCGATCTTCATCCGCGTCAGGATGGTGCCGAACAGGCGGAAGGCATCGGGATAAACATGCCGGACGGCGACGATGCGGTCGCCCGGCTCGACAAAGCTCAGCACCGCCGACGAGATCGCCGCCATGCCGCTCGCAAAACCCAGCGCATCCTCCGCACCTTCGAGCTTGGCCAGCATTTCCTCGAAGGCGCGCACCGTCGGGTTCAGCCCGCGCGTATAGGTCGGCCGCACCTTCTCGCCGCGATAGACGGTGATCATTTCGTCATAATCGGAAAAGGTGAAAAGCGAGGTCTGGAAGATCGGCGGCACGACGGCGTCGGCGAAGTTGCCGTCGTCGTGGGCGGTGATAAGGGAAGCAAGATCGAACGGGTCTGCGCCGTTGCTCATTTGGACATTTCCTTGATGTCTTCCTCGACGATATCGAGAATTTTCAATGTCTCCGCCCGCGCCGCCTCGGCATCCCGAGCGGCGATCGCGTTAAAAAGCGTGCGGTGAAAGGGAAAGGACCGGCGAGCGAAATCCTGCCGGTCGAACGGATGCTCCCAGAAGCGCTCGAATGTCTCGCGCATCTGCTCGAGAAGCTGGCGAAACAGCGGGTTGTGGGTGGCGTCGTAGACGGCGAGATGGAAGGCGAGATCCTCCGGCCCGGATGTGCCCTTCTCCAGGTGCACCCGCTCCATCTCGTTGAGCTTCTCCTCGATGACGACGAGGTCTCTTGTCGTGCGCCGCCGGGCGGCGACCATGCCCGCCTCGCATTCGATGCCGCGGCGAACCTCCAGCGTCTGCAGCAGCGCATCGCGCAGATGCGCCGCGTCGAAAGACAGCGGCATATGGATCGTCGCCCGGGACACCGGCTTCAGCAGATAGGTGCCGCTGCCCTTGCGCGTCTCGATGACGCCGAGCGCCTGGAAATGCCGGATCGCCTCGCGAATGGTCGAACGGCCGACGGCAAGGGCCGCCATCAGCTCCCGCTCGGCCGGCAGCCGATCACCCGCCTGCAACCGCGCTTCCTCCACATAATCCGCCAGCGCATCGGTCACCTGACGCGCCCGGTCCATGACGGGAAGCGGCCGGATCACCGGCCTGTCGCTACGATTTGCCTTCATGGTTCCCCATTTTTTCTATCAGGCAGCCAGATCTGAATTGGTCTGACATCTTAGCATTTCGCAAACGGGGCAAGACGTCAAGCCGAGTTGTCTTTATAATAAGGCCGATCTTGCTGCGTCGCTCCCTGGGCAGAAGCGGTTCTACGGTTCGCCATTTTGCGTCGGTAGGTCACCACGTACCAGGGCAGCCTCCTGAAAGGCACCTTGAATTAAAACTTAGCTGATTTGGCCAAGCACATTATAACAGGACCTAGGCAAGGATTGCCCCGTCACCGGGAGCGCCTAAAGCGTCGGCGCCTGCGACCTGCCCGAACCGCGATTTTCACAATCTCGCGCTCCTGTTTCACGAAGTCGCAACGAACGCTGCGAAGTACGGAGCACTCTCCGTTGGCGATGGGCACGGACGGATGAATGCAGATCCGACCCAGCCCTCTTCGGCTTTGAAAGCATCCTGGAGCAAAGGATAGCGCAAAACCTTGACATCCATATCGAGCGATCATGGACGCCTGATGAATAGTCAATTCGGCTTTCGCTTTTCCGTCTCGTGATCACGTAAGCCTTCCGGCTCGCCTGGGGCTTACAAGGGAGATGCATGGCATGGCCATCGCCATACCGAATGACACCCGCAATTCGGCAGCCTCCGTTTCGCGATTTTGTCCGGTGTTGTTCTCCGCGGCGGCAACAGAGGCGACGCCTAGTCCCTTCATCGGTCCTTAAGAAAAGGATGGCAGCTTTACCTCAAATTTGGGGGGGTGCATATATGGTACATGGGTTGATGTGGCGGGCTCGCATTCAGACGAAGGTGCTCGCGCTTTTGGCGCCATTCGTCATTAGCCTATGCGCAGTAGGGTTGACGGGGTACTACGCGTCGAGCCTTCTCGAAGGTCGGATGGAGATCTCCAACCATATTTTGCAGTCTCTGAACGGGTTCAAGCTTGTTTCTTCAAGCATGACCGGCTTTCTGATGAAGCCGTCGCAGGAAGCTCGTGACACCGCGCTTGCGGACGCCCGAGAGCAATTGGCAAACCTGAAGCAGACGATCGAGACTCTAAGGCCGACGACCGATGTGGGGCTTCTCGACCGCGCGCTCGATCAGTCGCAAATCATCCCGCAAAAGATCGAAGCGATCTGGCAAATCGAAACGGGACAGCAGAAAATTCTCAGCGACGTGGACGCTGCTTCCGCGGCGCTTCTTGACCTGCAAGGGCAGGTTGGCAAGCGCTCGTTCATGCTGATGGCGAGTGCGAAAAAGATGGAAAATGCCAACAAGAGCGGCCTCAGCAACGCCGTCTCCATCACCGCGGCCGCCAGTGTTGCGACAAAACTTAGCAATGATTATACGAACGCTACAACGTCGGCTGACAAGCTTAGCCTTCTAGCCAAATATGCGCCCGATTTGCAGAAGACAAGGGAGCAGCTTTCGCCTGCGATAGGGACCGACAGAGAAGCCCTCGCAACGCAGTATGCCGCTGCGGTAGATGCCATCCTTAACGCTTCGAAGGCGTCGCCAGACACTTTGGATGTCCCGACAACGGATACCGCCATCGCTAATCTTGCTGCTATTGGGGACAGTCTCAAGACAATTGGCGACGACCTGATGCGGACCTCAGTACTCGCGCTTGCCGCGTCGGACAAGGATATCTCTCAGGCGACGAATGTCGGCAACCAACTGCGTGCTATCGTTAACAGCAATAACGAGATCCGCGTCGGCTTCGCCGAACTTGCAGGCAAGCCAGACGACGCGCGAGTGAAGAAAGTCCAGCAATCAATCTACATGTATCAGACCGAGCTCGGCCGTCTCGCCGGCGTGGTGACCGACGATCCGGTTTTTGCCGAGATTCCGAAGAAGGCTCAACCCGTTCTCGATCTGCTTGCGGCGAACGCGGCAGCGCTCTCCGACGGTGCGCTCCGCAAGCTTGCTGAGTTCGACCGCGCCGCGGAGCAGATCGACAACACCTGGAACCTGCTTGCGCAGTTCGCCGAGACGCAGAAGGAAAATGCTGGGCAGGATCGTCAACAGGCCAATAGGATATCCGGCGGCGCGATTGTCATCGGCATCCTAATTGCCATGGCCGCAGGTGCCGCGCTGGTCTTCACACTGAAGGGACCTATCGCCCAGATTACCGCAGCGATGCGCAAGATCGCCGAGGGAAGGCTCGACACCACAATAACGGGCGAGACACGGGCCGACGAAATCGGGGAAATGGCCCGTGCGCTTTCGGTCTTCAAACAAAATGCGCTGTCGAAAGTCGAAATGGAACAACAGGCCGAGATCGCGCGTCGTGAGGCAGAATCTGAGCGCGCCCGCAACGAACTCGAGCGACGTAACGCACAGGTTCAGGTTGATGCCGCAATCGAGGCGCTGGCGGAAGGGCTCACGCGGCTGTCGCGCGGGCAGTTGAATTTTGCGATCGATACGCCCTTTGCCCCTGATCTCGATCGGATCCGCACCGATTTCAACATGTCGGTGGAGGGTCTCAGAGAGACCCTCCACGAGATCCGTGAGACGTCTTCCCTCATTAGCAATAATGGCCGCCAGATGGCGGAAGCTGTCGATGACTTGGCCAGTCGAACTGAAAAGCAGGCGGCTGCTCTTGAAGAAACCGCAGCGGCTGTGGAGGAGATTTCTTCCGCCGTCAACACCTCTTCAGGACGGGCAGCAGCAGCGCTGGCGCTTGTCCAACGCGCCAAACAAGGCGCCGACGCCTCGGCTTCGGTGGTCCAAAACGCAGTATCGGCTATGGGACGGATCGAGGACGCGTCGGGCAAGATCGTACAGATTGTCAGCGCCATCGATTCCATCGCTTTCCAGACCAATCTCTTGGCCCTGAATGCGGGAGTCGAAGCGGCGAGAGCGGGCGAGGCCGGCAAGGGCTTTGCAGTCGTGGCGCAGGAAGTGCGGGAGCTGGCGCAGCGATCGGCTCGCGCAGCCAAGGAAATCGGCGAGCTCATCAACAATTCTGTCCGAGAGGTTGCGTCGGGCTCCGAGTTCGTCGGCCGCACTGGCGATGCGCTGATGGAGATTTCCACCGAGATCGTCCACATCGTCGGCCATATTGAACTGATCGCCGCGTCAAGCCGCGATCAAGCGACGACACTCAATTCGATCAATGCGTCGGTGAACGATATTGATCGTATGACGCAGCAAAATGCGGCGATGGTGGAAGAGACCAATGCCGCCACGCAACAGCTATCGTCAGAGGCGCTCGCACTTACCGAGATGATCGCACGCTTTCAGCTTGAAGGCCCTGAGAGCCCGGCTTCTAGAGGCTACGAGGCCGCCGCATGACGGCAGCGTGTATTCGCAGACCCTTTGACTTGCTTTCAAATGTGAATCATGAGCGCCTGCTGCACGTCGTCATCAGCGTGAGCTCGGTATCCACAAAGTCCGGCGATCACGATTTGTGGCCAACGGCTGTTGGTCAAAACTGAGCCGGTTAGGCGCATGAGGAGCATTGAGGGTTCTGAACGGCGTCGGCATCGCTGCGGACGTGATTGTAACAGACCCGTGGCCCAGTGACGCAGAAGAAGGCGAATTGGCGGCCTTATAGGTGTCGGCATCGCTCCTCGACCAAGGGCGCCGCAACACAATCTTTTTGCCTTGTCCACTAGTGGCGAGAGGCAGGAAGTGGCGCAGACGCGACATCAAATCCGACATGTCGTTTCCGCGAGGCAAAGGCTTTCCTGCTTCACGCCCAGAACGCATTGATGGAGTGGGCGACCTCTTAAGCGCAGTCGAGGCAGTTATCAAAGGAGTGTCAGACGCATCATACTCGTCGGGAGCTTTCGAAACATCAGCTTAGAGATGCTACCCACCCACCGGCGTCAGGTCAACGAGCGCCTTGATCGGCAGGTGATCCGAGGCGATGCGGGCGAGCGGTGTATCATGCGCCTCCACCTCGGAGATGATGCCCTTGCGGTTGGCGATGATGCGGTCGAGCGCCAGCAGCGGCAGGCCGGCGGGAAAACTCGGCACGGCTGGCGGCAGCTCGCCGAAGGCGGATTGGAAGGTGTTGAGCGACGAGCGGTCGCCGAGCCGCCATTCGTTGAGGTCGCCGAGCAGGATGGTCGGCATCTCGTGCCTGTCGTTGATCAGTTCGACGAGGGTCCGGGCCTGCTGGGCTCTGCTGTGGCGCAGCAGGCCGAAATGCGCGGCGATGATGCGCAGCACCCCGCCCTCCTCCAGCTCGATTTCGGCGACCAGCGCACCGCGCGGCTCCAGCCCCGGCAGCCTGACCTGGTGCACGTCATGCACCAGCCCCTTCTTGAACAGCACGACATTGCCGTGCCAGCCATGCGCCTTCGCCATTCCGGCGACCGGCACAGGGATTAGCCCCGTCTCCCGCTCCAGCCGGCCGAGGTCGAGAATGCCCGTGCGCTCGCCGAAGCGTGTGTCGGCTTCCTGCAGCGCGATCACGTCGGCACCGATTTCATGGATCACCCGGCTGGTGCGCTCCGGATCGAAGCGGCGATCAGTACCGACACACTTGTGGACATTGTAGGAGGCGATCAACGTTCCGGCGCTGCGCGGCCTTGCCTCCATATGCGCCGCGTCAAGCCGCTTTTTCCTGCTCCTGATCGAGGCGAGAATGCTGGCGGGAAGACTGTCTTTCCTGGCGTGCATCGGGAGGCGCACTTGTTCCGTTGATCAAAGAGGCTACTCACTCGGCAGTATAGGCGGCCGCGCGGAACTTGCCATGTCGGAATGCAAAAAATCCGTCAGAGATAGGGCGAACCCAGCCACAGGACCTTCTCGATCAGCCGCACCGGGAAGGGCCGCGCGCGTAAGCCTTCCAGCGTCACCAGCGTTGCCGATTTCAGGATTTCCTCGATATGCTCGTCGATCTCGGCGGCAAAGCCCTCATTCAGCACTTCGAGATCGACCTCGAAATTCAGCCTGAGCGAACGTGGATCGAGGTTGGAAGAGCCGACATAGGCCCAGGTGCCGTCGATCGTCAGAAGCTTCGAATGGCTGAAGCTGCCGGTCGAGCGCCAGATGCGGCAATAATTTTTGAGGATCTGATCGAATTGCGCCGTCATCGCCCGGTCGACCAGCATGAGATTGTTGAGAGCCGGCACGACGATATCGACTTCAACGCCGCGCCGCGCCGCCGTCACCAGGGCGCTGATCAGTTCGCGGTCCGGCAGGAAATAGGGCGACATGATGCGGATCGATTGACGCGCAACCGAAAAGGCGCCCATCAGCATCTTATGGTTGGTCTCGAGGCTGCGGTCCGGCCCTGAGGCGACGATGCGCATCAGGATGGGGTCGCCGGGGCTGCGCGGCGGCGGCTCGATGCGCCAGACCTCGTCGTTCAACAGTTCGTCGGTGGTGAACCGCCAGTCTTCGGCGGCAAGATCGAAGAGATCGGTGACGACGGGGCCGGTGACGCTGAAATGCGTATCACGGGCAAAGGTCTCGCCCGTCGCCTCCTCGCTGAAACCCGCCCTGATATTCATGCCGCCGGTCAGCGCAATGCGTCCGTCGACGATCAGGATCTTGCGGTGGGTGCGCAGATTGGCATAGGGCAGCCGCAAGCCCATGATGACATTGCCGTTGAAGACGGCGACGGTGACGCCGCCCTCCTTGAGATGGCCGAGAATGCTCGGCACCGAATATCGCGCGCCGACGGCGTCGATCAGCACCCGGACCGTCACACCCCGCTTCACCGCGGCAATCAGCGCATCGGCGATCCGCAGACCAATGACATCACGGTCGAAGATGTAGGTTTCGAGCAGGATGCTGCGCCTCGCTTCATCGATGGCGGATTTCATCGCGGCATAGGCCTCATCGCCGGTCTCCAGCATGTCGATCGTATTGCCCGAGGTCAGCGGGTTGCGGGTCACCCGGTCGCCCAGCGTCTGCAGCGCCGCAAAGCGGCGGCCGAACTGGCTGATCACGGTCTCGGCGTCGGCGTCGAACGTCTCCAGCTCGTCGGTCCCCGGCGCGAGCAGCAGGGCGTCGCGGCGAATGCTCAGCGATTTGCGGCGGATGCGATTGATGCCGGCGATCGCGTAAAGCAGCGCACCGACGATTGGCGAGAGGATGATGACGCCGACCCAGCCGATTGCCGCGCGCACCTCCTCCTTGGTCATGGCGGCATGAATCGCCGCCGCGGCTCCCATGGCGATCGAAACGACAAAGAGGATATGCGGCCAGTAGGTCGACAGGAGATAGAACATCGCTGGCCAATATAGCCGCGAAACGGCGGCGTTCAATTATGCAGCCGCTCCCCCATGGCGCGAAATTTTTCTTCGGGATTGTTTTGCCGGGAGTCCCCGTTCGATCGCGGGAACAATCCCGGTTGAGATCGATTCCTCCTCAGGAGATGAGGATTGCCATCGTGAACATCGCCGCAAACATTGGTCCTGCCCTGGCGCTCGAAGTCGCGGATGCAGAAAGCATTGCCGAACTCCGGCATCAGGCCGAGGACTGTACCCGCTGTGACCTTTATCGCAATGCGACGCAGATCGTCTTTGGTGAAGGCCCGGGAAAGGCCGAGATCGTCCTTGTCGGTGAGCAGCCGGGTGACCGCGAAGATATCACCGGCAGGCCCTTTGTCGGCCCGGCAGGCCATCTGCTCGACCTCTGTCTCGACGAGTCCGGTCTGGACCGTCAACGCTGCTACGTCACCAATGCCGTCAAGCACTTCAAGTTCACGCCCCGCGGCAAACGGCGCCTGCATGCGAAACCCAATGCCGGCGAGATAAGGCGTTGCGCCTGGTGGCTTGGCGCGGAGCTCAACATCCTGCAGCCGAAACTCGTGGTGGCGCTGGGCGCGAGCGCCCTCTATGCGCTGCTCGGGCCGAAGGCGAAATTGACGCCCGAGCGCGGTCATGTCCTGCAGCCTGCAAACCATCCCCCGGTTCTGGTGACAATCCACCCCTCTTATCTCCTGAGAATTCGCGATGAGGCCGAGCAGCAAAAGCAGCGCCAGGCATTCGTGTCAGATCTGCACAAGGCGGCGGAATTTCAACTTCGATGAATGCCGATTCTCAACCTTGATATGCTGCAATGCGAAATATTTGCGGTTGCGGTTCGATTTCGCTTGAAACCGGGCTCCTCCTCTGGAACCATCCTGCCAGTATCGCGTTCGAACGACGGCAAAATGTGACTGGAGATCAGCGATGGCAGAAACTCGGGAAGAGTGGATCAAGAAACGTGCATACGCCCTCTGGGAAGAAGAGGGCTATCCGACAGGGCGGGATTCCATCCATTGGGAACAGGCACGCCACGAGCGCGACGCGCTCGAAGGCTCCTCTTCCAACGGCAAAGAGGCCAAACCCAGGGTCAAGCGCGCCGCAACGACCACGAAGGCCGCCCCAGGCGCCAAGACGAACGGCGTCGTCACGCCGGCGCCCAAGCGGACTGCAAGCCGCAAGACGGCGACCTGAATATTGAAAACCGCTGACATCGTTGAAAGGGCGTCACCGTGGCGCCCTTCGGTCTCTCTTTGTCATATGTCTGAATCATCTGTGTTTTATGGAAGCTTGCAGGCGGGTTTTCCGCGCGGGGGGGTGAACAAGGGCCGGATGACGCTGCAAGCTTTGAGGCCTCCGAAAAAATTGAGCCTTCGCCCGCAAGCCGGGGATCATACAAAAACTGTTTATGGCGAAACCAGGGAGGCAGCCATGAACGATCGTATCGAAATGCTCGTCGTCGCGCCTCTTGCCGCCCGCAGCCACGCTTCCAACGTGTGAGCCATGGAAATATCGCTCCTGCTCATCGCCGCTCTGCTTTATCTCGGTCTGGCGCTCGGCTTCATCCTGGTCGTCGATAAGCTCGTCGGTCTGGTTTTCCGCGAGTCCCGTACGCCGCTGCAACTGCCCTCCTTCGACATCGGCCGCGCCTTCGCAGCGTCGCAGAAATTCCACCGGAAATAACGGTTCTCAGCTGGCGCCCGCGCGCGGTTAAAAAGTAGGGTGGATCTGGCGCATCGGCCCGAAAATCGGAATTGATTTTCGGAAAGCAGGATGAGATCGAGGACAATGGGACAGGCCCGAAGCGTTCAGCCGACGACATGGCTTTTTGCAGCGCGCTCCTTGCGCGACTTCGGCGACGGTTTCGTGGCCATCCTGTTGCCGGTCTATCTCCTTGCTCTTGGATTTTCGCCCCTGCAGGTCGGCGTCATTGCGACGACATCCCTCTTCGGATCCGCACTTTTGACGATCATCATCGGCTTTCTCGGCGCGCATCATGATCTCCGCCGCCTGCTTTTGGCCGCCGCCGGCCTGATGGTCGCCACCGGTCTCGCTATGCCGATGATCAGCGACTATGCGCTGCTGCTCGCCGTCGCCTTTGCCGGTACGATCAATCCGTCGGCAGGCAGCGTGAGCATCTTCGTGCCGCTTGAACATGCGGTCCTGGCCCGGGAGGTGACCAACGCCGATCGAACGAGAATGTTTGCGCGTTATAGCTTGGTCGGGGCGCTCGCAAGCGCCGGCGGCGCGCTTGCTGCGGCGCTGCCAGATGTCATGATGCGGCTCGGGATGACGCAACTGAGTTCGATCAGGCTGATGTTCGTTGTCTATGCGCTCGTCGGCATTCTCGGCGGCCTTCTTTATGCCCGCATACCGCCTCGCCCGGTGACGCACGAAGACCACAAGCCGGCGGCACTCGGGCCTTCGCGGGCCATTGTCATGAAGCTCGCAGCCCTCTTCAGTCTCGATGCCTTTGCCGGAGGTTTCGTGGTCCAGTCCTTGCTCGCGCTGTGGCTGTTCGAACGATTCGATCTTTCGCTATCCGAGGCTGGAGTGTTTTTCTTCTGGACGGGCGTGCTGTCGGCGTTTTCGTTTCCTGTCGCCGCCCGGCTATCGAAGCGGATTGGACTCGTGAACACCATGGTGTTCACCCACATCCCGTCCAGCCTTGCCCTCGGCCTTGCCGCATTCGCCCCCACCTTGCCACTGGTGCTTGCCTTGCTGCTGGTCCGGGCCGCGCTTTCGCAGATGGATGTGCCAACCCGTTCTTCCTACGTGATGGCTGTTGTCACTGAGGCGGAGCGAGCCGCTGCCGCAAGCTTCACATCGGTGCCGCGCAGCCTCGCATCGGCGGCCAGCCCTGCGCTGGCAGGTGCTCTTTTTGCCGCGTCTTATCGGGCCTGGCCGTTTGTCATCTGCGCCGGCCTGAAGATCATATACGACCTCTTGCTGTTGCTGCAGTTCCGCCATCTCAAGCCGCCCGAGGAATCCTGAAGTGCACTGCCTGCCTCGGGCGGAAGTTCATCGGCTACCGCCCGTAAAACGCAGCGCTGACGCTGCGCCGCGGGCGCGAGCAGCGTCAGCTGCAACGCGCCTATGCCCCTCAGGTTCGTATTCTGAGCGCTCGTTCCGTTCTGTCGGCGATTTGGGTCACGGCATAGGCGATCACCATGTAGATCACCACGGCAACCAGGAAGGCTTCGAGATAGTAGAAGTTCAGCGCCGCGGTCAACTGCGACTGTGCGAAGATGTCGACCACCTCGATGGCGAATCCTAGCGACAGCGCCTTCATGATCACCATGAAGGAGTTGGCGAGATCCGGGATGGCCGCGACGATAACCTGCGGCAGCATGACCCGGCGGAAGAGCTGGCTCTTCTTGTAGCCGAGCGAATAGGCGGCGTCCGCCTGCCCCGTGTCGAACGAGTTCAGCGCGCCCTTGACCACCTCCGCCTGGAAAGCCGCGACGCAGGCCGTCAGGGCGACGATGAGCGTCACCCAGTTCGGCGTCGAGTGACCATTGTACTCCACGCCGACGAGCGAGGTGAGGAACCGCAGCGTCGACGGAAGTCCATAATAGGCAAGGAAGATCACCACCACCATCGGGACGCCCTTGAACGCCACCTTGTAGGCGATCACGAGCTGGCGGAGCACCGGGATCCTCTGATACTCGACCATGGCGAACAAGCTGCCGACGACCGTCGACAGGACGAAGATGGCGAGCGCCATGACAAGCGTCAGCGGCACAGCGCCCAGGATCTCATAAAGGTCGGGGAGAAGAACTTCGCTGTCGAAAATCATGACTTCCTTCCTCGATCAGACGCTGGCCATCAATGGGGCACGGACTGTCTTTTCGCCTGGTACGTACCTGCCGGAGCGGCGCTCGAAGAGCCGAACGGTCGCCCAGGCGATGAGGCAAAGGACCGAGTACAGCACCGCCAGTACGAGGTAGGTCTCGAACTGATACTGGTTGTAGTCCCGCTCCATGACGAGGTGGGCGGTGGCCATGACGTCGGCCGCGCCGATGTACATGACAAGCGCCACGTTGTGGATCAGGTAGATGATCGAGTTTCCATACCCCGGCAGCGCAATATGGACGGCCTGCGGAGCGATGACGCGCAGCAGCTTATGGCAGAAGGTGTAGCCCAAGCTGTCCGCCGCATCGTGCTGGCCTCGCTCGACTGCGAGATAGGCCGGACGCATGACCTCCGAGAGATAGCCGCCATGGTAGAGGCTGAGGCCCAGCATGGCGGCGATCGTCGGCGAGACGAAGTCGCCGATACCGAATAGGCCGACGAGCACGGGGAGCCCGTAGAAGGCGACGAACAACTGAAGGACGACGGGAACGCTGCGCGCATAGGATACGTAGAGGTCGGCCAACTGGCTAATCACAAGGATCCTGCGCACCCGGAACGTCGTCGCGATCAATGCCAGCACGAAGCCGGCGGCCATGGCCGTGAATGTGATCGCAAGCGTCAGCGGCAACGCCGAAAGCAACTCGGGGATCATTATGGAAAGGTCCACTTGGGAACGCTCCTTCTTTCAGTCTTGGGCCTGGTCGCCGGCTTCGACGCCCGGCGTTACTTCATGTACGTGGTGATGTCCTCGCCGAACCATTTCTGCGAGAGCTTGGCGAGCGTGCCGTCGGCCTTGAGCTCCTTCAAAGCCTTGTCGATGCCGTCGGCGAGCGCCTTGTTCTCTTCCGAGCGGTGGATGAGCACGAAGGTATTGTTGATCGCGACCGGCTCACTTGCCTGGACATTCAGCTTCTGCTGGTCGATCACGGTCTGCTCGCCGAGATTCGACGGCAGGACGAGCGCGTCATACTTGCCGTTCTCGACCTCCTTCAGGCGATCCGGATAGGGAATGCCGGCGCTCGAAGCCGTGATCTCGATCTTGTAGTCGGGGTTCTGCTCTTGCCATGCGGTCGCGAACTTGTAGATGCCGCCGCCCGCCGTCACCGGCACGATCTTCTTGCCGACGAGATCCTTCATCTCCTTGATGCCGCTGTCCTTGCGGCTGTAGATCTTGATCAGGCTGGCGCCGATCGGCGCTTCCGGAATGAGGAACTGCTTTTCGCGGGCGGGAGCACGGTAGTAGCCGCCGGTTGCGACATCGTACTTGCCGGTCGCGAGGCCCGTCTCCTGCGCGATGTCGGCAGCACCCTCCATCACGAACTTGTACTGCGGCAGCTTGGCGTTGATCGCCTTCAAGACGTCGGGCTCGTAGCCCTGCGGTTCGACGCCGATCGCGCCCCAGGAGAGCGGCTTCGATTCCGCCGCGGTGGCGATCTTGATCGTCCGAACGTCCTCGGCGAAGGACGCGGTTGCGAACGCGATCGCGACGCCTGCTACGGCGAGACCGAGACCACGGCGGGAGATTGAACTCATGGAAGTCATTTCAGGCATCCTTTCTTACTGGATCGCGCGTTCGGAATTGAGAAACTGAGCGAGGCGCGGGTTGGACGGCGTGTCGAAGATTTCGGACGGACTGCCGTCGGCTGCGACGACACCCCGGTCCATGAAGACGATGCGGTTCGAGATGTTTTTGGCGAACTGCATCTCGTGCGTGACGAGAAGCGAGGTGATGCCCGAGGACGTGACATCCTTGATCACCTTGAGAACCTCGTTCACGAGTTCGGGATCGAGCGACGAGGTCGGCTCGTCGAAGAGCATCACGTCCGGTTTGACCGCGAGCGCTCTGGCGATGCCCGTTCTCTGGAGCTGCCCGCCGGAAAGCTGCGACGGGTAGTTGTCGAGCTTGTCGGAAAGCCCCACCCGCTCAAGCTCCTGCAGCGCGATGGCACGGGCTTCGTCCTTGGCCTTGCCCTGTACGACCATCAGCGGATCCATGACGTTCTGAATAACCGTCATGTTCTTGAAGACGTTGAACTGCTGGAACACCATCGCGGTGCGCAGACGGATCGCCCGAACGGCGGTCTTGTCCGGCCGCGCGAAGTCCATCCTGATATCGTCGAAGGCAATCGTTCCGGATGCCGGCTTCGCTAGATGGTTGATGCACTTCAACAGCGTCGTCTTGCCGGTTCCGCTGGGACCGATGATCGAAACCACGTCACCTCGTTTCACCGAGAGATCGACGCCATTCAGGATCTGCGTGCGACCGTAGGACAGCTTCAGGTTCTTGATCTCAAGCATTTCGGATCTCAGGTCCTTTCGGAAGATAGTTCGGAAAGCGCTTCGGTCTCGGCATCGAACCACTCGTCGCCGAGAAGTTCCGGCGTGTCGAAGGCCCGGAGGTTTGCAAAGTGCTTCTCGCGGTCTTCGACGAAGAGCGATCGGACGACGCCGCGCGCCAGGCGGTCGGCGCCCTCGCTGATTGCAGGGATGTCGCCGGTGAGCTTGCCGTGGCTGAGGGTCGCCGGGAAGTTGAAGCAATGAATCTTCGAGAGAACCGGGCAGGAACCCGGTTCCCTCTCAAGGAACTCGAAAGCCTCGCCAAGATCGGGCGATCCTTCAAGCTCCGCATTCGCCATCCCGGCCGGCGTCGGAAAGCGGTCGCGCCAAAGTCGGATGTGGGGTTCGAAGACGGCCAGTTCCGGCCGATTGGTCAGATCGATCTTGAAGCCGGTCCCGAAGATCAAGAAGTCGAGGGGGTAGCTGGCCTTCGACGTCGTCACGAGGATCTGGTCGCCGTCCTGCTGCAGGCCGGTGATCGGGCTTTGGAGATGAAGGTGGGCCTGCTCGAAGGAGCTGACGCGCAGCACGCTCGGACGCGGCGGTGGCGTCTGCTGGCTCATGGCGTAGTCGAGGAAGCGCCACTTCCATTCGTCCGGCAGTCCGGCGAAGCCATGGACGACGCCCTGGCTGCCGATGCCGGTGAACTTGTTGATCCGCGGCAGTTCCTTGCGGCGGACGAACATGTCGAGGCGGGCGACACCGGCTTCGAGCGCCGTCGCGGCATTGTCCATCGCCGACGCACCCGCACCGATCACCCCTACCCGCTTGCCGCGCAGCGCTGCGAAGTCGATCGCATCGGCGGTGTGCGCCCAGAACCTGCGATCGATATTTTCGGCGATGTCGGGCACGAGGGGGCCGCCGAGACCGTCGCGGCCGGTTGCAAGAACCACATGGCGGGCGATGATCGTTTCCGTGCGGCCATTCTCGCTGCAGGCGAGGTCGAGCATGCCGTCGTCGCGCGGCAGGATCGCATCGACCGAGACGCCGTTGCGCACCGGCAGCTCGAGCACCTTCCGATACCAGATCAGGTAGTCCATCCACGTCTCGCGCGGCGCCCGGTCGAGTGCCACCCACGCCGCGCTTCCAAAGCGCGCTTCATAATAGGCCCGGAAGGTGAGCGCCGGCAGTCCCATCGCGGGACCGGTGAGTTGTTTGGGAGATCGAAGGGTACGCATCCGGGCGAAAGTGACCCACGGCCCTTCCTCCCCGGCAGGTGCCTTGTCGAGGGTGACATGGTTGGCGACGCCAAGGCGCTTCAGCATTCCGGAAGCGACGAGGCCTGCCATGCCGCCGCCGATGATGACGACGTCGATGACAGGCTTGCCATCAACTTCACGCGCCGGAACCCAGGCCTTGGCAGGCAGTTCCAGCCAGGTGAGGTCCTGACGCAGACGCGCTTCGAGGGCGTGAAGATTGTCCGGATGTGTGGAGAGATCGCTCATGCGGGCGCTCCTTCGGGAATTGCCGCCTGCCCGTAAACCGTGTCCGCCAAGGTTTCGATGCCATTCGCCTCCAGCAGGCGGCAGCCGGGCATCTTCAATGCCTCGAGTCGCGCGGCATCGATTACGGCGGCGACGGTCGGTGCGAGCGGCAACGCCGCCGCCGTAATCGCACCGAACAGGAACGGAATGGCCTGGTCGAGCACGCGCATGACGATGCCATCGAGGGGCACGCCGCAGACGGTCGCGGGCTCGACGATGGCAATGCCAAGTCCTGCGCGCACCAGCGAGAGCGCAGTCAGCGAGGCGTTGACGTCGATGATGCGATCCGGCGCCACCCCTGCCCGTTCCAGCGCCTCGTCGACGCGATGACGAAGCCGATAGGGGTTCGCGAGCGTGATGATGCGACGCTCCGCCAGATCGGCCAGGCGAACGACATCGTTCGCAGCGAGAGGATCGTCGGCGCCGATGGCAATCACGCACGGTGCTTCCGCGATCCAGTGGATGTCAAGACCGGGATGTTCGAGCGGCAGGCTCGATATGCCGAGATCGGCCGACCGGGCGAGAACCGCCTGCACGACGTTTTCGGCGGCGAGCGCCTGGACGTGGAGATGACGCGGGATCAGGTCGGGCGAGACGGCCGCCAAAGCCTCCGGCAGGATTCCTGCAGCCAGGGATGGCGTTGCCGCGATGGTCAAGGTCGCGGGCTCGTCAAGACCGATTGCCTCGGCCCGTTCGCGGATGTGGGTCAGGCTGGCGAGATGACGTTCGACCTCGGCATGGAAGCGCCGTCCACGCGACGTCGGCTGGATGCGCGGACCGCTTCGGTGGAGGAGCGCATAGCCCAGATCGGCTTCCAGATCCTGGATCTGCCGCGTCACGGCTGGCTGCGAACGGCCGAGCAGCCGGGCTGCGCCGGTGACGCTGCCAGCCGACATCACTGCCGCGAAGGCTTCGAGTTGCCGAATGTCGAACGGGTTTCTATTCATATTCAACATGAACTCCCGCCAGCCATGCTTTTGGAAGCATGGGCTTCCCATAATTTGAGCGGATAGTAGATAATTATTTCGCATGGATTGCAAGCCTTCATGCTATTTTGACATAATGAACAGACCGATCTAATGCTCTCCCGCGAGATGAAAGGAGCCTGCCTTGACGCTCATCCAAACTCTTGCCGCCGTCAGACCCGGTTCGGCCCTTGCCGAAGCCATGGGAAAGCGGGCGGAGATCCTGCGCCTCAGCGAAGCCGCCCACGACGCAGTCCTTCTTCCGCGTGATCCCGGTGGCCTGTCGTATGGTCTCAGGGCGGCGCTTGCCGCCCGTATGGCCCGTCATAACCACAACGAAAAACTGGCGAAGCACTACGACGAACTGGTGAAACGTGCCGCCGAGGCATCGACAGCGCCGCTCGCTAAGCCGGGTACTAGCGCAACCGATGAACGCATCGCAGAGATCGTCCGCCATGCGGACCGACTGACGGTCGCGCCGCAGGAAGCGACCCGCGACCACATAGAAGGATTGCGCCGTGCGGGAACGACCGACGCCGACATCGTCCGGCTGTCGGAGCTTGCGGCCTTCGTAAATTATCAGGTTCGAGTCATCGCAGGGCTGGCGCTGATCGGAGGAAGACAATGAGCGAAGTCGTCCACACCTTCACCACCCAGGTTCCGCGCTGGCAGCCTTACGTCATTCCAGTCGATCTTGAAACTGCGACCGCCGAGCAGCGGGAGGCAATGCAGGTCACGCCCTCCAACAAGGGCATCTCCCCCTACGTCCTGACGCTTGCGCACGACCCGGAATCCCTCGCTGTCCGCTCACCCCTGTTCAACCTGATCATGTACGGGAAGGACGGGCTTTCACCGGGAGAACGCGAACTAGGCGCCACTGCTGCTTCCGTCGTCAATCGCTGCGTCTACTGCGCCGCCGTCCATGCCTCCCGGTTCATCAGCCATACCAAGCGGACTGACGTGATCGACGCCATTTTCGCCGATGGGCTCGACGCCGAACTCGATGAGCACCTTCAAACCATCTTCGATTTCTCCGCCCATCTGTCGATGACGCCGCCGAAAGCAACGCAAGCTGACGCGCAGGCGCTGACGGACGTCGGTCTTTCCGAGCTTGAGGCCCTGGACCTCGTGCTGTCGTCCGCCATATTCGGCTGGGCGAACCGCCTGATGCATACGCTCGGCGAACCAGTCAAGGACTAGGTGCTTTGGCAGGCAGAAGTTCCACATCGCGTCCCGGTCTGGATTTGATCCGTCGCGCCCGGAGCTGATTCGCATAAGTTAGAAAACTGAGCTGTCTGACGGTTGAAGCTTCTTGAACCGCTGCCTATCGAATTGAGGTCGTCGCAGCCCACGACGACTTCGCGCCGGCGCGACGGAGCAGTGTGGCCGCCGGCATTCATACCTGGCCCCGGAATTAGGCGGTGAGGTTTGAATGCCACGCCGCTGGGGGTGCACCGCGGATTCGGCGTAGGCGTCACCGCATGCGCATCAGGTCCACAGCGCGATTGCTGATGATTGCTTCCATCGAAAAATAGCCGGTCACTGTCGCAAGATCGAAGTTTGTTATCAGCTTCTGGTAGAAGGCATCATAGCCCGACATTCCTTTGGTGATGACCTTGATCAGGTAGTCCCAGTCGCCGCCTATTCGGTAGAAATCGACGACTTCCGGCATCCGGTCGACGTGCTTGCGAAAATCTTCCGACCATTCCTTTGAGTGATGGCGAGTTCGGATCATGACGATCACCGTGAGATCAAAACCGAGCGCTTCGAAATCGATGGAGGCGCGCGATCCTTTGATGATGCCAGTCGCATAAAGGCGCTGAAGCCGGCGCCAGCAAGCATTCTGCGACAGTCCGACCTGCTCGGCCAAATCACGTTGAGAAAGCGAAGAATCCCGCTGCGCGCACGTCAGAATCCTCAGATCAATTTCGTCGATTTTCAAATTATTATCGATCATACGACCCAATCTTATCCCATTCATCCAAAAAATTGGTGAAGTTTTCAACGGTGATGCAGATTAGAATCGTTGTCAAACCCTTCGCGGAGGATGACGATGCACGAGCTGGCGGCGCACTATCCATCAAAAAAACTCTCCACTGTTCTCGGCAAGTTCAAGAGTGATCTCAACCGAGATGACCCCATCGGCAGGTTCAGGGCGGGGCTGATAGGCTCAAAGGCGAAGGTCGACGGCCCGTTCGGCCCCAGGGACCTCGTCTATGCCGACTATGTGGCTTCGGGACGCGCCCTCAGACAGATCGAAGAATTCATCCTCGAAGACGTCCTTCCCTACTACGCGAACAGCCATACCGAGGCGTCCTACTGCGGAGGGATGATGACCCGGCTTCGACGGGAAGCCCGCTCAATCATTGGAGAGCTCTGCGGTGCCGATCGACAGCATGCCGTCATTTTTGCCGGATCCGGCGCGACGGCGGGCCTCAATCGCCTGGTGAACCTGCTGGGCGTCACCGAAGCGATCGCGGCCGGCAAAAGCGTGCGCGTCATCCTCGGCCCATATGAACACCACTCGAACATCCTGCCTTGGCGCGAGAGCGGAGCGGAGGTCATCGAAATTGTCGAGGGCAACGACGGTGGCCCCGATCCGGTCATGTTGCAGAAGGGCCTTGAGAACGCCCCCGCAGATTTGACCATTTGCTCGTTCTCTGCCGCATCGAACGTCACTGGCATCCTGACCGACGTCGCGTCGCTCACGAAGATCGCAAAGGCTGCAGGCGCGAAAGTGGTCTGGGACTACGCGGGGGCCGGACCATACGTACCGATTGCGATGACGCCTGAGCCTGACGCCGAAATCGACGCCGTCGTCGTGTCACCCCACAAGTTCCTGGGCGGCCCAGGGGCTTCCGGCGTATTGGTCGTGCGGCACGACGCGGTGGTGGCGAGCAGGCCATCCTGGCCCGGTGGCGGCACGGTCAAATTCGTTTCACCCACGGGTCACGATTACAGCGACAGCCTGGAGTCTCGGGAGGAAGCGGGAACGCCCAACGTCATCGGCGACATCCGTGCGGCGCTCGCCTTCCTGGTCAAGGATGCGATCGGACTCGATGCAATCAAGCGGCTGAATGACGAATACGCGCGGCGCGCCTTCACCGCGTGGAAGGACGTTTCGGAGATCGAACTGCTTGGCTCCACCTCTATTGCACGCTTGCCGATCTTTTCGTTTCGCGTGCGCGATGGCAAGGGCAGCTACATCCACCAGCAATTGGTCACCCGCATGCTCAGCGACCGGTTTGGCATTCAGGCCCGTGGCGGCTGCGCCTGCGCTGGTCCTTACGTGCATCGGCTGCTTTCGATAGACGCCCGGACGTCGCAGCGCATGCGGCAGGCGATCTTGGCTGGCAACGAAATCGAGAAGCCCGGATTCACGCGGCTCAACTTGAGCGTCCTGGCATCGGACGAAACGGTTGCCTTCATCCTGGATTCGGTCGCGCAACTCGCGCGGGATGCATCGGCCTATGTCGGGCAATACACCTTCGATCCGGCGCGCGCGATTTTCTCACCGGTCGCGTCCGGTCGACAGGAGGCGGCCTGTGCGTAGACCTGATGTCGCCGCCTTCTTCGACCCGCGTACCTTCTCGATTCAATACGTGGTCAGCGATCCGCAAACCAGGGCCTGTGCGATCATCGACCCGGTTCTCGACTTCGATGAGAAGTCAGGATCGACGACGACCCACAACGCCGAGATGCTGTTGGGTCACATTCGGGACCAGGACCTGCGCCTGCACTGGATCCTCGACACGCATCCGCATGCCGATCACCTTTCGGCCGCCGCCTATCTGAAGGAGGTGACCGGCGCGCCAACGGCGATCGGGAGCCGCATCACGGATGTTCAGAAAATCTGGTCGAAGATCTACAACCGGCCTGATCTTCCCGTCGACGGCAGCCAGTGGGATCGGCTCTTCTTCGATGGAGACACCTTCTCTGTTGGGAATATCGAGGTCGGCGTCATGTATTCGCCCGGCCACACCCTTGCCTCGATCACCTACACAGCGGGCGACGCCGTGTTCGTTCATGACACTGTCTTCATGCCGGACAGCGGCACTGCCCGCGCGGATTTTCCAGGCGGTAGCGCCAGGTCACTCTGGTTGAGCATTCAGAACATCCTGACATTACCCGGCGATACGCGCCTCTTTGTGGGACATGACTATCAGCCCGGCGGCCGGCAACCACTCTGGGAAAGCACAGTAGAACGTCAGAGGGCGGAAAACATCCATGTTGCGCGATGTGCTTGCGCCGATGCGTTCGTCAACCTTCGGGAGGCGCGTGATCGGACGCTGCCAATGCCGAAGCTCATACTTCACGCGCTGCAAGTCAACATCAACGGCGGCCGGCTACCGGAACCCGAAGGAAACGGCCTTCGCTACCTCAAGCTCCCGATGGGTGCCTTTCAAGGTTCCGTCTGGTCCTGAGCAACCCGATCGCTGTTCTCGGCGATACGGCACCTCGTCCGCTTACTGAACATTCTATGCTCGAGCAGGATCCTGAAAATGGCGCTAGATCTTTTTCAATATGGCATGGGGACCCTCAGCGGCGCCTTGGTTGGCTTCACCCTCGCCCTTTTGGGCGGCGGAGGCTCCATCCTTGCAGTCCCGCTTCTTGTGCATGCCGTAGGGCTGACCGACGCCCATACCGCCATTGCCACCAGCGCCGTTGCCGTTGCTTCGAATGCGTTGATCAGCCTGGTCATGCACGCGCGCCGAGGAACGGTGATATGGCGGTATGCGGGACTTTACTGCGCGACTGGGACCGTCGGGGCGCTGCTCGGAGCATCGATCGGAAAGATGCTCGATGGGAAGCATCTACTTTTGTATTTCTCGGGGCTGATGATCGCCATCGCCATCTTGATGCTGCGTCGAATAAGCGTCGCCAGCGAAGATACCTGTATCTTCGAACCTCGGAACACCACCAAGGTTCTTGCGATCGGTGGTGGAAGCGGCGTCGTCTCCGGTTTTTTCGGAATCGGCGGCGGCTTCCTGATCGTCCCCGGCCTGGTGTTTTCCACCGGAATGCCGACGATCAATGCGGTGTCGACCTCTTTGGTCGCGATCGTGGCGTTCGGTTCGACTACGGCTGCCACCTATTCCATCTCAGGTCTCGTCGACTGGCCGCTCGCCGCGGTCTTCATCGCGGGAGGCGCGTTTGGCGCCGTCCTCGGCTGCAAGCTTGTGCACCGCCTTAGGCCCTATCAATCTGCGCTCAACAGTGTTTTTGCGGGCGCCATTCTCACGTTCGGCATCGCCATGGCGTGGAGCACCCTCCTCGGATAGGTCGCCGTTAGCCCCGGTCAATGTGCTTGTGCTTCCACATTCCCTTCAGATTGCCGAGCAGCGGCTTGCCGGCACCTGCATGTAACGGTTTAACGAGTCGGCTCCCGGCGTTCGAGCTTGCCCTATCCTCTCCAGGGGGATAGGAATGGCGGTTTCGAACCTGGAGCAGGCAATGCTTTCGACTATCAAGGAATTGTTCGATTTCGGCCAGGCGGGCCAGGCGCATTCGCACGTCCACGGCGCGCATGGGCACTCGCACGGTGAGGGCGGACACGGCCACACGCACGGCGTCGTCGACCCGAGCATCGCCTCCTCCGAGCGCGGCATCTGGGCCATCAAATGGTCCTTCGTCATTCTGGCGATCACCGCAGCGCTGCAGCTGGTCGTCGTCTTCTATTCGGGCAGCGTTGCGCTCCTTGCGGACACCATCCACAATGTCGGCGACGCCGCGACGGCCATTCCGCTGTGGATCGCCTTTTCGCTCGTCCGTCGGGCGCCGACGAAGACTTTCAACTACGGTCTCGGCCGCGTCGAGGAGTACGCCGGCCTCGTTATCGTTCTCATCATTCTCTTCAGCGCGCTCGTCGCCGGCTACGAAGCGATCGACCGCCTCTTGAATCCGCAGCCGATTACACAGCTCGCCGCGGTCGCAATCGCGGGCGTCGTCGGCTTCGTCGGTAATGAGGCAGTCGCGGTGTTCCGCATCCGGGTGGGCCGCGAGATGAACAGCGCAGCGCTGATTGCCGACGGTTACCATGCGCGCACCGACGGCCTGACAAGTCTTGCGGTCGTGCTCGGCGCGATCGGCGTCTGGCTTGGCTTCCCGCTCGCCGACCCCATTGTCGGCCTCATGATTACGCTGGCGATCTTCGGCATCGTCTGGCAGTCCGCGAGGGCCATCGTCACCCGTAGCCTGGATGGCGTCGAACCGGGGATCACGGACGATATCCGCCATGCAGCCGAACGCATCAGAGGTATCGACGAGATCATCGACGTAAAGGCCCGCTGGCTTGGCCATAAGCTCTTCACCGACGTGGTCATCGCCGTCGATCGGTCGAAGACCGTTTCGGAGGCGAACGCCATCGCGACCGCGCTGCGCCGCGAGTTGCAGGGACATCTGCCCTCGCTTGGAAACGCCACAATCCAGTTCGACGACGGCGGCGCGACCCCGGCTTCGGCTTCCGCGGCGCACGAGCATCAGCCGGCACATGCCGCACCTGACCATCATCACGCGCCCGCTCCGTTCACGGTGAGTTCCCGATTGGCGACCGGACTGCTGGAGATCGTCGACACGCCGGACGGCGAGCGCCTACGCCTTTCGATCTCGAAGCACGTCAAGGGACTCGAGGCCGTGGTGGAGATCGCCCGCGATGGCAGTGTCGAACGGCTGCCGCTTCTTCCTTCGCCGACCGATCATCATGCTTTGGTAAGCGCCGTCGCCCCGGCCGAACCGCACGAGTTCGACGCCATGCTGAAGCTGATGGCGGGCGTCGAGATCGACGACCTTCCCTTCCGGATGGAAGAGCCGGAAGGCCATCATCACTGACTTGTCCCGGGGGCGGTCGCCGGCGTAAGGTCGAGCCGCCTTCCCCTCGGAAGGATCGAGAACATGGACACGATGAGCGAACCGCACACCCACGCCACCCATCCGGAGATCGTCAAGCGCCTGAAGCGGGCCGAAGGCCACCTCCGAAGCGTCATCGCGATGATCGAGGGCGGCAAGCCGTGCCTCGACATCGCGCAACAGCTTTCCGCCGTCGAGAAGGCCATCGTCAACGCCAAGCGCACGCTGATCCAGGACCATCTCGACCATTGCCTCGAAGACACCGTCGGCGCCCTCCCCCGCGATAAGCGGCAGTCGATCGACGAGTTCAAGACGATCACGAAATATCTTTGACTGCATGGCCGACCTGCTGGCCTATCTGGGATTGTTCGCGACCGCCTTCGGGGCTGCGACGATCATGCCGATGCAGTCGGAAGCCGTTCTGGTCGGCCTCCTCCTGTCCGAGAAGTTCCCTGTCTTGTGGTTGCTCGTCGTTGCCAGTCTCGGCAATGTTCTCGGTGCACTGGCGAACTGGCTGCTCGGCCGCGGCATCGAACGCTTTCGGGAGAAACGGTGGTTTCCAGTGGGACCGACGGCCCTCGACCGGGCGCAGCTATGGTATCGTCGCTTCGGCAAATGGTCGCTGCTCGCAAGCTGGCTGCCAATCGTCGGCGACCCGATTACGGTCGTGGCCGGTCTCTTGCGGGAGCCCCTGCCGACCTTCCTGCTATTGGTGACCGTCGCCAAAGTGGGGCGATATCTGGTGCTTGCAGCAGTGACAACGGGGCTGGCCTGATGTTTCAGCAGATCATCGACATCCAGCGGGAAATCTACCTGACCTTTGCCGGCCATATAAAGGACTTCGCCGCGGGCAGTGGCTGGGCATCGTTTCTGGCCTTCCTGCCGATGGGCGTCGTCTTCGGGGCCGTTCATGCGATGACCCCCGGCCACAGCAAATCGGTGCTCGCCACCTATCTGGCGGGCTCGTCCGCAAAAGCGCATCGGGCGCTCTTCGTGTCGCTCGCGCTGTCTTTCACCCATGTCACGATGGCCGTGGTGATCGCGCTGCTCGCCCTTCCCCTGATATCGCCCTCATTCGTCGACGCCGGGTCGTCGCCGGCACTCGAGGTCGTCAGTCGCGGGCTGCTGGGCGTCATCGGTCTCTGGATGGTGCTGACCGCGCTCCTCCGGCATAGCCACTCGCACGCTCAGGGTGAAGGCCTGCTGATGGGATTTGCCGCCAGCCTCGTGCCATGCCCGCTTACCTTGTTCGTGATGACTTTCGCGATGATCCACCAGGTCGTCGTCACCGGCCTGCTGTTCGCCGCCACGATGATGATGGGCGTCGCTCTGACCTTGTCCGCGGTCGCCCTGCTCGCAGTGGTCTTCCGGAACAGGATCTCCTATCTGATGAGAAGGCATCCGCAATTGCTTGCCTCCGTCTCGCGCGCGACGTCCGGTGTGGCTGGCCTCGTGCTCGTCGCCGTCGCCGCGGTCGAGATAGCGAACTGGCTGAACGCGCGATGAGGATCAGAGCGATGCGAAGACTTCAGACTATACTCGTCTCGGCGGCGATTGCATTCGGGCCTCTCGCCGACGCCCTGGCCGACGATGCTCTGTCTTCGTTCGACCGCTTTGCCGACCGCTGCCTGGACCGCGGGCCGCAGTATGATCGCGCGGCCGCTCTCGCGCACCGAAACAAGTGGCCGGCGCTTGCTGCCGACATGGTGTTGAGCATTCTGCCTCTTTCGGAGCCCGTGGCATTCGACGGCTGGATCACCGGGGCGGGCAGCGCCGCGCCCTTCGAGGCCCTGGTCGTTGGAAGGGCTACGGTCGGCGAGAAGGCTGTCGAGAGCTGCACGATGGCCTTCGCCGGTACCGATGCCGAGGGCTTCGAGCGCAGTCTGGTTTCGACGAGAGCGGCAAAACCGTCCGGCGAGCAGAACGGTGAAGGACGTATTCGGAAGTTCTTCACGATCGAGCGCGACGGGTTGAAAGAGGCGGTGACGCTCGATCTTCCCATCTACCCGAACGGTAGCGACGAGGTGCTCGCGAGCGTCGTCGCCGAGCAGCAAACCGAGCACTGAACCTGTCCCGATGACAAAGCACTGAACACCGATATTTCAACCGGACCCTTTCCCTGCCATTGCAAGCCTCTATGTTGACGGTTGGACGAGCTGAACCCCTACGGTGCGCACCTTTTCAGGCGCGCAAGAGATGCTGTAGAACGTTGAATTTCTGCCGTTCACACCGGCGCGGCGGGCGACAGGGAAGCGGTTTTGAATGGGAAGCGTCGGCAACGGCTGGCCGAGAGGCGGCGGCAAAATCGGCGAATTGTTGCGGCATCCGGCCTTTGACGCCGTCGGTCTCGGACCGGTCGAAAGCTGGCCTGCTTCTCTCAAGCATATCGCCGAAATGGTGTTGAATTCGCGCCAGCCGAAATTCGTCGCCTGGGGTCCGGATCTCGCCTTTCTTTACAATGATGCCTATGTGCCTGTTTTCCCCGACCGGCATCCTGCCGCACTCGGAAGACCCTTTCGCGAGGTTTGGGCGGATATCTGGGAACAGTTCTCGCCGATCGTCGCCAGCACGCTCGAAGGCAGGCCGCAGCTCTTCAAAGAGCTGCTCATCCCGATGCGCCGGGACGGCCGCACCGAGGATACCTGGTTCACCTTCTCCTATACGCCGCTGCGCGACGATGACGGCACCATCGCCGGCATCCTCTGCGCGACCCTCGACGTCACCGACCAGGTAGCCGCCAAGCGCGGCGAGAAGCTGGCGTTGGAAGAACTGCGCGCCAAATCGGAGGCGCTTGCAGTCGTCAACCAGGCAGGCGCCGCTATCACCATCGAGCCCGATGTCGAACGTCTCACCCAGATTGTTGTCGATGCCGGCGTGACGCTGACGGGCGCCGAATTCGGCGCCTTCTTCTACAATGTCGATGACGGCGAGGGCGGCAGCTACATGCTTTACGCGCTCTCCGGCGTCGACCGGAAGAACTTCGAGAAATTCCCGATGCCACGCAATACAAAAGTCTTCGAGCCGACCTTCAGCGGCGAAGGCATCATGCGCTCCGACGACATCCAGCTCGACCGGCGCTACGGCCAGAATCCGCCGCATTCCGGCATGCCGACGGGGCATCTGCCGGTCAGGAGCTATCTCGCCGTGCCGGTGAAATCGCGCGACGGCAGCGTCATCGGCGGCTTGTTCTTCGGCCACGGCGAACCCGGCCGCTTCTCTCAAGCGGCCGAGGCGAGCCTCGTCAGCCTCGCCGGCCAATCGGCCGTCGCGATCGACAATATCCGGCTGTTCCGCGCCGCCAAAATCGAAATCGACCAGCGTCGCCACATGGAAGATCAGCTGCGCAAACTCAACGAACTGCTCGAGGTCCGGGTCGCGGCCGAGATCGCCGATCGCCAACAGGCCGAAGCAGCGCTCCAGCAGTCGCAGAAGATGGAATCGATCGGCAAGCTCACCGGCGGCGTTGCCCATGACTTCAACAATCTGCTGCAGGTGATCTCGGGCAATCTGCAGCTTCTCGGCAAGGACGTGGCGGAGAACGGCCGGGCCAGGGAGCGCATCGCGAATGCGCTCGCTGCCGTCGAACGCGGGTCGCGGCTGGCAAGCCAGCTGCTCGCTTTCGGCCGCCGCCAGCCGCTGGAGCCGAAGGTCGTCAATATCGGCCGCCTGGTCACCGGCATGGACGACATGCTGCGTCGCGCGCTCGGCGAGGAAATCGAAGTCGAGACCATCGTTTCCGGCGGTCTCTGGAGCACCTTCGCCGATCCGGCCCAGATCGAAAACGCCCTGCTCAACCTCGCGATAAACTCGCGCGACGCGATGGATGGCGTCGGCAAGCTGACGATCGAGGTCGGCAACGCCTTCCTTGACGATTCCTACAGTCGCAGCCATCCTGAGGTGAAGGCCGGCCAGTATGTCGTGCTCGCCATCACCGATACCGGCTCCGGCATGACGCAAGAGGTGATGGAGCAGGCCTTCGAGCCGTTCTTCTCGACGAAACCGGAAGGCAAAGGCACCGGTCTCGGCCTGTCGATGGTCTACGGCTTCGTCAAACAATCCGGCGGCCATGTGAAGATCTACAGCGAGATCGGCGAAGGCACGACCGTCAAACTCTACCTCGCCCGCTCGTTCCGCAGCGAGGATCGCGCCCTGGCGGCCGACACCATGCCGGCGACCGGCGGAACCGAAACCATTCTTGTCGCCGAGGACGACGAGGGCGTTCGCGCCACGGTCGTCGAGATGCTCTCGGACCTCGGCTATTACGTGCTGAAGGCGAAGGATGCGCACAGCGCCCTCACCGTCATCGAGAGCGGCGCCCATATCGACCTGCTCTTTACCGACGTCGTCATGCCCGGCCCCTTGCGGAGCCCGGAGCTTGCGCGCATGGCGCGACAGCGCCTGCCCGACATCGCCGTGCTCTACACCTCGGGCTATACCGAAAACTCGATCGTCCATGGCGGCAGGCTCGATCCGGGCCTGGAGCTGCTCTCCAAGCCCTATACGCGCGAGGAGCTCGCCCGCAAGATCCGCCAGGTGCTCGCCAACCGGCCGCAACGCCACCAGGTGGAGGCCAATGCGCCGGTGTCCAATGCAAAGCAACCTGATCCAAAGGTTTCCGGCACGGCCGGCAAGCTGAGGCTGCTGCTCGTGGAAGACGACGCATTCATCCGGATGGATACCGCAGCAATCCTGCAGGACCTCGGCTACGACGTCATCGAGGTCGACAGCGGCGAACAGGGCGTTGATATCCTTGGCCACACGCTCCTCGACGTCATCGTCGTCGACGTCGGCCTGCCCGGCATGTCGGGCTCGGCATTCGCCGCCAAGGCGCGGGAGGCCTTTCCGTCCGTCGGCCTGGTCTTCGCCACAGGCGACAGCGACCCGCCGGACGCCGATCGCTTCTTCGGCTCGGTGCTGCTGACGAAACCCTACACCAGCGCCGCACTCGATCGGGCGGT
The DNA here is from genome assembly GCF_019685435.1 of Rhizobium sp. NLR10b. NCBI lineage: Bacteria > Pseudomonadati > Pseudomonadota > Alphaproteobacteria > Hyphomicrobiales > Rhizobiaceae > Rhizobium > Rhizobium sp. NLR10b. Next base: position 305,820 of record NZ_JABDWV010000001.1, on the reverse strand, counting down.
CAAGAGCGCCGCCCAGCTTTCCCAAGCTGAACCGCTCTAACCCGCACCGTCGAATTCGGGATATTTGCGCATCAGGTCGACCTCGCTGGTGCAGCTGTCGTCGCGGGCCGTCAATACGATCGAGATCGTGTCGCCAGGATCGAGGCGGCCGCCGTCATGATGATCGTCATCGTGATGGCTGCCGCCATCGTGATGATTGGCACCATCGTGATAGACGGGAATCCGGGCGCCGCTCTGGCTGACAAGCACGGCATCCCTGTTGAAACCCCTCTGCAGCAGCCAGTCGCGCGGCGCCATCAGGCGGATATCGACCTCGTAGGAATGCCCCTTCCCTTCCTTGACGCTGACGGTGTAGGTGACCGGCGATACCTGGCCGTTCACGTCGATCGCGCCGTTTCCATCGGCTTTGACGATGTGTTTTTCCATGTTCTCGGTTCCTTGCCGCATGCAGGCTTTAAGCAGGCTCACACATCGGAAACCTGAGAAAACCGGCTTTTGTTCCGAAATCTGGGACAATGACCCTAGAGGGAACTTTTACCCTCGGCACCGGTTGGTTTCTCTTACAAACCGCGTTCGAGCGCTTTGCAAACCACAGGAGGCGAAGATGCCGCGAGGAGACAAATCCGACTATACCGACAAGCAGAAACGCAAGGCCGAACACATCGAGGAGAGCTACGAGGAGCGCGGCGTCTCCGAAAAGGAGGCCGAACGGCGCGCCTGGGCGACCGTCAACAAGGAAAGCGGCGGCGGCAACAAATCGGGTTCCGGCCGCGGCAAGAAGGATACGCATGAATCCTCTGAAAAAGGCGGCCGGGCTGGCGGCGCTGCATCCGCGGCACGCTCGAAGGAGGAACGGTCCGCTTCCGCCAAGAAGGCGGCCGCGACACGCAAGCGCAACGAGCACCATAGCCACCACTAAGCATGTGCCGAAGGGTGTGAGCGGTTTCGGGCGCCGTCATGCTCCAACTCTGTAATCGATAAGGGAAACGGCAAGCGTCAGTCTATCGCCAGCCCGTCCGGCAAAGGGGTTTTCGTCATGGCCAAATCGAAGAAGAAATGGTCCCAGAACGTTACCGAGCACAGCAACGCTATGGACCTCAAGGAAGGCGCGTTCAAATCGGACGATCCGAAGAAGATTGCCCGGTCGATCAAGCATTCCGCCGAGGAGAGCGATCGCCGCAAGTCCAGCCCGTTTCGCGCTGCCATGTCGATGCTGACCTTCTACATCAACCGCGCCGGCGAGCAGCTGTCGAAAAAGCGGCGCGACACCCTTGAAAAGGCCAAGGACGAACTGCGAAAAGACTTCGGTCGTCAACCGAGGCATTGAGCATGGCATATGAGCTTTATTATTGGGACGGCATTCAAGGCCGCGGCGAATTCGTGCGGTTGGCACTGGAAGCAGCCGGCGCCGACTATGTCGACGTCACGCGTCAGCCCGGCCGGGGAACAGGCGCCATGCTTGAGATCATGAAGAGCGAAGGCGAGCCGCACATCCCCTTCGCTCCGCCCTTCCTGAAGGACGGCGACCTCCTCATCCCGCATGTCGCCAACATCCTGTTTTACCTCGGGCCGAAGCTCGGCCTTGCGCCGGAGGACGAAAGCCTTCGCTATGTCGCCAACGGCCTGCAGCTCACCATCACCGATTTCGTCGCCGAAGCGCACGATACGCACCACCCGATCGACCTGTCTCTTTATTACGAAGACCAGAAGCAGGAAGCCAAAACCCGTTCGGCCGCCTTCACCCGCGATCGCATTCCAAAATTCCTCGGTTATTTCGAGCGTGTCCTGAAGCGCAATCCAGAAGGCGCCGATCATATGATCGGCAACGCTCTCACCTATGTCGACCTCTCGGTCTTTCAGGTGATCGAGGGTCTCACCTATGCCTTTCCCAAAGCCATGGCGAAGCGCAACGCGGAGTACCCTGCTCTCCTTGCCCTGCAGGATGCGGTGGCGAAGCGGCCGAACATCGCCCGTTATCTCGCCTCCCCTCGCCGCCTCGCCTTCAATGAGGATGGAATTTTCAGGCACTATCCCGAGCTAGACGCCGAAAGCTGAAGAGTTCAGTTCAGTCTCGCGTATGAGGAAATCAAGCAGCCTGTTTTCCTCGGCGCGCAAGCCCCGCAGCGGTTCGTTGCCGCCTTCGATCAAAGCATGGCCATTGCCGGCGAGGCCGATGATGGCCGGATGGATGTAGCTCGAGCGTGAGATCGCCGGTGTATTGTGCAACGCCTCGGCCGCAGCCTCCGACATTTCCTTCACCGTCGGCCGCCCGCCGCCGACGATCCTTTCGCGGGCGACCCCGAAGGCCGCCAGCGATCCGGCCCAGGTGCGGAACGTCTTGGCGGAGATCGGAATCCCCGATATTTCGGCCAGGTAGGCATTCAGCCGGCCAGAATCGACCGGTTTCAGCGCGCCGCTTTCATCCTTCCAGACGAAGAGCTGGCGGCCGGGAAGGTCGGAAATTTCTTCCAGGATTTTCTGTAGCCTCGGATGCTTGAGGCTGCGCTGCACGCGCTTGCCGCCCTTGGCCCGGAACTTGAGCTCGATCCGCCCGTCGACGATTTTCAGATGGCGCTTCAATAGGGTCGTCGCGCCATAAGTGCCGTTCTCCCTGACATAGGCCTGGTTGCCGACCCGCAGATGCGCCTCGTCGAGCAGTGTCGTCAGAGCCGCCAGTACGCCGTTGACATCCTCGGCACCGGTGTCGAGATGCCGCAGCACGGTGCGGCGGATCTTCGGCAATGCCTGACCGAATTCAATCAGCTGGTAGAACTTCCCGGCGCTGCGGAACGATTGCCAGTCCTTGTGATAGCGGTATTGTTTGCGCCCGCGCGCATCGATGCCGGTCGCCTGCAGATGACCGTTCTCGTAGAGACAGATCCAGACGTTCTCGTAGGCGGGCGGCAGGCCGAGCGCACCGATGCGCGCCCGCTGCGATTCATCGGAAAGCGTCTTACCGTCAGGCATCACATAGCTGAAGCCCTTGCCTTTCCTTCGCCTGCGGATGCCCGGTTCGGTATCGCTGACATAGATCAGGCCAAGTTCGGTAATGGTTTCGGCATTCATGCTGATGGCGACCCGCTATTTGTCACGGCGGCCGAACTGAAACCACCGGCGGCGCTGGGCCTTGGTCGCCCCTTCCGGCGGTTGCGTCTGGCCTGTCGGCGCAAAGACGGCCAAGCTCTGGGTGTAGACCATGACAGGATTGGCCTCGTCGTGTACCTCGAAGGCGCCGGTCTCCGCCCCGGTGTCGAGAACCCGTGACCACTGCGTCAGTCCGTTCACCTCAGGCAGATGAACTTCGCAATCACCGCCGGCATTGAAGACGAGGAAGAGGTCGTCCATCTTCTCGGTATCGAGTGCATGCGCGCTCTTCGAGAAGTAGACGCCGAGTACCTGCAGTCCGTCGTCGTTCCAGGCTCCGTCGTCCATGAAACTGCCGTCGGGTTTGTACCAGGCGATCTCGATACGCCCGTCTTCACTGGTCTCCCCCGTCAGGAACCGCTCCTGGCGCAGGACGGGATGAGCCTTGCGGAAGGCAACGGCCTGCCGACAAAAATCGAGGAAGGGGTCGTCCAGCCCGTCCCAGCTCGTCCAGCCGATCTCGTTGTCCTGGCAATAGGCGTTGTTGTTGCCGCCCTGGCTGTTGCCGAGCTCGTCGCCGGCCAAAATCATCGGCACGCCCTGTGACAGCATCAGCGTCGCCATCATGTTGCGCCGTCGGCGTGCGCGTGCCGCGTTTATCTCGAGATCATCGGTCGCACCCTCGACCCCCATATTGTCGGAATGATTGTCGGAATGCCCGTCGCGGTTATCCTCGCCGTTTGCCTCGTTGTGCTTGCCGTCGAAGGACACCGTATCCATCAGCGTGAAGCCATCATGGGCAGACAAAAGATTGATCGAGGAGGTCGCGCCCCGATCGGAATGATTGAATTGCGGCGCCGAACCGGTGATGCGCGCCGCCAGCTCCGACACCATGCCGCCGTCGCCCTTCCAGAAACGGCGCACGTCATCGCGGAACTTGTCGTTCCACTCGCGGAAGGGATGTGGGAAACCGCCGACCTGATAACCGCCCGCGCCAATATCCCAGGGTTCGGCGATCAGCTTGACGCCGGCAAGGATCGGATCCTGACGGATGGCGCCGAAGAACAGGCCCTGACGGTCGAATTCCAGATCCTGTCGGCCGAGCGTGCTGGCAAGATCGAAACGGAAGCCGTCGATATGCATGACGCCGACCCAATAGCGCAGGCTGTCGAGCACCATGCGCATCACCATCGGATTGGCGACATTCAGCGTGTTGCCGGTCCCCGTCGTATCGAAAGTGTGGCGGGGATCGTCGGGAGAGAGGATGTAATAGCTCGCATTGTCGAGCCCACGGAAGGAGAGCGTCGGCCCTTTCTCGCTGCCTTCGGCCGTATGGTTGTAGACCACGTCCATGATGACCTCGATGCCGGCCGCATGGAACCTCTTCACCATGGTCTTGATTTCGGTGATCTTGTCACTTGAGAGATAGCGCGCCTGCGGCGCGAAGAAGCCGAGCGTCTGATAACCCCAATAATTCCTCAGATTCTTTTCGAGGAGATAGCGGTCGTCGAGGAAATACTGGATCGGCAGCAGCTCGATCGCCGAGACGCCAAGTCCGACGAGATGATCGATGATCGGATCGCTGCACATGCCGAGAAAGGTGCCGCGCAGCCGGTCCGGCACTTTCGGATGCGTCATCGTCAGGCCGCGCACATGCGCCTCGTAGATGATCGTATCCGGCCACGGCCGCCGGATCGCCTCTTCGCCTGCCCAGTCGAAGTCGGGATCCTGGACGACGCCCTTGACCATGAAGGGCGCGCTGTCGCGGTCGTCGAAGGAAAGATCGTCCTCGCCGATCCGATAGCCGAAGAGTGCATCGTGCCATTGCAGTTCGCCCGTCACCTGCTTGGCATAGGGGTCGAGCAGCAGCTTGTTCGGATTAAAGCGATGGCCGGCACCCGGATCATAGGGGCCATGGGCGCGATAGCCATAGACGGTGCCCGGTCCGATACCGGCTATATAGCCCGACCAGATGTCGCCCTCGCGTTTGGGCAAGGGCAGCCGGGCGATCTCATCTTTTCCGTCAGGGGAAAACAGGCAGAGCTCGATCTGTTGCGCATGCGCCGAGAAGACGGCGAAATGAGTACCGGAACCCGTATACTCCGCCCCCAGCTCCGGCTTGAGGAAGTCGAGTTCCGAAAAGGAAAAGCTCATGGCGCCCCGCTTGATGAAAAGACCAAGCGGGAAACGTGAAGGTGGTTCGAAAGTTCCGTAGCCCTAGGCAAAAGCGGACGCTGTCGTTTGCCGATCGAAGCGTTTACGGCATCAGTTGGCCGCCGTTGACCTCGATGACCTGGCCGGTGATGTAGCCCGAAAGTGTTGGCGAAGCGAGGAAGAGATAGGCCCCGACGCAATCCTCCGATGTGCCGACGAAGCCCATCGGAATCGATTTGCGTTGCAACTCCATCTGCTCGTCATTGGTATAGCGCTCGTGGAAGGGCGTGGCGATCACGCCCGGCGCCACCGCGTTGACGCGGATCCTGTCGGCGACGAACTCCTTGGCATGGCCGCGGGTGATGGTCGAGACGAAGCCCTTGGAGGCGGCGTAGAGGACCGCGCCATTGCCGCCGCCGTTGCGGGCGGCGATCGAGGTGGTGTTGATGATGAAGCCGCCCTGCTTTTTCAGCCAGGGATGGGCCGCGCGCGTCGCCGCCAGCACCGAGCGGGCGTTGAGGTCCATCACCGCGGCATAATGGGCGTCGGTATATTCGGAGGTTGGCTTGCGCCCCAGCATGCCGCCGGCATTGTTGATCAGCCCGTCGAGATGGCCGAAGGTCTTCGCCGTCTCCTCGACGACACGCTCGGTCTCGCCTTCCCTCGACACGTCGCCCTGGATCAGATGCACCGTACCGCCGGCGGCTCGGATTTCCTCGGCGAGCTTCTCGGCCGGTTCACGGCTGGCGTTGTAATGCACCCCGACCTTGCAGCCTTGAGCCGCAAAGGCGCGGGCGAGCGCCGCGCCGATCCCGGTCGAGGCGCCGGTGATCAGCACGGCCTTGCCGGCGAGATCCGGCAGATTGATGGATGCGAGCAATTGAGCAAGTTCTGTCATGGCCAAGAAGCCTCCCGAAAACCAAGGACATAGGTGATGAAACAGATGGGGGAAGTCTATCAGCCGAAATCGGGGAAGGGCAATGCACGAAAGCCGGAGATTTGCGTCCTGGAAGATGTCATGGCTGGCCGGTTCGGGCCAAAGACCCCTCCCCACAAGGGAAGGGACCAAAGTGCCGCAACCGCGTACCATTTCACCGTTTCATCTGCAGAAAAGTTTCGCTGTTTGGCCCCATACAGCGAGAGCTTAGCCCCTCCCCCTTATCGGGAGGGATTGGGGAGGGTTCTTTCTTGAGACTGGTCTTGCAGACTTCCTTGATTGGAGACTCCTCATGACGACACACCGAAAACCGCCTCCTGCTCCCGCCGGACAAGCGGCGGAAATGCCAGCGCGATTGCCGCAGCCCCGAGCCCAACCATCGCAGAACCGATGAACAGCCAGGAATAATTAGCGAACGTATCGAAGATCCAGCCGCCGATCAGAGGGCCGAAGGCCATGCCGAGGCTGGAGAGCATGGTCGCAGCGCCCAGCACGGTGCCGATGATGCGCTGGCCGAAATATTCCCGCGCCAGCACCGCATAGAGCGGCATTACGCCGCCATAGGCACTGCCGAAGACGATGGCGAGCGCATAGAACTCCGTCAGCTCGCTGACCAGGAGATAGGTCGCGAGCGCGGCCGCCTGCACGAGGAGGCCGGCGACCAGGACCGGCTTCACGCCGAGCCTGTCGGCGAGGCTGCCATAGAGCAGCCGGCCGCCGAGGCCCGCCAGGCCTTCGACACTGTAGATGCTGACGGCCGCCATCGGCGCGACGCCGCAGATCGTCGCATAGTTGACCATGTGGAAGATCGGCCCGGAATGGGCCGCACAGCAGGCAAAGAAGGTGAGGCCGAGCACGATGAATTGCGGCGACCGGAAGACTTTCGACAGCTGCGGCCGAGCGCCCGCCGCGGCAAACTCCGTGCCGGCATCGACGCTCTCGGCAGGCGGGCGCCTGACCAGCAGCGCGGCCGGCACCAGCAGCACCCAGGTGGCGACGCCGATGATCAACATGGCGGGGCGCCATTCATAGGCCGAGATCAGCCAGCGGGCGAAGGGCGAGATGGTCATCGGCGCCACCCCCATGCCGGCCGATACGAGTGATACGGCAAGACCGCGGTTGACGTCGAACCAGGCGGTGGTCGCGGCGATCATCGGCGCGAAAAAGGCGCTGGCGGCCAGTCCGACCAGGATGCCATAGGTCAGCTGGAATTCGATGAGCGTTGCGGTGCGGCTGGCGAGCACCAGCGCCAGGCCGAGCAACACCGAGCCGACCAGCACGACGAGGCGCGGCCCGAAACGGTCGCTTGCCGCCCCCCAGAGGAAACCGCCGAGACCCATGACGAGGAAATTCAGCGTCATGGCGCCGGCAATCCCGACATGCGACCAGCCGGTCGCGGTGGCGATCGGCTCCTGGAAAATCGCCAGCGAGAACATTGCGCCGATGGCGACGCACGACATCAGGGCGCCGACTGCGACGATGACCCAACGATAGGAAACACTCATGGCTTCATACCTCCATGCCGACAGAGTGATCGCGGCGCGTGCAGCCGGTCCGCCGGTTCCGCGCCTTGCGATTAAAGACGTTTGAACCGCTGCGATTTCGACAGCGCGCTTACATCTTTTTTCCACGTGCCGTTTAGAGAGTGCGGAACATCACCAAGGCGTCGACATAGCCCTCGGTCGGATGAAGGAAGACGCCGGGCAGCCGGCCGACGATGTCGAAGCCGAGCGATTGCCACAGCGCGACGGCGCGGCGATTGCTGCTGACGACGAAGTTGAACTGCATGGCCCGAAAACCCCGCAAGCGGGCATGCTGCAGCGAATGTTCATGCATGCGGCGGGCGACGCCGCGGCCTCTTGCGGCGGGATCGGTCATGTAGCCGCAATTGCAGACGTGGCGCCCGCCGCCCGCCTGATTGGCCTTGATGTAATAGGTGCCGAGGATAATGCCATCCTCTTCCGCGACGAAGGTCTCGCGGTCCGCTCCCATCCAGTAGGCGAGCGCATCGACTTCGGAAAGATCGCGATCGAGCGCATAGGTCTCGCCGGCGCGGATCGTCGGGCCGATGATCCGCCAGATCGCGCTTCGGTCGTCGTCGTTTGCGAGTCGGATCAGCATGCCGGGTTTTTATCGAAGGAGATCGCGGCACGCAACGTTCCGCGCGTTTCATAGCGCGGCCGGTTATATCGTGCCGGTTACGATGCGCCCTGCCGGGAGCGAACAGCGCGCTGTCTTCACAAAGCTCCAGGGGCGAATAAGGCGCAAACGTCAGCAACCAGGATCAAACACCCCTTCAGAGCCCATGGCAGAACAGGCGTACCGGCAGTCCATCCGCAGGAGGTTTATCATGAACGCCAAGGCCCTTTCCGCCCCTTGCGCGGGCAATGATGGCGCGCAGCATTGCAAGCATGAACATTATACAAGGCATTCTGCCTTTAGCGCGCCCGGCCGCCATTCTGCGCTCCTCGACATACTGCCGTCCGATCCGGCCGGCGTTGCCCACACGGCGCAGGCTTTGCTGATCTACGAGCACGCCGCAGAACCATTCTACGGTTACAAGGTTCCCGAAGCGCGCCGCGGCGAAAGCCACGTCCGGCCGTTGGAGAAGATGCTCGATGCGTTGCTGGTGCTCGACGACCGTCCGCTCTCCGTCGCCCGGCCGCCCCAGAAGCGTCTGGTCGGAATCTGCCGCCATTACATGTTGCTGTCCGTCGCAATCCTTCGGCAGCACGGAATTCCCGCCCGTGGCCGCGGAGGCTTCGCCACTTACTTCAATCCGGGCAAGTTCGAGGATCATTGGGTATGTGAGTATTGGAAAGCGGCTGATGGGCGCTGGGCCCTGCTGGACAGCCAGCTCGACGGGGGTTTCATCCGCAATCTCGGAATTCGTTTCGACATCCATGACGTTCCGCGCGCCCAATTCCTGACCGCTTCCGAGGCCTGGCGCAGATGCCGCAGCGGAGAACTCGATCCAAATCTGTTCGGCATCGAGTTTGAGCAGCTTCGTGGTCTGTGGTTCATCGCCGGTAACCTGATCCGAGATCTCGCCACTCTCAACGGTCGCGAAATCCTGCCTTGGGACGTTTGGGGAGCGCAACCCGCGTTAAACGCGACGCTTTCGCATTCCGAACTGGATTTCTTTGACGAGGTCGCTTTGATTACGGCCGATCCAGATGCAGATTTCGATGCGTTGAGCCGGCGTTTTTCCGAGGATCCTAAACTACGGCTCCCGCACACGGTCTTCAACTCATTGCGACGGCGTCAGGAAAGCGTGCTCGAGGGCTGAAGCGCTGCAAGATTGCCCACGCTTTCAGACTGAAAGGACCTGCTTTCCCACTGCCCATGACCCATGCGCGCAACCGGAATCCATCTCCCGTGATAGGATTTCGCGTCTGAAATGATGTGCCGCGGCAACGGAGCACCTTCAGCTGGAGATGCGGCGCCTCTCGATATCAAGCGTCGGTTTTGCGCTCAAACCCTCTCGAGCGCGATCGCAATCCCCTGCCCGACACCGATGCACATGGTCGACAGTGAATACCGTCCGCCGGTTTCGGCAAGCTCCAGCGCCGCCGTGCCGGTGATCCGGGCGCCCGACATGCCGAGCGGATGGCCGAGCGCGATCGCGCCGCCATTGCGGTTCACCCGTTGATCGTCATCGACAATGCCGAGTTCGCGTAGCACCGCCAACCCCTGGCTAGCAAAGGCCTCGTTGAGTTCGATGACGTCGAACTGCTCCTGGATCAGGCCGAGCCGCGCCATCAGCTTGCGCGAGGCCGGGATCGGCCCTATGCCCATCACCCGTGGCGGAACGGCGGCAGATGCGCCGCCGAGGACGCGGGCAATCGGCGTCAGGCCGTATTTTCGCGCCGCCGCTCCCGAGGCGACGATCAGCGCCGCCGCTCCGTCATTGACACCGGAGGCATTGCCCGCCGTCACCGTGCCGCCTTCCTTCTTGAATGGCGTGCCAAGTTTCGCCAGAGCCTCGATCGTCGTCGCGCGCGGATGCTCGTCCTTGTCGACGATGACGGGCTCGCCCTTGCGCTGCGGGATGGTGACCGGGATGATCTCCTTCGCCAGCCGTCCGCTCGCCTGTGCTGCCGCCGCCTTCGTCTGGCTGCGTAGCGCGAAGGCATCCTGGTCCTCACGGCTGACATGGTAGTCCTCGGCGACATTCTCACCGGTCTCTGGCATGGAATCGACGCCGTACTGCTTCTTCATCATCGGGTTGACGAAACGCCAGCCGATCGTCGTGTCGTGGATTTCGGCGGCCCGGGAAAAGGCCGTCTCGGCCTTCGGCATAACGAAGGGCGCGCGCGACATGCTTTCGACGCCGCCCGCGATCATCAGCTCCGCCTCGCGAGCGCGGATGGCGCGCGCCGCAGTGATCACCGCATCCATGCCGGAGCCGCAAAGCCGGTTGATCGTCGTGCCCGGCACCGCGACCGGCAGGCCGGCGAGCAGCGCCGACATGCGCGCGACATTGCGGTTGTCCTCGCCCGCCTGGTTGGCGCAGCCGAAGATCACGTCGTCGACGGCTTCCCAGTCGACGCTGCCGTTGCGCGCCATCAGCGCTTTCAGCGGGATGGCGCCGAGATCGTCGGCCCGCACCCCAGAAAGCGCGCCGGCGAAGCGGCCGATCGGCGTCCTGATATAGTCGCAGATGAAGGCTTCGGTCATGGCGTTTCCTTTAGAGTTTCGGGACGACGAGATCGGCCACCGGCCCCTCGAGATGGAGGGCCGCGCCGGTCATCGCCTGCAATTCCTCCAGCGACATGGCGGCAAGCTTCTCGCGCAGGACGAAACGGCCGTCGACGATGTCGATGACGGCATGGCTGGTATAGACGCGGGTGATGCAGGCCACACCCGTCAGCGGAAAGCTGCATTTCTCCACCAGCTTCGGCTCGCCTGTCTTGGTGACGTGCTCGGTGATGACGCAGACCTGCTTGGCGCCATGCACCAGGTCCATGGCGCCGCCGACCGCCGGCACGCCCTTGCTGCCGACCCGCCAGTTGGCGAGATCGCCGTTCTCCGCCACCTGGTAGGCGCCGAGGATCGCGACATCGAGATGACCGCCGCGCACCATGGCGAAGCTGTCGGCATGGTGGAAGAAGGCGGCTCCCGGCTTCAGCGTCACCGCCTTCTTGCCGGCATTGATCAGATCCCAGTCCTCTTCGCCTTCGGCTGGCGGCTCGCCAAAATTGAGGATGCCGTTTTCGGTGTGGAAGATCGCCTGGCGGCCGGGCGGCTGATAGCGGGCGACCATTTCGGGAAAGCCGATGCCGAGATTGACATAGGCGCCGTCGGCAATGTCCTGGGCGACGCGCCAGGCGATCTGCGCATTGGAAAGTTTGATGTCGTCCCTGATATCGACGGTCATGCGTAGGCCACTCCGGCTCGGATGAGCTCTTCTTCCTGCTGGGGATGGGGGACGGCGACGAGACGGTCGACGAAGATTCCGGGGGTCACCACATGCTCGGGATCGATGCCGCCGGCCGGCACGATCGAGGAGACCTGGGCAATCGTCCTGGCCGCCGCCATGCACATCAGCGGATTAAAATTGCGGCCGGCCTTGTTGTAGGTGAGGTTGCCGTGGACGTCGCCGACCTGAGCCTTGACGATCGCAAAATCGGCCTTCAGCCAGCGCTCCTGCACATAGTGGCGGCCGTCGAATTCGGCGATGACCTTGCCCTCGGCCAGTTCGGTGCCGTAGCCGGTCGGGGTGTAGAAGGCCGGAATGCCGGCGCCGCCGGCGCGGATGCGCTCGGCCAGCGTTCCCTGGGGCACCAGTTCGAGCTCAATCTCGCCGGCCAGATATTTGTCGGTGAAGGCGCGCGGATCCGAGGAGCGCGGGAAGGAGCAGATCATTTTCCGGACCAGGCCGGCATCGATCATTGCGGCGATGCCGATGCGGCCGTTGCCGGCATTGTTGTTGATCACAGTCAAGTTTTTCGGGCCCTTGTCGATCAGGGCATGGATCAGCTCGATCGGTGCGCCGGAGCCGCCGAAACCGCCGATCATGACGGTGGCGCCGTCGCCGATCTCGGAGACGGCCTGCGCCGTGCTCGCGATTGTCTTGTCCATGGGGATCTCCTCAGCCCGTTCTTGTCATCAGAAATAGAATGCAGCAGGAGCAGCGGCAAGATATTTTGTGCGTTATTTGACTTTTGTTCGTATATCGCACACAATGCTGGATAAGTGGAGAAGCGAATTCATGCGCGAAACCGATTTCGTCAGCGGCTTTGCCCGCGGCTTGAAAGTCATCGAAGCCTTCGGCGAGACGCGCCCGCGGCTGTCGATCGCCGAAGCCGCGAAGCTGACCGGGCTCGACCGCGCCACCGTGCGCCGCTCGCTGTTGACGCTCGCCGAGCTCGGTTATGCCGATTACGATGGCAAGTTCTTCACGCTAACGCCGAAGATATTGCGGCTCGGCCATGCCTATCTGGCGGCGACACCGCTGCCGGCGCTGTTGCAGCCGCATCTCGATCATCTCTCGGAACAGGCCGGCCAGAGCGCCTCGGCCTCGGTGCTCGACGGCACCGAGATCGTCTATATCGCCCGCGCCGCGCAGCGCCGGGTCATGTCGATCAATCTCACCCCCGGCAGCCGCCTGCCCGCCTATTGCGCCTCGATGGGCCGGGTGCTGCTGGCAGCCCTTTCCGAAAACGAGGCGCGCGCCATCCTCGCCCGCAGCGAGCTCAAACAAAACACGCCAAAGACCAGGACCGACCCGGAAGAACTGATCGAAGAATTCCGCCGGGTGCGCGCCGAGGGCTACGCCATCATCGACCAGGAGCTGGAAATCGGCCTCTGCTCGATCGCCGTCCCAATCGAAAACGACCGCGGCGAAACGATCGCGGCGATCAATATCGGCGCGCCGGCCGCCCTCGTCCCGGCCGCCGAGATGAAAGCGCGCTATCTCGAACTGCTGAAGGAAACGCAGGCCGCCTTGCGGCCGCTGCTGCGCCGGTGAAGAAGAGCCTGAAGGCGGCGCGGCCCCAGTTAAAACCGGGGCCACGTGCAATCGGTCAATGCGTCAGCTCGAGCGCGGCTGTGAGGTCGCCCAGCGGCGGCTGGCCGTTGGCGCGCAGCGCCGTGTCGCGGGCGGCAGATCGTAGCGCGCGGTGATCAGACGGATGATCGAGGTCGTATCGCACTGGGTGTGATCGACCGTGCCAGCCTTGGCGAAGGGCGAGATGACGAAGGCCGTAATGCGGTTGCCCGGGCCCCCAGCGGTCGGCTTTCGGCGGCGCGACGTGATCCCAGAAACCGCCATTCTCGTCATCGGTGACGATGACCAGCATATGGCTCCATTGCGGGCTCTTCTCGAGATGCGAGACGATATCGGCAAGATAAGATGCTGGTCGCCGCTCGAAACATCGGCATGGCCGCCATGTTCGTTGAGGTTGCCCTGCGGCTTGTAGAAGGAGACGGCCGGCAGCTTGCCGTCGTCGATATCTTTCAGGAAGGCCTCGCCGGCCAGGCCGCCATCCTTCAGATGTTCGGCACGCGCCGGGGTGCCCGGGGGCGAAATTGGCGAAATAGTTGAAGGGCTGGTGGTGGAACTGAAAGTTCGGCACCGGCGTGACGTTCTTGCCGTCAAGGGCCGCCTGCCAGGCGCCGCTTTACCAGGCCCCAGCTGACGCCCTTCAGCGACAGGAGATCGCCGATGGTGGTTTCATGTTGCGGCGGCAGGGTCGTTGCCGCATTGGGATCGGCATAGGCTGGATCGCCGTCCTTGGCAGCGCCGAGGCCTTCGCCCGGGCCGAGACGCTGACCGCACTCGGCCGCAAACTTTTCTCGGATCCATCGCTGTCGGCCTCCGGGCTGCAGGCCTGCGCCTCCTGCCATGACCCGGCGCATGCTTTCGGCCCGGCATCGGCAGCGCCGGTCGAATTGGGCGGCGAGCATATGGACCGGCCGGGCCTGCGCGCCGTTCCGACGCTGCGCTACCTGCAGGCCGTGCCCGCCTTCACCGAGCATTATTACGATTCCGAGGACGAGGGTGACGAAAGCGTCGACAACGGCCCGACCGTCGGCCTGACCTGGGACGGCCGGGTCGACCGCGGCGCCGATCAGGCGAAGATCCCGCTGCCCGCCCTTCGGCCGGAAACCCGGTGATGCGCCCGCACTGACCGATCCCGAGATCGACGACATCGTCGCCTTCCTCGGGACGCTGACGGATGCCGATCTGCAGCCCGAGGCGAACGGGCACTGACGCAATCGCTGAATAGGCTGAAGGTTCTAACAATTTCCGACGTATCGGGGTCGAGTCAAGCATGGATCTCAGCACCAAATGGTGCTATTTAAGCGTCAGAACAGGGAACTGGACGATGCGATCGACTATTAACCTCGACGACGCTCTCATGCAAAAAGCCAAGGCCCTGACCGGCACAAAAGAAACTGCCGCTCTCGTCCGCCAAGCGTTGGAGACACTTGTCCGGGTGGAATCCGGAAAACGCCTCATCGCGCTCGGGGGAACCATGCCGGAGGCAGAGGCAGCCCCACGACGCCGGAGCGCCGTGGCCAAGTGATTCTGGCGGACACTTCGATTTGGATTGATCATTTCCGCCATGCCGATCCAGAGCTGCGCAAGATTATCGAGGATGATCGTCTCCTGTGCCATCCGGCTGTGATTGGCGAGTTGGCTCTTGGCAGCCTTCGCAATCGCGGCAGCGTTATCGCTTTCCTCGCGGCCCAACGCGAAGTCGCCGTCGCCACACACGACGAAGTCATGGTCATGATTGATCGCCACAACATTTTCAGCATGGGCATTGGCTATACGGATGCCCATGTGCTGGCCTCGGTCCTCCTTGATCGGCGAGCAGCCCTCTGGACCAGAGACAAGCGTCTGCAGGGAGCAGCCGGAAAGGCGGGCGTTTCACTATACACCCCGGTCGATAGGCGCAGCTAATTGCCGACACTTAGTTTCGTGCCCGCCTCTGCTTGCGTTTTGATTTTCACCGAGCGCAATCAAGGCAGCCTGCGCCTGCTGGCCAGGGATCGCGCGCGCCTAGCGCCCAAATGACTTTGACCGCGAGAGCTCGAGCTTCGTCAAATTCCAGATAAGCTGGAACCCACAAGCAAGCTTGAGACAACGCTTCTATAGCTTCCGGCGCTTTCAATTCAGCCAAAGCGGATACGACATCCTCATGTTTAAAATGAGTATCCTTGCGCAGCAATTGTTTAAGAAGATCCAGCATGACGATCCGCAATCTGGATAAGGGATTGAAGCAGCGGCTGCGCGTTCGCGCCGCGACGCATGGCCGTTCCATGGAAGATGAAGCACGCGATATTCTGCGTACGGCACTTGCGACCCCGAGCCGGCAGCGCGCAACCTGGCCGAGATCATTCGCGCCCGCCTGCAGCCCGGTCGGGGGAGTTGAACTCGAAATTCCACCCCGAGAGCCGATCCGCGACGCGCCGGACTTCGACGCGTGATCATTCTCGATACCAACGTCGTTTCGGAACTGCTCACGCCGGCGCCGACTGCGGCTGTCATCGACTCGCTGGGCGCACAACATCCCTCATCGGTATTTACGACAGCGGTCACCGAAGCGGAAATTCTATATAGCTTGCGCCTCCTCCCTCCCGGTCGGCGCCGGAGTGATCTCGAGGCGGCGGTCCTGCCGATATTCAATGAGGATCTCAGTAGCCGTGTCCTGCCATTCGATCGTGACGCGGCAGATGTCTACGCCATCATTGCCACCGATCGTCGCAAGGCCGGCAGGCCGATCAGCCAGTTTGAGCACAGATCGCGGCGATCACCATCTCGCGCGGCGCTTCACTCGCTACCCGCAATGTGTCCGATTTCGAGGGAAGTGGCTTGCAGATCATCAATCCGTGGAAGTATCGCTGAGCCCGCATCGAATGCAACTCGTATAATCCAGACCTGGTCGGCCCAACTATCCCTTGATGCATCATAATTTCCGATATACATCATTACTTCGGAAATTATGGGGACATGATGGAACGTTCGTTTTTAACGATCGCCGCCGGCGAGAATAGTGAGGCCATTCGAGCGCTTTCGGCGCCGGCGCGGATCGAGATCTTGAAGCTGCTCTGCGCCAAGGGACCGCTCAACATCAACGATATCGCCCAGACGCTTTCCCTGCCGCAATCCACCGTCGCCACCGGCATCCAGATCCTCGAGGATGCCGGGCTGGTCGATTCCAGGCTCGCCAAGGCGCGCAAGGGCAACCAGAAGATCTGCTCGGCGGTCTATAGCGAAATCCTGA
This sequence comes from Rhizobium sp. NLR10b, assembly GCF_019685435.1. Lineage (NCBI taxonomy): Bacteria > Pseudomonadati > Pseudomonadota > Alphaproteobacteria > Hyphomicrobiales > Rhizobiaceae > Rhizobium > Rhizobium sp. NLR10b. Next base: position 289,407 of record NZ_JABDWV010000001.1, on the reverse strand, counting down.
TCAGCTTCGAGGAAAGTGCGGCGCAGCGGGCCAACAATATCATCGAGGTCGAGATGCCGGTCGGGCTCTATACGAGCTGCGACGTGCATGCGCCCTGCGGCCTCTGCTCGACCGAAAGCGTCATCGGCCCGCTCGATGTGCCCGACTATTTCCTCGACCCACAGCGCATGCAGGCCGGGCTCGTCTGGTTCGGCAGGGGTTATGTCGAATACAAATTTCCAAACAATGCCAAGGTGTTGAACAAGGAAATCCGGGCGATCGAATTTTCGCTGGAGCTGTCGTCCGAGGTGCCGGGCACCAATCCGGACTGGCCGTCCGACGTCACGCTCTGGGTCAACGGCATGGCGATCGGCACCTGGACCTCGCCCGGCGATTACGGCGACAAGCGCGGCTCCTTCACGCCGGCCTGGTGGAAGCTCGAGGGTTCGCAATACGGGACGATGAAAACCTGGCGGATCTCGACGCGCGGCACCTTTATCGACGGTATCGCCGCATCGAACGTCACGCTCAGCGATCTGGCGCTTGGCCAGCATTCCTCGATCCGGCTGCGCGTCGGCATCGCCGAGAACGCCGGCCATACCGGCGGCGTCAATATCTTCGGCCGCGGCTTCGGCAATCACGGCCGCGATATCATCATGCGGCTGCATGTGTGAATTTATAATATCGGATATCCTGATTTAAAAATTGCATTTATTTCCTATTTCAGTAGCCGCTAAATTTAGGTAAGTTATTGTAACTTAACATATTTCATCCGGATAGGCATTAGTATGATTAAATCAGCCTCTCGGTTGACATCACCACATTCCTGATATCAAGTTAGAGGCACGAAAACAAAAATCCTGATACATAAACGGGGAGGATCCGTTGAAGACGAATGTCGTTGCCCACCGCGATTTTCGCATCGCGACCATTGACGCCAGGCTCTACAGCTCGTTTCTCGAGCATCTCGGCAGAGCGATCTACGGCGGCATCTACGAGCCCGGACATCCGACGGCCGATGAAGACGGCTTCCGCCGCGATGTGCTCGATCTGGTGCGTGAGCTCGACACGCCCTACTGCCGTTATCCCGGCGGCAATTTCGTCTCGGCCTATAATTGGGAAGACGGCGTCGGCCCGCGCTCGGAGCGGCCGGTGCGCCTCGACCTTGCCTGGCGCACCCGCGAAGCCAACCAGGTCGGCGTCAACGAATTCGTCGACTGGTGCAAGAAGGCCAATACCAAGCCGATGCTCGCCGTCAACCTCGGCTCCCGCGGCCTCGACGCCGCCCGCAATTTCCTAGAATATTGCAACCATCCCGGCGGCACCTACTGGTCGGACCTGCGCCGCAAGCACGGCTGGTCCAATCCGCACGACGTGAAACTCTGGTGCCTCGGCAATGAGATGGACGGGCCCTGGCAGGTCGGCCACAAATCGGCCTATGAATATGGCCGGCTGGCGGACGAGACGGCAAAAGCCATGCGCGGCTTCGACAAGTCGCTCGAGCTCGTCGTCTGCGGCTCGTCGAATTCCGACATGAAGACCTATCCGCAGTGGGAGGCCGAGGTTCTCGACCAGTGCTATGACAGCGCCGACTACATCTCGCTGCATATGTATTTCGCCAACCGCGAGAAGAACACGCTGAACTACCTTGCCCGGGCGACCAAGCTCGACCGCTACATCACCACGATCGGCGGCGTGATCGATTACATCAAGGCGAAGAAGCGCTCGAAGAAGACGATCGGCATTTCCTTCGACGAATGGAACGTCTGGTACCATTCCAACCAGCAGGACAAGGAGATCCTGGCCCGCGACGAGTGGCCGGACGCGCCGCATCTGCTCGAAGACGTCTATAATTTCGAGGACGTGCTGCAGGTCGGCGGCATCCTCAACACCTTCATCCGCCGCTCCGACCGGGTGCGCATCGCCTGCATCGCCCAGCTCGTCAACGTCATCGCGCCGATCATGACCGAGGACGGTGGTGCGGCCTGGCGCCAGACGATCTATTATCCCTTCTATTACGCCTCGCGATATGGCCGCGGATCGGCGCTGCAACTCGTCGTCGACGGCCCGACCTATGACAGCGACGAAGAGAACGAGGTTCCCTATCTCGATGTCTCGGCGGTGCATTCCGAGGATGGCCGGTCGCTGACCTTCTTTGCCGTCAACCGCCACCCGGATAGCGCGCTCGATCTCGACGTGCGGCTGGAGGGTTTTGGCGGCGCCCGGCTGATCGAGCAGGTGGAGATGACCCATGGCGATCTCGAAGCCGTCAACACGGCGCGGCGGCCGGAGACAGTCGTGCCCGCCAAGGTCGAGAGCGCCAAGATCGAGGACGGACGGGTACGGGCGGCGCTGAAGCCGCTGTCCTACAACGTCATCCGGCTGTCGGTGTGACAGCCGCCGCCGGGTTAAGCCCCGGCTGAAGTATCGGCTCCCTGCGAGGAGGCAGGTAGCCGGACGGATGGTTCGCCGAAGACTTAACGGCTCTGCCAAGTCACTTCTGCGAACCGACAACCGCGACATGCCCATGCGCGCCTCAGCGGCCGCCGCATCGTCGCTTACAAGGGAGGAGTTCATGCAAAAGTGGAAGAGGTTTGCATTCGGCTTCGTGCTGGCCACGCTCGGCCTGACCGGTCTGGCCATCGCCGAAGACTACACCTCCTTGCCGCGCAAGGAGACGCTCATCGTTGAAAATCCGGAAGGGACGATCAAGAATCCCGGCTGGTTCAACATCTGGGTCAATGGCGGCGGCGGGGTTTCGACCGGCCTGCAGCAGCTGACCATGGATACGCTCTGGTATATCGATCCCGAACAGGGGCTTGGCGGTGCGGCCTGGGACAATTCACTCGCCGCCGACAAGCCGCAATATAATGCCGACTTCACCGAAATGACCGTCAAACTGCGCAAGGGGCTCTACTGGAGCGACGGCGTGGAATTCACCGCCGATGACGTCGTCTATACCGTCAAGACGCAGATGGACCATCCCGGCATGGTCTGGAGTGCGGCCTTCTCGGTGCAGGTGGCAAGCGTCGAGGCGACCGATCCGCAGACCGTGGTGTTCAAGCTGAAGAAGCCGAATTCGCGCTTCCATGCGATCTTCACCGTGCGCTGGAACGGCGCCTGGATCATGCCGAAGCACGTGTTCGAGAAGGTCGAGGATCCGCTTCGCTACGATTTCGCCAATCCCGTCTCGCTCGGCGCCTACAAGCTGAAGGCCTACGATCCGCAGGGCAAATGGTACACCTGGGAGAAGCGCGACGACTGGCAGCGCACCTCGCTTGCCCGCTTCGGCGAGCCGGCCCCGAAATACGTGACCTATACCGATCCCGGCCCGCCGGATAAGCGCACGATCGCCCAGCTCGAGCACAATCTCGATATCATCCACGACAACACGCCGGAGGGCATGTTCACCCTCAAGGAGAAGTCGAAGACGATCGACACCTGGTTCCCGGGCTTCCCGTTCGCTCATCCGGATCCGACCCTGCCGGCCGTGATCTTCAACACCCAGGAAGCGCCCTTCGACAATGCCGATGTGCGCTGGGCGCTGGCCCTGCTGATCGACATCAAGGCCGTCGACATGGCGAGCTATCGCGGAGCGGCGACGCTTTCGGCACTCGGCGTGCCGCCGACAGCGGCGACGATGAAAGACTATCAGGCGCCGATGCAGGACTGGCTGAAGGATTTCGAGATCGATACCGGCAAGAGCAAGATCAAGCCCTATGACCCGACGGTCGGGCAACAGATCGCCGATATCCTGCGCAAGCAGCCGAAGTTCAAGGACCAGATCCCGACCGATCCGGAAGCGATCAGCGGTGCCTTCGGCTATGGCTGGTGGAAGCCGAACCCGAAAGCGGCCGGTGAACTGCTGGAGAAGGCCGGCTTCAAAAAGTCAGGCGGCAAGTGGCTGACGCCTGATGGTCAGCCCTTCAAGATCCGGATGACGGTCGAAGGCGACACGCGCTCCGTCTTCACCCGCGCCGGCACGCTGATCGCGCAGCAATGGGCGGCCTTCGGCATCGACGCCAAGGCCGTGCCGGCCGCCAAGCTTTGGCAGACGGCGCTGCAGCCCGGCGATTTCCAGGTGGCGATCGCCTGGAGCGTCGAAACCTGGGGCGGCGATCCCGACCTCTCCTTCTTCCTCGACAGCTGGCACTCGCAGTTCGTCGCCAAGAAGGGCGAGGTTCAGCCGCCGCGCAACTGGCAGCGCTGGTCCAATCCGGAGCTCGACAAGATCATCGAGAGCATCCGCGGCATCAGCGCCGACGATCCGAAGGGCATGGAGCTTGGCAAGGACTATCTGAAGCTGGTCGCCCGCGAAATGCCGACGATCCCGCTGATGTCCTATAACGTCTTCACCTCGATGGATACGACCTATTGGACCGGCTATCCCACCATCAAGGACCCCTATACGGATCCGGTGCCGAACTGGGCGAATTCGCGGCTGATGATGGTCAAGCTGAAGCCGGCTCAGCCGCAATAACCCTCCCAACGCCGGCGCGTAAGCCACCGCGCCGGCCCCCTTATCGGCGGGCATGTGCCCCAGCTGCCATGCTCGTCGATCCTTTCAAGAAGGGAAGCAGAGAGGAACCACTGCCTTATGACGCCCTATCTGATCTTTGTGCTGAAGCGGTTTGGTCAGTTTCTGCTCGTCGTCTTTCTCGGCGTGACGATCACCTTCTTCGTCACCCACCTGACCCCGATCGATCCGGTCGAAGAAAGCATAGGCGCCATCACCCAGATGGGTCAGTCCGATCCCAATGCGATCGAGCTGATGCGCCAGTCGCTGCGCGAGCTCTACGGCATGCAGGGCTCGATCTGGGAGCAATATCTGCATTTCTGGCTTCGGCTGGCGACCGGCGATCTCGGCCCCTCGCTCTCGGCCTTTCCGACCCCCGTCTCCACCATCATCCTGCGCTCGCTGCCCTGGACGATCGGCCTGATGACGGTGTCGACGCTGATCACCTTCGTGCTCGGCAATGCGATCGGCGCGCTTGCGGGCTATTACCGCAAGGACATGGTGCTGAAGGCCGTCAGCCTCGTCTTCATCGCGATGCTGCCCATTCCCTATTACATCCTCGCCTTCGTGCTGCTCATCGTCTTCGGCTTCATCTGGCCGGTGCTGCCGATCAATGGCGGCTATGAGATGAACGCCAATCTCGACCTCTCCCTTGCGCTGGTCGTCGATATCCTCAAACACTCCATCCTGCCGGCCCTGTCGCTGATCCTGGTCGGCGCCGGCAGCTGGCTGATCGGGATGCGGGCATTGGTTTCCAACATCATCACCGACGACTATGTCGTCTTTGCCGAGCTCGGCGGCGTGCCGAAGGGCAAGATCCTGCGCTCCTATATCGCCCGCAACGCCATGGTGCCGCAATTCACCGGGCTTGCCATGTCGCTCGGCGCGATCTTCAACGGCACCGTCATCACCGAAATCGTCTTCGGTTATCCCGGCATCGGCAATCTCTTGATCGAAGCGGTGCATGCCGGCGATTACAGCCTGGTGCTCGGCCTCAGCGCGCTGTCGATCGTCGGCGTCGCCGCCGCCGTCTTCATCATCGACGTGCTGAGCCCGCTGATCGATCCGCGCATCAAGGTGGAATAGCCATGTTTACCATCATCCGCGACCTCGCCCGCCAGAACATGGAATTCCTCTGCGGCCTGCTGCTCTTCGCCGTCATCGTCGCCCTGGTGATCCTGTCCTATTTCTCGCCCTATGGCGCGACCGACATCTATCTGCTGCCGCCCGACATGCCGCCGGACAGCGAATATTGGCTGGGCACGACATCGCGCGGCCAGGACGTGTTCTGGCAGCTGACGATCGGCCTTCGCAACACGCTCTATTTCGGCATCGGCGTCGCCTTTCTCTCGCGCATCATCTCGCTCGTGGTCGGGCTGGTCGCCGGTTATGCCGGTGGCGCGGTCGACCGGGTGCTGATGGCGATCAACGACAGCGTCATGGTCATCCCGCAATTTCCGCTGCTGATCCTTTTCTATTTCGTGCTGAAGGACAACATGACCTGGGTGGCGCTGATCGTCATCATGGCCTCGCTCGGCTGGTCCTATGATGCGCGGCTGATCCGCTCCGTGGCGCTCGGGCTGAAGAGCCGGCCCTTTACCACCCAGAGCGTCTATTCCGGCATGACGATGCGCAAGATCCTGGTCGAGGAGCACCTGCCCTATGTGCTGCCGATCGTCTTTGCCACGACGATGAACAACATGATCTGGTCGATCGGCATGGAGATCACGCTTTCGGTGCTGGGGTTCACCGATATCGAGACGCCGACCATGGGCATGATGATCTATTGGGCCAATGCGCATTCGGCGCTGATCTCGGGCATCTGGTGGTGGGTGGCCGCCCCCGTCGCCGTCATCGTCATTCTCTTCCTGGCGCTCTTCCTGCTCTCCATGTCGATGAACGAATACAATGATCCGCGCAGCCGGCTCAACCGGATGGGAAATTAGCATGGAGAACCTGGTCGAAATCGACAAGCTGAAAGCCTATTACCGCGCCTTCCTCTATGGCGTCGATCGCGAGGTGCGGGCCGTCGACGACATCAGCCTGACGATCCGCCGCGGCGAGGTCTATGGCGTCGCCGGTGAATCGAGCAGCGGCAAGACGACGCTGATCAAGACCATTGCCGGCGCCATCCGGCCGCCGCTCCGGGTCGTTTCCGGCAGCGTCAAATTCCATTTCGGCGGCGGCACCCAGGATCTCTATGCGATGACGCCGGAGGAGCGCGTGGCGCTGCGCTGGAAGCATCTCTCCTACATCATGCAGGGCTCGATGAATGTGCTCAATCCGGTGCGCCGGATCCGCCATTCCTTCACCGATTTCGCCTTTCGCCACATGAAGGTGAGCAAATCGGTCTTCTTCGAAAAGGTCGCCAACCACCTGCAGCGGCTGAAGCTCGATCCGCAGCTGCTCGACGCCTATCCGCACGAACTCTCCGGCGGCATGCGCCAGCGCATGACCATTGCGCTTGCCACCATCCTGACGCCGGAATTCATCATCGCCGACGAGCCGACGACGGCGCTCGACGTCATCGTGCAGCGTGACGTCCTGTCGATGATCCGCGACATCCAGCGCGAGATGGGCTCGTCCTTCCTGTTCGTCACCCATGACATGGGCGTGCATGCGACGGTCTCCGACCGCATCGGCATCGTCTATGCCGGCCGACTGGTCGAGGAGGCGCCGACGCCAAAACTCTTCAGCGCGCCGCTCCACCCCTATACGCAGCACCTTGTCGGCAGCCTGCCGAAGATCGGCGACCCCACCACCCGGCCCTCGCTGGAGGGGCGGCCGCCGAACCTTGCCATGCCGCCGGAGGGCTGCCGCTTTCACCCGCGCTGCCCGAAGCGCATGGAGATCTGCTCACAGAAGGTTCCGCCCATGGTTACCGTCGCGCCGGAGCGGCGGGTGGCGTGTTTTGCGGTTACGGGGGATCAGGTTTGACTCTGCTTAGCCTCTCGCATGTGACGAAAATCTACCGCCAGGGCGGCATGCTCGGCCGGCGGCTGATCACCGCCGTCAACGATGTCAGCTTCGAGATCGGCGACGAGCCGGAGATCCTCTCGATCGTCGGCGAATCCGGCTCGGGCAAATCGACGGTGGCGGCGATGATCCTCGGCCAGGCCGAGCCGACGGAAGGCGAGCTGCAATTTGCCGGCAAGACCGTGGCGATCCACAGCCGGGCCGAACGCAAGGCCTTCATGAAGGAGGTGCAGCCGGTGCTGCAGAACCCCTTCGAGGCCTTCAACCCGCTGAAGCGGGTCGACCGCTACCTCTTCGAGACCGCCCGCAATTTTTCGGCTGACGGAAAACGGCCGGACCGGCAGCAGGCGGAAAAGATGGCCGACACCGCCCTCCACCATGTCGGCCTGACGCTGGAAGAGGTAAAGGGCCGCTTCCCCCACGAACTCTCCGGCGGCCAGCTGCAGCGCGTCGCCATCGCCCGCGCGCTGATCCCGGAGCCCCGCCTGCTGGTGGCCGACGAACCGGTCTCGATGGTCGACGCGTCGCTGCGCATGGCGATCGTCAACCTGTTCGGGCGGCTGAAAAACGAGCTCGGTCTTTCGATCATCTACATCACGCATGATCTGGCGACGGCTTATTATGTCAGCGACAATATTATCATCATGCGCAAGGGTGAGATTGTCGAGCGCGGGCGGGCCCGGGCCGTGCTGGATGATCCGCAGCATGCGTATTCGCGGGCGCTGAAGGATGCGGTGTTGGCGGCGGAATTTGGTGCGGTGGTGTAGGGATGCGACTGCATCTATCACCGGGGGTGACGTCTTCGAATGCGATAGCTTTCTGGCGCGGTCGCCTGAGGGCCTAATTCTTTTAAGTGACTTTCTCGCCTGCTCCACGCGTTCTACTATCCTGGCGGGAAATCTGGAGAGGGGCATGCACTACCGCCAAAGGTCGATGCTGTTCGCGGCGCCTTGGCTGATCATCGGAGCTGTAGCAGTAGCCGCACCGGGCGATGTAACTGTTGCGGATTTCGATAAGCCAGAACTGCTGATCGCAGCACTGTTTGTCGGCTTTGCCGTAGGCATGGCCGTCGAGCAGCTCCTAGCCTGGAGGAGAAAACAGGCGTGGCAGGAGAGAAACAGGTCACGCTCCGAGGAAAGGCGCAGCAATGAGCGCATCCTATTGGGACCTTGGCCTCAGATGCCATCTCCGGAGCCATTGAGACCAGTCGATGCCGCCGACCAAATGCGTATCGTGATGCGTTCGCAGTTCACTATTCAGCCGTTGCTGAACAAGAGCGAAGCTCGAGTATTTCGGGAGCTCGACAGCATGGTGATTGGTTGCAATTCTTCCTGGCAGGTGATGGCGCAGGTTTCGTTGGGCGAAATCCTCCGAAGCACCAATGCTGACGCCTACCGTTGCATCAACTCCAAGCGTGTCGACTTACTGCTCGTAGACAGCAATTGCCAACCGCGACATGTCATCGAGTATCAGGGCGGAGGACACCATCAAGGCACCGCGGCCGCACGCGACGCGGTAAAGAAGGAGGCGCTACGACGCGCCGGGGTCGGCTACCACGAGGTGGTGGCCGGCCTCACCACCCCATCGGAACTCAGGCGATTGGTCGAAAAGCTGGTGGACAAGCCCAGCGTCATCTAACATGCCCTCGCCCCGACAGTCTGCGCGGCCGAGCCCAGGCGACCTACACAAGCATACTTTGAAGTCTCATCCCGGGTCGATCGCTCGAAGCTTCCTAAAACGGCTAAACCTCTCTTTAGGATAAGGTGGAGTGATCTGCTTCATCTCAGACGACGACTACGCGGATCGGTTCATTTTATGACGTTCGAAAGAGCAGAGTAAGCAGATTTGCAATGATCATAGCAGAGATCGCCAGGGTTCTTCAGCATCAGCCCCTTCGCAATCGGCAAAATTGGCGTAAGCAATATTTTACAATCCTACTTCCTTCTCAGGTTGCATGCGGACAGTATTGTCAAACTGATTCGATTCTTGGGTAGGTTGAAAATGTATCACTACGAGACGCTTGGCGATGAGCGGTTTCAGCAACTATGTCAGGCGTTGATATCCTCAAGTTTCCCGAACGCGCAATGCTTACCGGTTGGACAGCCTGATGGCGGCCGAGACGCGTTTGTGTATCGGACCTTACGAGCAAGTCGCGGGCCGTCAAACACTCGCGACTTAATCGTATTCCAGGTCAAGTACGTTAGGAACGCAGCTGACGCCCGGACTGAACGTGAAATGATAGAGGAGTTGATAAAAAGTGAGGGGTCCAAGATCAATCGCCTTAAGTCATTGGGGATGTCGAAGTATTACTTCCTAACTAACGTAAAGGGTACCTCGCATTTAAATGGCGGCTCGATAGATCGCGTCAACGATGCTCTGTCGAAAGCATTTGAAGTAGAAGCCTTTTGCTGGTGGCGGGATGACCTGGATCGGCGCCTCGACGGCCAAGCGAGCATCAAGTGGAGTTACCCAGACATTCTAAAAGCGACCGACTTGCTTGAGAAACTGGTTTCGGGACAGCTTGGCGAAGAAGAAGAACGGCGACGTTCTGCGCTCCTCGCCTACATGAATAGCCAATACGAAGACGACGAAGAACTTAAATTCAAGCAAACCGATCTACGCAGCACCATGACAGATCTTTTCGTAGATCTTCCCATGCGATTTCTCCCGCAGAGCGTCAGACATGTTCCGCATTATACACCGCAACAGTTAATTTTTACTCGTGACGCGCCGATTTGGTCTATTCGCGACGGTGTCGAATATGAACGCAACAGCCAAAAGGCGGCGGACTATTTCATTTATCCCTATGACTTCCCCCGACATTCACGGATAGTGCTTGAGGGAGCCCCTGGTCAGGGAAAATCAACGGTGACACAATTTGTGTGTCAGGTTTTGCGAATGCAGCTCCTGGACAAGAAACACCAAATAAGCCTTCTACCCCCGAATTTTAGACGCCCTCACGCTCGAATCCCCTTCCGAGTTGACCTTCGCGATCTTGCAAAATGGCTTTCGGGCGTCGACCCCTTCGTATCTAAACCTCAAGCTCTTTCTGAGCAAGAACCTCGCTCGCTTGAGGGTTTTCTAGCTGGTCAGGTGCGCTTCTTTTCGGGTGGACACAGCTTCAACGTCTCGGATCTTACAGCCATCGCACGTGCAAGTCACATGCTATTAGCCCTTGATGGTTTCGATGAGGTGGCCGACATCAACTTACGCCAGAGACTCGTCGATGAGATCACCAAGGGGACCAATAGGCTGATCAGCGCAGGCGGTTTTTCTCTCCAGACCATCGTCACCAGTAGACCAGCGGCATTCGCGAAATCCGTGCGATTTCCTCCTGAGCAGTGGTCGTATTTCGAGCTACTTCCGCTAGAGAGCGAACAGATCGAGGAGTACACAACCAAGTGGATGAAGGCAAAAGGACTCAAGGAAGCGCAACAAGGTCAGCTCCGTGTCATACTCGATAACAAACTTAGGGAAGCTCATACTCAATACTTGGCAAAGAACCCTATGCAGCTGACGATTCTCTTGTCGCTAATCAACATTCGAGGCGCATCACTTCCAGACAAGAGAACAGCTATGTATGACGCATACATGGACATGTTCTTCAGTCGTGAGTCTGAAAAAAGTGAACTCGTTAGAGACAACAGGGACCTACTGATTGATATACATCGTTATCTAGCTTGGAAACTTCAATCAGGCGCCGAAGCTGGCGACAACGGTAGCATTGAACAAAGCCTTCTCAAGGCTACCTTATTTTCCTACCTCGACAGAGAGGGCGAGGATACAACAATCGTAAATTCGTTGTTTGATGGCATGATCGAACGAGTTGGCGCGCTCGTTTCGCGAGTACAAGGAACGTATGAGTTTGAGGTGCAACCTCTGCGCGAATATTTTGCTGCTCGACATCTCTATGAGACTGCCCCCTACCCCGTCGATGATCAGCCTGTTGCCGGTGATAAATTCGATCGCTTTAAAGCTCTGGTTGGCAACCCCTACTGGCTAAATGTCGCGCGATTTTATGGTGGCTGCTTCAATAAGGGCGAGATTCTCACGCTTGTAAACGAGCTTGTGGAATTAAGCCGAGCAGCGCCCTACAGATTAACCAGCCACTCGCGAAGCGTAGCTCTTATGTTGTTGGGAGATTGGGTATTCAATCAATATCAGCCTGCAGTGAAACAGATCGTTTCGCATATCACGGAATATCCTCACTTCAGAAGTCTTCTAGCGAACGCTGAAGAGCCTGGCCCGTCACTCTGGGCTAACCTTCCAGATCGCAGCGGCCGGACAGACTTTTTGGAACATCTGTGGTCCCGTTTAGCGCCCTCGACGCCGACAGACGAGCAGCGTGCACTTGCGAATGCGATTATCAGAAACTCATCGGCAGAAGATCGAATCGAATCGTGGGAGGCGCTCTCAGCTAAACTCAGTCCCTTCGAATGGGCACGTCTCGGCGCGTTTCTTGGCCTCTTAAATCCGGATGTTTTTGTTCTGACACAGGCAAGCAAAGGACATCTCAGCGATGAGCTCGTTCAACACTTCATCATGCTTCGACATTTTAGGTTTCTATCACAACCTTCTCACTTCGAGCGCGCGAAGGCTATGATCTTGAACGGTTCAGTAGTCGGCCCTTATCGATGCAGCACGTCTAACAGCACGCTTCTCGAGATTCTTGCGGCCATCACTTCGCCATATCAGTATCAACAAGTGTTCGTTGATACCGATGATGTACCTCTTGAGATGGCAATCGAGAGACGGTTGTCCTGGGAGAGGGCGGTCGACGAAAGGCAAGTAATAGCCGATGTGAAGGTTGCTTTCAGCAAAGTCGAGGAAGACGCAATTGAAGCCTACGAAACATTTGTGAGTATGCCGACCAGCCTTCTCGCGACTAAACTGGCGCCTTGGAGCGACCTGGTGAAAGCGTTACGGCGAGCCTGGGGCGACTGTCCAGCAATCGACCGTATCGCCTGTATCGGAGCCGGAATCCGCGCAAAAACGGAAGCGGGCGATGAAACCCCTTTGGCAAGCGCGAGAGACTTAGTAGGAAGTGCACGTCATATCCGTCGCAAATCCGGCGCCCCGCGATGGTGGGAGGAAAAACTCTCTTCTGTATCAACGTCGAGCGAAACTCGCCGACTTTTGCTACTCCTGATGTTATGGGGTACACCTAAAACCCTCTTTGAGACCACCGAAAAGCTAGAATCCGCGCTTGATAGTTTGACCGAGACAGACTGGAGAAATCTCGTGCGGGATTTCCGCGCGAGCCGTTTGCGAGAGGCCGATGGAGGCACATACGTCACCGACAAAGATATTGCCGCTTTGTCGCATCGGGGGCCGCGGATTATCACGTTCATCGGCTTTCGGTTGCCTGAACGAATACGGTATCATCTCGCGCTTAGCGTAGCAGGGTTAGTGCCGAAGAAAGCTTCACCTGAAGTTCAGTTTGCACTTCAATCGCTGTTACAAAACCGGTCAGACATGTCCCGACTTAAAAAGGATCTGGAGCGGATTTCCGATTTATATCTGAGCGGCGCAACCGCTAACTTCCGAAATGATGGAGGAATCCCAATATCGAAAGCGATTGCCGAAAGCATCATGTCGAACGCAGAAAAATTTCCACTACATTTACTAGCACAAGCAGATCGCACGTTGATGTCTGCGGCAGGTAAAGGCACACCAAAACTGCTGGAGGTTGCTCAGCGTGAGGGTTGGTTCCCCAATTAATGACTGAGCCACGTGATCGCTGCTCGAGTGGATTTTCCGTAGACCATCGGCAGCGTCGCTACTGCTTGAAGCAATTTTGTCGGTGCCACTGGAGAAAATGGGGCTGGGGCCGCTCAAACGGTCGTGAAGGCACGATCGCCCTGCCAGTCTTATTGATCAGACCAAGTATGCTTTCCGGATCGTTGGCTTGGCGCGATATCAGAACATTGAGATCATCCGAGAGGCTGATCAGCCCGCGGTCGAACATCCAGTGCGCGGTGCCGGAGAGAGCAATGCCGTTGGTGAGGATATCAGGTCCGTTCGCCTCCACGGGGCGGATGTGCGCAGCATCGACTTCCGCACGGCCGCCGCCGTTTATGAGCTTCAGGCCGGTGATTGCGCACCGTTTGTCATAAGCCTGAAGAACGAGCCGGCGAAACAGCCGATTGCGAACGATCCGCGACGAGAGCTGTGTAATCCGATCGCGCTCCTGCTCGAGTAAAAACGGCGCCTGAGCTCTATCTTCAAATCCGATGTCAGAATGCATTACGGCCGGCTCACCCAACCGAGGCAGTTCAGGCTGGTGCTCGTCCAGGCCAATTGAGACGATACGATTGAAATCCGCCGCCGATATCGGGCGCACCGCGGCCTGCGCTCTACCGGAAATCCGCCCCTCCTCATTCAGCACGCCACGCTCAATGACACCGTCCGGCCCACTGAACGGAACGGCGTTGATGAAATCGAGATAGCTGCCTGGCTCGATGAGTGCCAGATACATGCCGGGCGCCTTCGGATCCGGGATGACTTGAGCCACTTTGGCGACGGCAAAATAGCCGCGCTTCGCCGCAACCTTGCGCGGCTCGTAATATATGATCCAATCTCCGAGGCAGGCCCGCACGCGACCGAGATACTGGCCTGGGAACTGATACTGTTCAGCCGGGCTGTCGTCGTAGATCGAATCTGAGCGATGAATGAAAACCCCGAATCCCATGTTCGATGCGTAGCACGACGAGCTCGGTTCAGATACGGCGCTTGCGTCGTGCTTCAAAGAGAATCGATTATGCGCACGGCGTAGTTTTGAAATCAGCCAGCATCACCCATCCTACGCCGCCCGCACCCTATCTCGTCCGCTCATCTTTGCGTCATACAGCGCCTGATCGGCACGCCGGTAAAGCTCAGACGCACTGTCCGTCGGCACACAGGCGGCGATGCCGGCGGAGCAGGTGTAGCTGAAGTCCGGCGAGTCCGGCAGCGGCCGGGAAAAGCGGATCACCGTCAGCATGCGCTCGACCATGGCAAGCGCGTCTTCCGGGCCGGTGGCCGGCATGACCAGCAGGAATTCCTCGCCGCCGACGCGGCCGAAACAGTCGTTGCGGCGGACATTCTGGTGAATGCGGTGGGCGAAATCGCGCAGCACGAGATCGCCGGCGTGGTGGCCGAGGCGGTCGTTGATGCGCTTGAAATTGTCGATGTCGAAGACGGCGAGGCAGCCGCTGCTGCCATGCCGGGCGGCTTCAAGCATGTCTTCGACGCGCGCCATGACGAAGCGGCGGTTGGCGACGCCGGTGAGTTCGTCGGTGTAGGAGGCCTTGATCGCCTGGTCGCGATCCTGCCGGACGGTGCGGCCATGGACCTTGAGACGGGTGATGTCGCTGGCGATGCAGAGCATCCAGCCGTTCTTCTGCACCGCCTCGGTCATCCACAGCCAGCGGCCGTCGGCAAGATCGGTCTCGAAGGCGCGATAGCCGATCTTGCCGCGGCGAACGGGTGGAGCGCAGCCATTCCGTCATAGAGCGCGCAATCAGCGTTTCGGTCTGTGCGGAACGCCGTGGCTGGCGTTAGTGACCGGACGCCCACCGGCCGGCGATCTGCCGCCACGGACATCTTGAAGGTCGCGCTGCGAGCTCAATAGACGCTGGCGCCGCCGCTCCTGTGCTCCTTGTCGCGGTCAGTCGCGATCCCACGCGTCAGCGGCCGGGCTTCAATTCGGAGATGTAGCGGACGATCGGATTGACCTGCCGGTTCTCGATTTCGGCATCGTTGCGCAGGCGGATCGCCTTGCGGACGAGCCTGGCGCCGAGATAGCGGATCGGCTCCGGCGGCAGCTTCTTGCGCTTTTCAAGTCCGACAAGACCGCTGCGGCTCCATTGATCATCCCGGCCGAGCACCAGACTGGCGAGGATGCGGCCGGCGACGGGCGTCTGGGCTATCCCGGTGCCGTTGAAGCCAATGCCGAAGAAGATATTGGGCTGGCCCGTGAGATGACCGAAGATCGGCAGGTGATCTGCGGTGCAGTCGATCGGCCCCGACCAGTCGTGCTCGATCTTCACGGTTCTCAGTTCGGGATAGACCCGGTCCAGCTCGCGCCTGTTGTCGGCGCCCTTTTCCGTGCCGCGGTTGAAGGAGGGGCCGATCCGATCGCCGTAGGCGATCTTGCCGCTGCCGCGGCCGAAGATGACCCGCCCCTCCGGCGTTCGCTGGTAATAGAGCACATGCGCCTGCGCGTCGCAGATCGATTCGCCGCCCGTCCACCCCAGACGCTGAAGCAGATTCGGCACAGGTTGCGTGGCGACGATCTGGCTTTCGACCACATAGATGTAGCGCAGGAGCTCGGGAATGGATGCAAGCCAGGCATTCGCCGCCAGTACGACGCGGCCGGCGCGCAGGCGGCCCTGCGGCGTCTGCAGGGTGGCGATGGCTCCCGCCTCGATCGCGGTGACGGGCGTCTTTTCGTGGATGATCACGTGGCGCGCGAGAGCGAGCCGGCGCAGGCCTGCGGCGAGCTTTGCCGGCTGCACCGTACCTGCCCGCATCTCGGCAATGCCCATATAGGAGGCGCGAGAGCCGGTACGGCGGGCAATCTCGCCGGCATCGAGCCGGGTGAAGCGCGCTTCGCCCTGGGCCTCCGCCATCTCAAGCGCCTTCTGCCATACGCCTTCCTGGGCCCTGGCGCTTGCCGTCCATAGCCATCCGTCCAGCCTGAGATCCATGTCGATCGCGCCGCTTGCCTGCAGGGCCTCCAGCTCCCCAATCGCATCGGCGGTCGCCCGGCAGAGCGAAAGCGCCTCCGTCTCTCCCACCACCTCGGCGAGAAGATCAATCTCGGCAAACCAGGAGTGGACCTGGCCGCCATTCCGGCCGGATGCCCCTGCCCCGCAGCAATCCGCCTCGAGCAGGACGATCTTCAGCCCGGGATCCTGCTCCTTCAGGCGCAGCGCCGTCCACAGGCCCGTATAGCCGCCGCCGACAATGGCGACATCGGCGGCCTGATCGCCGACGAGCGGCGTGGTGACGGGGGCGGCACCGGCGTCCTGGAGCCAGAAGGAGCGGTCCGGGCCGCGCGCCAGCACCGGCGGTCTCAAAGTGTAGCGCATGATGTCAGCCCTCCGCGGCAGAGATTTCGGCGGCATATTTCTGCAGGAGCCATGGCGGAATAGCACTCAGCCTCTGCGGGAAGCCCCCTTCGTGCAGGCAGGTCCCGGCGGCCGCATCGGTTGCGAGGCGCATGGCCGCCTCGGCATCCACGCCTTTCAGAAGATGCGCGACAACAAAGGTGGCGATGAAACTGTCGCCGGCGCCGCAGGTATCGACGACATAGACGGCCTGCGCCGGCACATGGGCAAGCTCCGCACCGTCGTCAAAGAAGGCGCCGCGCGGGCCGCAGGTCAGGACGATCCTCGCGGCGCCACGCTCCTTCAAGGCTCCGATGACCGGCTCGACCGGGACCTTCGGCTCATCCGGCCCGGATGCGAAGACCAGCGGCACGCCCTTGAGATCCAGTGACTGGTGCGCCGTCGAGACGTCGATGCTGAAGCGAATGCGGTCCTCGATCAGCCGTTCGATGAGCTCGGCGCTGGAATTGGTGCCGAGGTGAACCCAATCGGCCCGCCTGAGTGCTGCATAGCGCTCCGGAGACGGAACGTAATTGCGCCCGACCCCAAGATCCTCCAGCAGGAACCGGCGGTCGCCATCCTGCTCCAGCAGCAGGGTGACGGCGGTGGCGCCGTCGCGCCGCTCCAGGTCCGCCCCAGGCAGGCCGACGGCTTCGATCGCCGTGGCGATCACGTCGCCCTCGGCATCCTTGCCGACAACGCCGAAATAGCGGGCATCGCAGCCTTGCCGATGCCATTGCGCCGCCACATTAAGCGCATTGCCGCCGACAGCCATGCTGTTCTTGCTGAGGTAAACGTCCAGGCAGTTGTCGCCAACTGCAATCAGCCGCATCGCCGCCATCACGCGACCTCCCCTGCCTGCTGGAGATAAGGCGCGATCCCCCAGAGCTCGATTTCGGCGAAGCCGAAGCCGCGGATGGTTTCCGCGACCTTTTCGAAGGAATAGTGCTGAAAGCTGACATTGGCGCCGATCAGCTGCCTGGCCGAGAGTTTGGGCACTTCCGGTTTCCTCATGAAATCACTTGCCGATGCCTTCGGTGAGGCCGCGGATGAAATAACGCTGGGTGAAGAAGAAGATGACGACGATCGGCAGCGCCGAGATGGTCATGGCGGCGAAGACCTCCGCGAAATTGGTGCCATGCTTGGCCATCAGCGAGGTCAGGCCGACCGGCAGGGTCTGCACGTCGATCTGGTTGGTGAAGATCATCGCGAAGATATATTCGTTCCAGGCAAACAGGATGTGCAGGATGATGCAGGAAACGATGATCGACCGGCAGAGCGGCAGCATGATCTTGCGGAAGATCTGTCCCTCGCTGGCGCCATCGATCATGGCCGCCTCGTCGAGATCGCGCGGCAGATCGAGCATATAGGCGCGGATCAGGAAGGTGGTGAAGGGCACTCGGAAGGCCGTGTAAAGGATGATCAGCGCCCAATGCGTATTGTAGAGGCCAAGGCTCTGCATCATCTGCACGAGCGGCACCAGCGCGACGGTCGGGCTGAGCATCATGCCGCCGAGCACGAAACCGACGATAACAGGCTTGCCGAACATCTGCGTCCGGGTCAGGCCATAGGCGGTCCAGGCACTGATGAAGACCGTGGTGATTGTGGAAACGACGGTCACCAGCAGGCTCGAGAACAGGAAATTGCGCACACCCTGGTTCCAGGCCGCGACGTAGTTGTCGAAGGACCAGCGGTCGGGAAGCGCGAAGGGATCGCTGAAGATCTGGCTGTTCGACTTGAAGCCGCCGAGCGCCATCCAGATCAGCGGGTAGACGACGAGAATGCCCGCCGCCACCAGCAGCGCCATCAGCACGCCCTTGCCGATGACCAGCCAGGGGTTGCGCAGCGAGGCGCCCGCAGGAATGACCACCGCGCTCATGCCTCCACCCTCCGCCTCTTGGTGTACCAGAGCTGGAGCAGGCCTGTCGTCAGCGTGGCGAGGAAGATGACGACGCCGATTGCGGCCGCATAGCCCATGTCGTTCTGGTTGAAGCCCTGCTCGTAAAGCCATGTCCCCAGCACCTGGCTCGAATTGTTCGGCCCGCCGCCGGTCATCACCATGACTTCGTTGAAAACCTGGAAGGCGCCGGCAATGGTGACGATGATCATCATGCCGGTCATTTCGCGGGTGAGCGGAAAGGTGATGCAGAAGAGCTGGCGGAGCGGCCCGGCCCCATCGACCGTGGCGGCATCGTAGAGTTCGCGCGGGATCTTCTGGATGGCGATGGTGAAGAGCAGCGTCGAATAGCCGAAGCCCTGCCACTGGCTCATGGCGATGATCGCATAGATCGCCGTGCGCTCGTCACCCAGCCAGGTGTAAGACAGGTTCTGCAGCCCGAGCAGATGCAGCAGGGCGTCGAGAAGGCCGATATCCGGCTGGTAGATGAAATAGAAGAGCAGGCCGGTGACGGTGGTGGAGATCGCCGAGGGAATGAAATAGACGGCTCGCCAGAAATTCCGCCAGGCCCTGCTCCTGAGCCCCTCGATGATGGCGGCAAGCACGAATGCCGCGAAGACCTGGAAGACGACGGAGAGCACGGCATAGAGGCCGTTATTGGTCAGCGCCCGCCAGACGACCGGATCATCCAGCAGCCGGCGGTAATTATCGAGCCCGACATAATCGACCTCGCCGGTGAAGATGTCCTGGGTGGTCGTGCTGACAAAGAGGTTGTCGACGATCGGATAATAAACGAACCAGCCGACGATGATCAGCGCCACGATGCCCCAGCGCAATGCCGCCAGCTGCTGCAGCAGGCCGTGCCGCAGCCATCTCCTGCGGTTGGAGACGGCGCCGCGCAGCGCGGCGCCGTTGCTTGGGGTTGCCGTCACGCTCGCCATCGTCATTGCTTGGCGGCAGCCGTGGCGGCCTTACGAACGGAGGCGAGAAGATCTTCCGCCGACATGGAGCCGCCGGCGAAGGCCTGCAGGCCGGAAAGCCAGGCGGCGGCGACACGGGGATGGTTGACCGTGTCGAGCCAAGGCATGAGGTAGCTCGCCTTGGCGATCTCCTCCATGCCTTCGGCGACATTGGGATTGATCCTGGTCTTATCCGCGCCGCCGATCACGGCGCTCGGCTGGCCATAGGGCGGCGCCGACAGCGTCCTGCCGTTTTCCTGGCTGGTGAGGAACTTCAGGAAGTCGATCGCCAGGGGAACGTTCTTCGCCTTGGCATTGACCATGTAACCCTCGGGCGCGCCTTCGAGCGCCGTGGCCGAACCCTTGGCATCGCTCGGCGCCGGCAGCTTGAAAAAGCCGAACTCCTCCGGCTTCAGGGCCGTTTCCTTGGTCGCGGCCTGATCGAACTCGATGATCTCCTGGTAGTACATGGCCGCCTTCCTGTCGCTCATCGACTGGAGTGCGGTCTGGTAGGAGAGGCCGTTGACCTGGGCGCCGCCGGCGCAGCGCTCCTGAAGCGAGCGGTACTGCCCGAGCGCCGCGACATAGCCGGGATCGTCGAAGGTCGCCGTCTTCGGGTTGAAATCGCGCTCCAGCGTCTCGGTCGGCACGTTATAAGCCAGCAACTGCCCGAGATAATGGACGAGCGGCCAGGATTCCTTGTTGCCGATGGCGATCGGAACGACGCCCGAACCCTTCAGCGCATCGCAGGCCTTCAAGAGCGCGTCGAAATCCTTCGGCGGCTCGATGCCGAGATCGGCGAACATCTTCTTGTTGTAGCCCATGAATTTCGCATCGAGATAAAGCGGCACGCCAAAATATTTGCCGTTATAGGAAAAGGCCTTCACGGCGGCCGGGCTCAGCGTCTTGCCCCATTCGGTCTCCGGCCCGATGACCTTGGACAGATCGACGGCGCGATTGCCGCGGATGAAGTTCTCGCCCCAGGTCCCCGTCCAGGAGAAATAGATGTCCGGCAGCGAGTTCGAGGCGACCAGCGTCTTGGTCTTGCCCTTGATACTGTCGTCGTTCTCCTGGATGAGCTCGATCTTCACGCCGGGATGCTGCGCCTCGTAGGCCTTGGCGACATTGACGAAATAGGGGGAAAGCTGCTGCAGGCCGAACTTGGTCAGGATCGTCAGCTTGCCGCTGTAGTCGACCTTGGCGACCGGATCGGCGACCGGCGCATCGCCGGCCGCAGAGGCTGGGAAGGCTCCCCAGGAAATCGAGATGACCGATACTGCCGCAATCATCGCAGCAGTGGAGTGGATGGACCGTTGCATGTTTCATTCCCCTTTTGCTTGTTGATCGTGCGGCAGATCGCGGTGTCCTACCGTGCGCCATCCGCCGGTGCGAAGCGGCGAGCCTCGCGAAGAGGCTCGCGCAAGGCATCAATACTCGACCCGCTTGTAGTAGCGGCGGGTCGTCAGCGGGTGCTGGCGCAGCACTTCGAGATGGGCGCTCAGCCGCTCCAGCAGGGTTGCGAGGACCACCGGCGAGATCAGACTGCGGACCTGCGGCGAAATGCCGGGAAGCGCGACGGATGCGGAATCGAGGATCCAGACCTTGTCCGTATAGCGATGGACGAAGCGCTCGACCCGCTCGCCGAGCGGCCGCAGCGCATCCTCGCCCTTGAACAGGAACACGCTGACGCCCGGCTCGACCAGTTCCAGCGTGCCGTGAAAGAAATCGGCGGCATGAACGGGCCGCGTGCGGATCCACTGCATTTCTTCCAGGATGCACATTCCGTAATAATGCGCCTCCGGCCAGACCGAGCCGGCGCCGGTGAAGATATGATATGGCTCGTCCTTGATGGATTGGGCGAGCTTCGCCGCCTCGTCTTCATAGGCGGCCTTCGCCTCTGCGAGCAGCCCCGGCAGCCTCTTCAGCTCGGAAACGATCGCGTCGAAATTCGCGATCCTGCCTGTTTCGGCGAGCAGCGCGAGGACGATGATCATGGTCTGCAGGTAGAAGGACTCCGACGACGTGTCGTCTTCGGCGAAGTTGGTATAGGTGTGATCGGCCTGCTGCGCGAGGGGCGTGTCGGCATGGCCGGTGAGCGTCAACAGGCGCACGCCGCGTTCCTTGAGGAAAGGCAGAAGCGCGACGCTCTCCTTGGTCGTGCCGGACAATGACGGCATCACCACCAGCGCCTTTTCGTTGAGGCCGGCCGGCGGATCGAGGATCACCTGGGCCGGGAAGCAGGCCGATACCGGAAAGGTCGTATGGCGGGCGGCGAGCTCGATCGCGGGAAGGGTCAGGAGCTGCACGCCGCCGGTGCCCATGAAGTAAAGCCGCTCGATCCCCGCATCGAGCAGGTCGCGCATCAGCGGGCGGATCCAGTCTGCAATCGCAACGGCGCCCGTCTGGATCTTCAGGAAGCGGGCTTGGTCAAAGTTCAACATTCGGGTCCCTTGTCTGTCAGTAGCAAGCACGCACACGTCCCCCACTTCAGGCGGCAGACTGCGGCGCGCTGGCATGCAGTCGCCAATTCAAAAATGTGATATCGATCTCACACGTGGATCAAAAGAAAGACCGGCTTCTCCTCGGGAGTGATGAGAGACCGATCTCACACGCGAATTAATGCATGGTCCGGCCGGCATGGCAAGCCACTTTTTGCAGAAATTTCACGCGCTGTTGAGAAGAGCCTGTCTCGGACAGACCAGGAGAGACGCCAGCGGATCAGCGTCCCGACGTCCGGGACGGCCGGGAGACGGAGCCGCGCACGACCAGGCGCGTCGGGAACTGCTCCCTGTGCGGCGGCTCGCGACTGCCGTTGATCCGCTGCATCAGCAGCTTCACCGCAAGCGGGCCGATCTGCGCGATCGGCTGCGCCACGACGGTGATCTGCGGGTCGGTGAAAGTGGCGAGGTTGAAGTCGTCGAAGCCGACCAGGGAAACGGCATGCGGCACGGCAAGGCCCATCGAGCGCAGCCCGAGAAGCGCCCCCTGGGTCATAAGGCTGTCGACGGTGAAGACCGCTGTCGGGCGCGACGGCCGGCTGAACAGCCGGATGGTGGCATCGATCGCATATTCCACCGTCGATCGCGACACGATGATCAGCGATTCGTCCACCTCGATGCCGTGGCTCTGCAGCGCCTGGATATAGCCGGCGAGACGGCCGCGGGCGGTCGTGATGCGGGAATCGTCCTGAATGAGGCCGATGCGGCGATGGCCGTTGGCGATCAGATAGCTCACGGCCTCGCGGGCGCCGCCCTCATTGTCGACGGTGACGCTGTCACAGGCAACCTGCGGCAAGGCGCGGTCGATGAGGACGAGGGGCGTTCCGTCCCGGACAAGCCCGACCAGGTGCTCCTTGTTGTCGGCAGAGGTCGGCGCGACGATGAAACCGCGCACATTGAGGGACCTCAGGCTTTCGAGCAGTTCCACCTCCTGCTCCGGATCCTCTTCGCTGCTGGCGATCAGCAGGTTGTGGCGAAAGGCGCGCAGATCGACATCGACATCATGAGCGATCCGGGCAAAAAACGGGTTCTGGATGTCGCCCGGCATGAAACCGATGAGCGGCAACTGCCCTCGCCGCAAGGCCTGCGCCACACGATTGCTGCGATAACCGAGCCGATCGGCCGCTGCCAGCACCCGCTCTGCCGCGTCTCCGCCGACATAGCCGTAACCGTTCAATGCGCGGGCGGCGGTCGCGCGCGACACGTTCGCGGCGCGCGCAACGTCTATCAGCGTCACTGCCTTTGGCGCCACTTCCCTCGGTCCCCGCTGGATCCTGTCCGGCCTTCAAAGCCAGGATGACGCCTAGCAGAGGTCGCCCGACCAATTCAAGAGCGGCATCTGGAAAGCGCAACTACCAGAGCCGCGGGGACAACCCCGCCCTGTGCCCCCCTCAATGGGCAATCAGCGCATAATCCTCATCCGCAAGCTCGAACCTCGGCAGCGTCTTCGGCAGATCATTGATCCCATATATTTCCGTTATGATCGGGCTTTCGCCGATGATGACGGAGCCGCAGGGTGGGCCGTCGGGCTGGAAGATGGTGATCACGTCGGTCAGTTGCCAGCGCAGCACCAGGCAGGCCTGATCGGTATAGGGATTGGTCAGCTCGTCGGCGAAATAGGCGGTGTTCTGCTCGCTCACCGTCACCTGCTGGAAAGAGCGCGAGGTCATGCTCAGGCTCGACGACACGCTTGCCGAGAACGGGCCGAAACCGACGTTCGCGTTCATGCCGAGGCTCGCTGCCAAGGTGCTTTCGTGGGTGGAAGTCTCCTGCCGGCCTGTCGTCACCGTGGTGGTGATCGTCTTTTTCTCGCCGGGCGCCAGGGTGCAGGAATCCCCCTGCCGATCCCAGAATTGTTCGCGCAGGACGGTCTTGCCGTCTGCAAGCGTGGAGCATCCCACCAGCACACGCGGGGAATCGGGCGGCACGAGCATGCTTGCTGTGGGCTGCGGCACCGGGCCGATGTCATTAGGCGAAGTCAGCAGCATGTAGTTGGCGGTAACGATGTCGCCCTCAGTTTGCATTATGATCGAGCACATAAAGGAGCCCGTCTGCGCTGCCTGCAGGATGCAGATATCATCCTGAATGAAGACCAGCTGACCGGGATATCCCGGAGCGAGGTAGGTCTTGCTTGCGGGCGAGAGCACGGAGCTGAGATAGATGGGGATGTCAAAGCCGTTGATGACAGTGAACACTCCGACCGGCGGCGGCGGGGCGTCCGAGGTTGCGTCCGAATGCAGGTTGGCCGGCAAGGGCCAGCTGCTGTACAGCGTTTTCCGATAAAGCGAGCGCATGCATCACCTCCGTTGCCTTTTCAGATAAACAACCATATATTGCCTTTTATTTCAACACTACCTGAGGTGGCAACGATGAGGATCGTCGGCATCAATATGCAGGGCTCGAACGTGGGGACGGGCCAGAGCAAGTTCGTGGGGGTGATTTCGCAATTCTTCCTCGACCGCAGGGTGGCAGCCGACATCGTCTGCATTCAGGAAGCCGGGCCGTCTCCGCCGACCGGCGGCTCCTTTACCGCATACAATCCCGCCAACTATCCGCCCTGGCTCGCAGGGGTGGCGCCGCCGCCTGCGGCGCTGATGTTCATCGGCAGCTGGGCAGTCGGGAGGGAGCCTCTGATCGTCAAAGTGTTCTGGCTGCAGACCGATCCGGGCGGCAATCGCTGCAATCTCTGCATCTGCATCCGCGACAGCATCGAAACTCCGCATCTGATCTACATCCCCGCGGCCGGCGCCGCGGCATCACGCGGCGCGATCGGATTTGAAGTCAGGCTGACGGGCGGCGCAATTCGCCGCATCTATACGCTGCATGCTTTGAGCGGCGGCGGGGCCGACGCCCCCGCTCTTATGGCCGGCATATCAGTCGCCCCCTTGGTCCCGGGGGCTGCGGCGGCACCGCCCTGGATTGCCGTCGGCGACTACAACCGCGCTCCGTCGGCGGCAGCATGGCCCGTGCCGCCGCCGGGCACTATTTGCCCGCCCAACGCAGCGACCTTGCCTTCTCATGATTCGAAGCTGGATTATGCCATCTGCTCGCCGGGGCTGGGCCCCGCCACGGTCATCGTCCAGCCCGCCGGAAGCGTCTCCGATCATCAATATATCGTCTGCGATGTTTAGGGGCGGCTGGTCCGGCTTCGTGAGGCATGCTCTATCTCAATGCTTTCAGGCAATTCCGGACGCAACCACTGCATACTTTGCCGGAATTGCTCTAGCCGCAGTCCTTGTGTCTCAAAACGGTCTGGCAGACGAAAAGTGCAAAGCCGGTCATCGCAGCGCCAATGCCCATAGCGGGAACACTGAGCTGTCCGAGCTCCTTCGCAATGTCTTTCGCGCCCTGTACAGCTCCCCGGCGAAAGAGCTGACGAACGCTATTGGCTATACCCTCGGCCATGATCGTGATTCCGCGTCTCTGCTGGCCGCCATCGCCAAACTTCCAAACTGAGAAAACGAGAAGCGCGGCCGTGCCTGAGGACAACAGAGTGAGATAGACGGCCAGAATGCAGTTCCAGCACGCCTCCTGATCCTGAACATCGCGTTTGCGGGTCAGCCCCTGGAAGTAAGAATTTACGTCCGAATATGCCTGCGCGACAACGCTCTTGTTCACATAAATTGGCGCTATGACCGTGTGCAGCAATTCGTTGAAGTCTTTGCCGATCCGCTCGATCTCGTAAGGATCGCTGGCCCGCTTTCGGCTCGCGTCGGAAAAGTAGGATTCGACCAGATTTTCGATCGACGCCACCTGAACTTCGGTCAAGATCGGAAAGCTCCATGCACACGGACAATCCTGCTCTTCAACAAAATCGACAACGTAATCCAACACCGTGGCGTCCAGCCCGACAGCATTTTTGGAAACCAGTCCGAAGAGCGCATAGGGTTCAGGTTGGTCGGGCAAAGCAGCCGGAGGCACCCTCGTTATGTAATCTCCTGGTTGAAGATATCTGCTTTGGTATTCAAAGCTGGGCGTACCGAATTCGCCGCTTTCCAGAACGGTGGTGGCGACATACACGATCGTGAGGACCCCGGCCGCGGGCCCGTCGTTCGGGACATATTCGAATTCATGAAACCCATCGTCCAGATCGCGTCCAATCAGCTTCGCTTCCATGTCGACTCCGCATTAACTTTAGATTGCGCGTTGATAATATTCACTTTTAAATAGCAGATCGCTGCATCGTGGGAAAGTGACATTCGCAAGAGGTCGTGAATGTCTCTAGTGCGTCGTCGACGTGCGCGGCTGAGTTCGGAGCCCGTGAGAACTGAGCCAGCGTCCTACGCCGCCCGCACCCTATCCCGCCCGCTCATCTTTGCGTCATACAGCGCCTGATCCGCACGCCGATAAAGCTCCGACGCGCTGTCCGTCGGCACACAGGCGGCGATGCCGGCGGAGCAGGTGTAGCTGAAGTCCGGCGAGTCCGGCAGCGGCCGGGAAAAGCGGATCACCGTCAGCATGCGCTCGACCATGGCAAGCGCGTCTTCCGGGCCGGTGGCCGGCATGACCAGCAGGAATTCCTCGCCGCCGACGCGGCCGAAACAGTCGTTGCGGCGGACATTCTGGTGAATGCGGTGGGCGAAATCTCGCAGCACGAGATCGCCGGCGTGGTGGCCGAGCCGGTCGTTGATGTGCTTGAAATTGTCGATGTCGAAAACGGCGAGGCAGCCGCTGCTGCCATGCCGGGCGGCTTCAAGCATGTCTTCGACGCGCGCCATGACGAAGCGGCGGTTGGCGACGCCGGTGAGTTCGTCGGTGTAGGAAGCCTTGATCGCCTGGTCGCGATCCTGCCGGACGGTGCGGCCATGGGCTCTCAGACGGGTGATGTCGCTGGCGATGCACAGCATCCAGCCGTTACTCTGCACCGCCTCGGTCATCCACAGCCAGCGGCCGTCGGAAAGATCCGTCTCGAAGGCGCGATAGCCGATCTTGCCGCGGCGTGACTGGGTCGAGCGCAGCCATTCCTCGAAATTATCCGTGCGGATGACGGTGCCGCGGCCAAGATGGAAATTGCGCCGCATCAGATCCGGCCAGAGCGGCGTTTCCTCCGGCTCGATGAAATAGGCCGAGCGGAAGGCGCTGTTGGCATAGCGCAGCCGGTCATCGCCATCATAGACCGCCATCAGCGTTTCCGTCTGTGCGGAAAGATGGAGAAGCTGTTCGATTGTCTCGTCCATACAGCACCCTGTCTGGTTGCCCCGGCAAGAGATGGCGCAGAAATCCTATGAGAAAAGAGCCGCTCGGCAAGCAAAGGCGCTTGCCGTGATTACGGAAGCGTCAACATTCCCGCTGGTGATCGGACATCGACTGCCGCGGGATCGGGGCGAAAGGTATCCGTGCCTGATGTGTGCAGGCTCGCGCGCGCAACCCTTCGCCCTCTCCCTCGCGCTGCTGGCGCTGGGGGTCACGGCGCGCTTTTTCCTGTCGCCCGCCGGAGGACGCGTCATCGCGCCGGCCGCGCCGGGGATGCGGCACCATGGCCCGGAAAGCCTCCCTGGAAATATTGTCCGGGAGAGACACCGAAGGCCGTCCGGAACACCGCAATGAAGGCGCTGGGGCCTGAGTAGCCGAGCGAGAAGGCGATATCGCCGACGCTTCGGCCGGCGGCGAGCCACTCCACGGCTTTGAGGAGTTTCGCCTGCTGCCGCCAGGCGCGGAAACTCATGCCTGTCTCGGTTTGGAAATGGCGCTGAAAGCTGCGGGGGGACATGGCCGCACGTGACGCAAGTTCATCGAGTGGCCAATCGGCACCCGGTTCATTGCGGATGTCCGAAGCGATACTGCGGAGGCGTTCGGATGCCGGCGACGGAAGCGACAGCGGCGCGACCGTACTCGTCTGAAGCTGGTCGAGAATGACGGCGACAAGCCGTTCGGCAGGGGCACTGCCGGCGTCGGCGCGCGGTATCTCCAGGAATGCCAGGATCAGTTCGCGCAGGAGCGGCGTCGTACCGATCACTGAGACCTCGGAGGGCAGGTTCACGACCGCGTCGGGCCGGAAGAAGAGGTAGCTGCGCTCCGTTTCCTGCAGGTATGTCACCTCGTGGAGGACGCCTGATGGCACGAATACGGCACGTTCAGGCGGAACGATGAAGTAGCCCCGCTCGGTCTCGAGCCGCAGCGAACCGCGCACGATCTGGAAGAGCTGAGCGCGGTGGTGCACGTGGAAAGAATAGGTTCGCCCGGCGGGCTCTGCGCCACCCTGGGCGACGGCGGTGTGCGGATAATCTCCAAATGCGTCTTCCGGCAGATGAACGTTGGTCAGGTTGTCGCGGGCAATCATGGCGTCTCACAGACATAATTTGACAGACTGCCGATAACACGTCGGCCGGCATTTCACTAGATTGATATCACCGCAACACAACTTGGACGTAGGTTATGACATTCGAACTCCGGCACATTGAACTTTCGGATCGTTTTGCTCCCAGCCTTCTGACGAAGATGGCAGCTTTGCGGTTTGCAGCGCCCGCCCTCCTCCTCTGGTGGCAAAGGCGCGAAACGGAACAGGCACTGCAGTGGCTGTCGGACCGCGATCTGGAAGACATCGGCGTCGCCCGCCACGAGATTGGCGAGTTGGCGCGATCGCTAGGACCAATTGACGCGTTGCCCGCGAAGCGGCGGGCAAGGTCATCGCCACCACCGGTCCTCCGCTATCAGAGAGGTAAGCAAGATGCATGACGACGGTTTTTTTGACGATGAGGTCGCGGCTACCTACGATGACGCTGACGGGATCTCGGCCCCGGAGGTCGTCGATCCGGCGGTCGATCTCCTGGCCGAATACGCAGGTGGCGGGCGCGTGCTGGAATTCGCGATCGGGACCGGGCGCCTGGCGCTGCCGCTCGCGCGGAAAGGGGTAGAGGTGGAAGGCATCGAGCTGTCGCGCGCGATGGTGTCTCGCCTTCGCGCCAAAGAAGGCGGACGGGACATTCCGGTGGCGATCGGCGACATGGCGACAACCCGTGTCGAGAGGCGCTTTTCCCTCGTTTATCTGGCTTTCAACACGATCAACAACCTGACGTCACAGGAAGCCCAGGTCGCCTGCTTTCTGAACGCCGCCGCGCACCTTGAAACTGGCGGGCACTTCCTGATCGAGGTTGGCGTCCCGCCGCTTCAGCGGCTTCCGCTCGGCGAGACGATCCTGGCGTTCGACCGCAGCGAGACGCATTGGGGCGTCGACGAGTACGACGTGGTAAGCCAGAACTTCACGTCCCACCACATCCGGATCCGGGACGGGAACTGCAGGCAGTTCTCGGTCCCGTTTCGTTATGCATGGCCAGCGGAATTCGACCTTATGGCGCGGCTGGCCGGCCTGAAGCTCAAAGCCCGATGGGGCGGCTGGAAAAAGGAGCCGTTCACAAAGGTCAGCGATCGGCATGTCTCGGCCTGGCAGAAGATCGCAGCTTAGGCCCAAGGAGATGGACGGCGAGGTCGGTCGCGATCGTGTCAAGATAGGCCAGACCGATCCCGCCTTTTACTCCGGCCGGTGAGGGGTCGCCGCGGGCTTCATCCAGCTCGGCAGCTCCGTCAGGCCGGTTCCCAACTCCTCGAAGGCTTCCGTGGCGAAACTCGGCACGGCGCCTGTCCAGCGCAACTCGCCATCCGAATTGGAATGGCCGCCGCCGTCGAGCTTGTAGATGCTCTCGACGACATACTGGCCGTCATCATTCAGCCCCTTGATCTCGGAAATTTCGATGACCCGTCGCCGCCCGGTGCGCTTGAACCGGGCAATCTGGACGACGACGTCGACGGCCGAAGCGATCTGCGAGCGCAGCGGTCGCAGCGGCATGTCGATATCCGACATCAGCGCCAGGGTTTCCAGCCGGTGCAGCGCGTCATAGGGCGTATTGGCATGCACGGTCGAAAGGCTGCCGCTGTGGCCCGATGTCATCGCCTGGATCATATCGAGCGCTTCTCCGCCGCGGCACTCGCCGACGATGATGCGGTCCGGCCGCATTCGCAGCGAAGAGCGGAACAGCTCGCGAATGCTGGCGCCGCCGCGACCGAACCTGTCGGGCTTGGTGACTTCGAGATAGACGACATGCTCCTTGCGGATCTGCAGTTCCGAGGTGTCCTCGATGACGATGACCCGCTCATGATCGGCGAAGGCTTCCGACAGCGCGTTCAGCATCGTCGTCTTGCCGGTGCCGGTGCCGCCGGAGATGATGACATTCTTCTGCAGCCCGACCGCCGCCTGTAGCAAGGACAGCGACTCCTCCGTCAGGCTTCCCTGGGTGACGAGGTCGCGAATGCTGCGATGTTCTCTCAAAAAGCGGCGGATGGAGATGCAGAGCCCGGTGCGGGCGGCCGGCGGCTGGATCATCTGCACGCGGGAGCCGTCCGGCAGACGGGCTTCGACGCTCGGTTCCTCCGGCGTCAGGCGCTTGCCTGAGAATTGCGCGATGCTGCGCGCCGCCGATTCCAGATCCTCGCGGCTGGCGAAGCGCGTATCGGCGCGTTCGAGCTTGCCTCGCCGTTCGACGAAGATGTCGGAGGTTCCATTGATCAGGATTTCGGAAACGCTTGGATCCTCGAGCAGGAAGCGGATGGGCGCCAGGAGCTTGTCCAGCGCCCGGGTCAGAACCTGGAAGGTCGCCTGTTCGGCAGCGTCGTCGGAAACGGCTTTCATCAGAGCGGCATCCCGACAAGAACGGAGCTCATGCCGAACAGCGTCACCATCATCTGGACCGCAGTCGGAAAGAACAACATCAGTGGAATGAGGACCAATGCAAGTATCAAGACGCTGCTCATCGTTTCCATGATTTTGCCTCCGGAACGACTGACGGGCCACAGCCAATATTGAAGACGAGCTTAATCCAGATCGGCAAGCAACGCCATGGGGACGCCCTCGCCCGCCCGCCACTATGCGTGCGTGGCTTCCGCCTGTTCTATCGCTTTGAAACAATTGACCAATAATGGAGCAGCTGACGCTGTTCGCGAAAACCGCTTCACAACATGCCTCACCGGAGAAAATTACAGCGTAATCAGCCAGTTAGCGTGAAAACACCACCGTCAACCGCATGTCTGCAGCCGACGCCTCCAAGACAATTGGAACCCTGCCTTCCGTTTGCTTGACGGAGGGCTGGCCTTGGGCGCACTCTTGGGTCTTAATGATGTTGCTCAACAAGCGTTGGCGACCGGGGAAGAAAAGCAGAAGCAGAAAACATCATTGGAATGAGCAACGTGCTGGTTCTGATCGATAGCGTATGCTTGCTTCTTTTCACCAAGGTCTTCGATCCGAAACAAACTTGGGAACGAGGAATACGCAGATGTTTGCAAAACTCAAGACTCTCGCAATTGCACTTCACAAGGACGAACGCGGCGACATGGCCCAGATCGTCCTCGCAGTCGCCCTGATCGTCATTCCGCTGATGCTGCTGCTGCTCGCATTCGGCAAACAGATCGGCGAATGGTTCAACGAAAAGAACACGGCTCTCTCCGACGCCGAGAGAATTCCTGAGCCGGGTCAATAAGCGGGATCGGTGTCATGGACATGACCTACGATCTGACCCTGATGCCAGCGGCGGCGGCTCTTGCCGTCGCCTGCGCCACGACCGCGGCGGTGTTCGATCACCGCCATGGTCAGATCCCGAACGCCATCACCTACCCCTGCCTGCTTGCCGGCTTCATGCTGGCAGCGATCAGCGGCGGCCTTGCGGGGATCGGCCTGGCTTTCGCCGGCCTCCTTGCCTCAGGCCTGATCTTCATCATCGCCTTCGCAGCTGGAGGCTGCGGCGGCGGTGATGTCAAGCTGATGGCGGCGCTCGGCGCCGTTCTCGGCCTCTGGCCCGCCATCGACGTGACGCTCGCATCGCTGATGATCGGCGGCACGATTGCCGTCTTCTCGATGGCGCGGCGGGTTCAATGGGGCGCGCTGGCGCGAAGCCTCGGACTGTTCGCCCTGCTGCTGCCCGCCGGTTTCCGCGATGCCGCTTCCGTGCTGAAGCCGCGCGAAACCCATCATACCGTCCGCTTCGGCGTCGCCGCCGCTCTCGGACTTCTCTGGTGCCTGTTCATGCCTGATTTCACCCCTCTTTCATTCGTGAGGTAACGGCAATGCGCGCGGAACTCGAACACCCCACTTTCGACGGTGCGTTCTGGAGTTCGATCCTGCACTCGCGGACCTTCTGGATCCCTCAGGATCACGGCGCGCTTCTCGGCACCTTCGCGATCGCCATGCTGTTGCTAACCTCGATGCTGTTGCTGCCGCGGCTGTCCGCCCGCCGGCGCCGGATGTCGGAGCTTCACGGCGATATCTCAGGCAGCACGACGATGATGGATTTCGTGCTGGTCACGCCGATCTTCGTCTTCTTCATGTTCGTGGTCTTTCAGTTCACGATCCTGGCGAAGAACCACCTGTTCACCCACTATGCCGCTTATGCGGCGGCCCGCAGCGCCCGCGTCTATTTCTGCCCGGCCCTGCCGATCACCATCCACAGCTTCATCGGCCCCAAGACCTGCGATAACGACGCCGCAGAGGGCAAGGCCGATCTTGCCGCCCGCCTGGCGCTGATCCCGGCGGCGCCCTACGACCAGCTGAAATGCGTCGGCGCCTGCCAGCCGCCGGAAGAGGCGCTGAAGAGCCTGGCCGACGCCTCGGGCCTCTCGAAGAACTGGCGCGCGATGCGCAACCAGGCCCGCTACATGTTCGACCCGCAGAACGTCACGGTCACCGTCGACCGCGCCCCGATGGCGCTCTTTGCCGCCATCAACCGCTCGCCGCATGTGCCCGTCACCGCCAGGGTCGAAGCGCGTTTCCTGCTGCTCGAATATGCCGGCTGGGTCTTTGCCCGCGGCCAGCGGAAGGACGGGCGCTACTACACGATTTCGACGGCGGAGGTGAACCTGCTATGACACCGTCCTTCATCCATCGCCTGCACCGCGACCAGCGCGGCTTCCTGTCTCCGATCATCCTCTACATGACGATCGCGCTGGCGCTGATGATCGTCTGGATCCTGAACACCGGGCAGATGATCTACGACAAGCAGCGCACCCAGGACACCGCCGATGCCGCCGCCCTCGTCCATGCCGACTGGGAGGCGCGCTATCTCAACATCATGGCGATGAACAATGTCGCCTCCTCGCAGGCCACCGTGGTCATGGCGACGTCGGTCGCCTATCAGCTGACCACCGCGGAACTGGCCCTGCGCTCGGCCGCCATTCTGGCGAAACTCGCCGAATATTCCTTCACCGAGGGCTTCGGGCCGGCGTCGCTCCTGCCGCCGCTGCCGCCGATGCCCTATTGCCCCGGCTGGCAGAAGGTCCCGATCGTCGGCGGCATCATCTACGGCGCTTGCCTGGCGTTCCAGGGGTTCCGGGCAACCGAAGCCACCAAGGCGATCGCCTATACGGTGGCGGCGCAGATCAAATATGATCCCCTGGGTCTGATCAACAAATCGAGCGACATCATCGACGCGATGAATGACCTGAACGATTACCTCGTCGAAAGCTTTCCCGAGCGGGTCGGCAACGACGCCTTGCATCTGGTTCGTTTAAACAAGTCGGATCATGTCGTCTTCCATCCGCCCTGCGAATCCTGCGGCCAGGCCGGGGAAGGCGCCGGAGGCAACCTGCCGGTCGACCGTGACGGCATCAATCCAGCCGCTGCCTATACCGAAATGTGCCTTGCCATGTCCTATGGCACCCAGGGACAGGATCCATTCCTGATGCGCGGCGAGTTCGCCAATCGCGGCTTCCCCAACGGCAAGGGTCCGTTGACGGCAGGCGGCGTCGACGGCAGCCATATCCGCGACTGGGTCAACCATGAGAGCGGCATCGACGATCAGCTGGTCGAGTTCTACATCTTCTATGAGGCGTTCGGCCCGAAATACCTGAGCAAGATCCCGTTCAAGGCGATTATCGAGCAATATGCCGATCTCAGCTGGTGGCAGGAACTGCTGCTCGATGGCAGCTTCTTTGTGGCGGAGGAATTCTTCGGCATCAAATTCGGGGTTGTGAACCCCTTCCAGCTGCCGATCGACGTGCCGCCACGTTATTCCGACAAACAGACGAAGGACGAGAACGACTTCACCCGCAAGTTCGACATGATCTGGAACCAGGTCTGTGGTCCGGCGGGCGGGGCGATCTCGGTGACCGGCGTCAGCCTGCCGCTCCTCTCCTTCCCGAAGCCCTACTGGCTGAAGGGACGCATCCCCTTCAACTTCACGCCCTTCGGCGGCGACCAGCTCTCCGACTACCAGACGCTGGCGATTGTTTCCCGGGCGCCCCGCGCCAGGCTCCAGGTCCGGCTGTTCAAGGACAGGACGCCGTCCGCTTATGCCCTGGCGCAGAGCTGGGTCCACAACTACACCGCCTTCGACCTCTACACGCAGGACTGGCTTGCCTCGCTGGCGCCGGCGACGCTCGCCGACGATATCGGCGCGGTTTCCGGCACGATCAAACAAAGCCCGGCTGCCGACAGTTTCACCGGCCTGACACGCGTCTTCGACAATGGAGGAGCCAATGCCTGGGCTGCCGTCAACACACACTGAGCAAGCGGTCGGCGCTCCGGCCGGCGGCCTCATGATGCGGCTGCATCGCGACCGGCGCGGTCTGGCCTCGATCGAATTCGTGCTCGCCGCGCCGGTCATCCTGCTGATCGTGATCTTCGTCATTCACGCGAACAGGATTTCCACCAAGAAGGTCGCGACCATGCTTGCCATGCGCAACGCCGCCTTCGCCGAGGCGTCCGGCCTCAACTGCACCTCGGATTTCTCGAAGGTTTTCCCGATTCCGGCCTTGCCGGCCCTGCCCGGAGGCGACGCGATCAACTGTTCGCGCACGCCCTCGCATGAAGGCGGCGGCGATCCGCAGCGGACCTTTATCTGGGACGACGTGCAGAACACTCTCAAGGGCAATGGTCGCGACTTCGGCGACATGGTCGGCGAACTCGCCGACGAGAAGCCGCAACTCGTGACCGCGACCGCCGACCGCGTCTACAAGTTCAGGGATTCCGACGATCTCGACACCATCCGCAGCATCCGCTGGAAGGATGCGTTCACGGTGGACGACTCGACGCTGTTTATCTCGCACAACAACGACACCACGCGGCGCGGCTACGACCCGACGCTGCGCCGGGAAATCCGCGATGTGGCCAGCGATTCCGGCGATCTCTTCGACGGCGTCTTTCCGGGGGCGAAGTGACATGGCACAGCGATCGCGCATCTCCGCTCATTTCCTCGGCACGGCGCTGGTCGTCGGGCTCGCCGTAATGGTGGCCACGCCCGGCCGCGCCACGATCTACAAGGATATCCGGGTGACGCTGAATTCGATGCTGGCCGGCATCCTCGGAGCGCCGGAACGGGCGCCGCGCGATCTCGTCATCAACGGCCAGCCGCTCGAGTTCACGCCCTACCAGAGCGATCGCAGCATTTCCGATATTACCGACGAGTGGCTGCGGGTGCTGGCCGCCAATACCCGGCCCGCCATGCCGAAAAGCAGCGACCGGGAGGAACTGACCGCCGTCATCGCCGCCAACATGATGATCGTCCCGAAGGTGAGCCGCATCCGCGACGATCTTGCCGTTGTCGTGCGCTTCTTCGACGGCGACGGTGAGGCAGCCCTCGACTACATGAGACGGCAGGATCTGAACAATCCGACGGCGAGAGCGCCGATTCCGGGCGTTTCGATCATGATCCGCCGGCCTGCAAATGCGCCGAGGACCGAAGTGCTGATGAGCCGCTTCGACGATGTCGCCGCGACGCTGCCGGCCTTCGCCGCCCCTGCCGATGTCGGCAAGCTGCCGCAGTCGCTTCGCCCTCCGGCCGGCGTCGAGGTGCTGAGCGATATCGGCGACCATGACAAGGGTCATATGTCGCGCACCGTCGTGTCGAAGGGCACGCTTGCCGCCGCGCGCTGGTCCGATCAGCGCGCCGACCTGCTCGTCCGCGACGGCTTCACCATCGAAACGCCGCCGGCCGAGCGCGGCGGGGTCACCGCACTTTACGGCCGGCGCGGCAGTGTCGAAGCCAATGTTCTCTACACCAGAAGCAAAACCGACGGCAGGACCGTTGAGGTCATTCAAATCAGGCAACCCTTCTTAGAGGGAATAACACCATGAACTGGAAGCTCATTGCCGCCGTGATCGTCGGGCTGATCACCGGCGTCCTCCTCTACTTCTGGACCGAGAGCGTCAAGAACGAGCAGGTGGCCTATGCCTTCATGCGGCTCCAGCCCGACAAGAAGGTGACGAGAGGACAGGCGATCACCCCGGACATGCTCGCCGAACCGGTGATGCTGCCGGAAAGCTTCGGGGCGCTTGCCAAGCTCGCGGTTCCGGCCGCCAGCGCCTATCAGGAATGGCTGAAGGACCGGACGGCCGCCGCCGACATTCCGGCCGGCTCGGTGCTGCTCTTCCAGTATTTCGACGATACCGACGGCGGCCGCCTGACGACGATGATCGCGCCCGGCAAGCGGGCGCTCACCCTGCCGGTCAACGCCGCCGAGGCGGTCGGCCATTTCGTCGAGCCGGGCAGCTATGTCGACATTCTCGGCACCGTCGACGAACCGGTCGAGCCGGTGGCGCCGCCCGCCGCGACGCAGCCGGGAACGCCCGGGCAGACGCCGTCCGCACCCGGCCAGACGCCCGCCGCGCCGGTCCAGCCGCCCTCGCCGGTCGAGCAGATGCTGAAGAACTATCTCACCCAATATCCCGGCGCCGACGAGAACGACATCAACGCCTACCGGAAGCAGGCGCAGGACTACAAGCTCGGCATCAGCTCGCGCACCCGCGTCGTCACCCGCACCTTCCTCCAGAACGTCAAGGTGCTCGCCGTCGGCGCGGCGACCACGCCGGAAGGTGCGGTCACCAAGGCCAATAGCAGCTATAATCACGTGACGGTCGAAGTGACGCCGTCGGAAGCCGAGATGCTGATCTTCGCCATGGGCCAGGCGAACGGCAGCCTCAACCTCGTGCTGCGCAATCCGACCGACAATAGCGTCGAAGACCTGCCGAGCATCAACTGGACGCGCATGTGATCATTTCGGGGATTGAGCCATGCTGTTGAAGATTTCCTATGAGGACGGCAGCGGGCGGGAGGTGATCCCGCTCTCGGCGAACGAGACCTATTTCGTCGGCGAAAGCAGCACGCTTTCGCTGCCCGCCGGCGCCGGCGTCGTGCGGCTGCGCGGCAGCCACGTGTCGTCGCCGCAATTCGTGCTGCGCAAATCAGGCCAGGGCTGGTCGGTGCAGCATCATGGCCGCAACCCGACGCGGGTCGACGACCAGCCGCTGAGGGCCGGCACGCCGGTGGCGGTTTCGGCCGGCATGTCGATCTGGGTGCCGAATGTCACCATCGAACTCGTCGAGCCGGCGGCGGCGCCGGAAGCGGTGACGCAGTTTCCGGACCAGGAGCGGGTGCTGGCGCTGCAGATGGAAATACATGAGCGATTGCTAAAAGACACGCAATATGACCGGCTGGTGAAATCCTCCGATTTCGGCCGCGAGGAGACGCGCGGCCGCATCCGCGAGCGCCTCGACCTGTTCATCAAGGAGGCGCTTGATGCAGCGCCGCAGGATCTCGTCATCCTCGTCATCAAGAACGCCGTCTACCGGTGGCTGGCAAAACGCATCGCCCGCACCGGACGGCGCGACGGCACGTCGAATGCGGCAAGCCTCGCCCGCGAAGAGCAGGACAACCGCCGGCTCTTCGATGTCGGCAAGGCGCTGATCTCGGCGCTGCAACTGAAGCTGAACTTCGAATCCACCCGTTCCGACTTCGCCCAGCTCGACACCAAGTTCGGCGCCGCCTTCCAGGCCCGCCAAGCCCTGTTCAACGCCGGCGACCGCTACGAGATCGCCCATATGCACCTGCGCTCGAATATCGAGGAGCTGATGTATCGCTGGGGCACGATCTCGGAACTGATGGATCTCGACGTCATCTCGGAAATCATGGTGACGCGGTATGACGAGATCTATGTCGAAAAATTCGGCCTGCTCGAGCGCTATCCCTTCGCCTTCGCCAATGAGCGGCAGCTGATGAAGGTGATCGAGCGCATCGCCGTCGATTCCAACCGCTCGATCAACGAGAGCGAGGCGATGGCCGACTTCCGCATGCCGGACGGTTCGCGCGTCAACGCCGTCATCCCGCCGCTCGCCGTCAAGGGCGCCTGCCTCACCATCCGCAAGTTCGGCGGCAAGTCGCGGCTCGACATCAGCAAACTGGTCGCCGCTGGCGCGCTCAGCGAGCCGATGCGCGCCTTCCTCGAGGCGGCGGTGCGGGCCCGCAAGAACATCGTCGTCTCCGGCGGCACCGGCTCCGGCAAGACGACGCTGCTGAACAGCCTGTCGCAATTCATTCCGGTCGGCGAGCGCGTCGTTGCCGTCGAGGACACGTCCGAACTGCAGCTCGACGGCATTCACGTCGTCTACCTGCAATCGCGGCCGAAGACGGCGGAGAGCGAGACCAGCGTCACCATCCGCGACCTGGTGCGCAACGCGCTGCGCATGCGTCCCGACCGCATCATCGTCGGCGAGTGCCGCGGCGCGGAGGCGATCGACATGCTGCAGGCGATGAACACCGGCCATGCCGGCTCGATGACGACGGCGCATGCCAACACGCCGCAGGACATGATGACCCGGCTTGAGGTGATGGTGCTGCAGGGCCAGAGCTCGCTGCCGGTGACGGCGATCCGCCAGCAGATCGTCGCCGCCGTCGAGCTCGTCGTGCAGCTCAACCGCCTGGAAAGCGGCCGGCGCGCCGTCACCGAGATATCGGAGGTCATCGGCATCGATCCGGACACCGGCCTGATCATCGTCGAGCCGATCTTCAATCTCGTCGGCCGCGCCGGCGGCCAGGCGGTGCATGCCTTCACCGGCTATCTGCCGAGCTTCGTCGCCGAGCTCGTCGCCTTCGGCGAAGACGGCGAGATCAAGAACCTGGATATGTTTGTTTGAGGGTGGAACCATGGACATCAGCATTCTGCAGATCCTGACGATCGCCCTCGGCGCGGTGACGGCGGGACTGCTCGTCTGGGGCGCACCGGTGCAATGGCCGGCGCCGCTGCTGCGCGCCACCGAACGGGATATCGCGCTCGCCAGCGAAGCGGCCCAGGTCTTCGGCCGCGATGCCGTGCCGCCCTATACGATGATCCTCGCCTATGCCATCACCGCCATCGTCGTCTTTGCCCTGATCTCGCTGATCTTCGGGCCGATCGTCGGCATCGTCGTCGCCCTTCCCGTCGCCTTCTTCCTGCCCAAGGCGACGATCCGCTATTTCCTGCAGCGCCGCTGGCTGCAGATCGAATCGCAGCTTCCCTATGCCGTCGACCAGATCGTCTCGGCGGTGCGCACCGGCAAGCCGCTCGCCGTCGCCGTCA
Source organism: Rhizobium sp. NLR10b (assembly GCF_019685435.1). NCBI lineage: Bacteria > Pseudomonadati > Pseudomonadota > Alphaproteobacteria > Hyphomicrobiales > Rhizobiaceae > Rhizobium > Rhizobium sp. NLR10b. The sequence continues at coordinate 250,180 of NZ_JABDWV010000001.1, read as the reverse complement.
ATGCGGTCGCCGACACCGGCCAGATGCCGTCCTCGCGCGAGTTCGAGCGCATTGCCCGCGAGCAGAAGCTCGGCATCGGCCTGGTCGAGGCGCTCGACCGCCACGGCCGCACCGTGCCGAGCCTGCATTTCAAGATGGTCGACGCCGCCCTCGGCCTGTTTGCCCGCCAGGGCGGCGACATATCCGAGCCGCTGACGGAAATGTCGAAATCCTTCAAGGAGATCTGGAAGCTCGACCAGAAGATCAGCACCTCGTCGTCGCAGGCGCGGATGAACTTCCGCGTCGTCAATGGCGGCGCGCTGTTCATGATCCTGATGATCTTCTTCGGCCAGCCGGAGCTGATCGACAAGGTGTTCGGCAACGCCATCGGCATCGTTATCGCGATCGTCGGCGCCATTCTCTACGCCACCGGCTTCTTCTGGATGCGCTCGATGATGAAGGTGTCGGTATGATGTCGCAAATCCCGCTCGCCCCGATCATCATCGTCCTTGCCGGCATCACCGCGGCGCTCATCGTCTGGTGGCTCGGCGACCTGCTCGGCAGCATCCAGGTGGTGCGGCGAAAGGCCGGCGGCGACGGGCCGCCGCCGAATATCGTCGACAGCATCGGCATGCGCACGCCCGTCGAATTCGTGCTGAGACACTTCGAGCCGCTCCTCGCCGATTTCGGCGCGCAGCTCGAAAAGAAGCTGATCTATGGCGGCCGGCCCTTCGGCGGCGTGACGGGGCGTGAATATATCGCCCTTCTCATCGTCTTGAGCCTGTTCGGCTTCATCCTGCTCGGTGTGCTGTTCGGCATCGCGAGCGGCAGCATCATCGGCGGGCTGGTCGCCGGCCTGATCCTCGGCTTCATCCCCGCCATCTATTTCTGGGTCGTCGCCGACGACAAGATGCAGGACCGCAAGGAACGCATCTCGCGCGAATTTCCCTATTTCCTCGATCTCGTCGTCATGACGCAGCAGGCGCAGGCGACCCTGCCGGAAAGCCTGCGGCTCTATGCCGAGGCCGCGCCCGGCACCGTGATGAGCGAGGAGATCGAGCAGACACTGAAGGACGTGGCGCTCGGCACCGGCATGATCGAGGCGCTGCAGCGCCTGGAAGCACGCATGACGGCCGAGGAGGTGGTGCGCGTCATCCGCGCCGTCATCCAGGGCGAGGTCGAGGGCAGCAACCGCGTCGAGCTGCTGCGCGAGCATGCGCGCGACCTGCGCTTCCGCCGCTGGGAGAAGGCCGACAGGGCCAGTGAAAAGCTGAAAGCCAAGATCGTCATGCCGGCGATGATGATCGTCGTCTCGATCCTGCTTCTGGTGCTGGCGCCGGCTATCGTCGAGATGATGTCGAGTGGGATGTTCTGATCATGGTGTTTTCCTTCTTTCGCGGCAACAAACCCAGCCTTCTGCAGACCGGCCCCGGCGGCCAGAGCCGCAGCCATGTGCTCGACCGGGCGGAAATGTCGATCGGCCGGGCAGCCAATGCCGATATCGTCGTCGACGATCCCTTCCTGGCGCCGATCCATGCGCGCATCGAAAAGCAGAGCGACGGCGGCTTCATCATCCGCCGCATGGGGCTGAACCCGATCATGCTGCGCGGCGAGGCGCTGCTGCAGACGGCCTCACTGAAAACAGGCGACAGCTTCCGCCTCGGCAAGGATGTCGAATTCCAGTTCGTGGAGAAGGCGCCGACCAAGGAGGCGCCGAAAAAGGAGGCTGCTGCCAAGGCAGACGACGGCAAGCCGAAAAAGCCGCTCTTCAAGCAGCCGGCCTTCCTCGCCGGCATGGGCCTCGTCTACCTCGCGGTCGTCGGCATCATCGGCTATGTGATCCTTTCCGGCGGCGGCAGCACGGAGGCCGGTCCGACGGCCGAGCGCATCAATGCCGAAGCCGCCCGCATTCCGACCTGCATCAAGAACGCCCGGCGGATGCGCCAGGTTTCCGAGCAGAGTTTCAACGGTGCCGTCGGCGGCCGCGTCGGTAGGGACGGCGATGTCACCTATGCCGCACTGGCGCTTAGCACCGAACCCGCCGACGACGCGGCGCTGGCAAAGGCGGCGGAGCCGATCGTCGAGGCCTACAAGCGCACGGCGCTCGCCGCCCTCGCCTCTGAAAACCGCGGCAACAACACGCTGGCCCAGAGCCTCTATCAGCAGACCTACGATCTCGTTCCCGACGTCAACTGCTCGGCCGCGCGTTTTGCGCTGCAGCGCCGCGCCGCCACCAAGCCGCCGGCGCGGCGGTGATTGGCGGTTCGGGGCGCCTCAGGATGAGGCTCTCTTGAAACCCGGCGCTACATTCTCCCACCGCGTGATTTGTATGTGCATCTCCAAGAGCCTGTTATCGGAGCGCGGCATCCTCCAACGTCCCTCACGCCGAGGTGCAAAGCCCGAAACGGCGAAGCCCCGAAGCGCGCCGCAACGCTGCGGCATTATGAGCAAGTGCCACAAGTTTCCGATGAAGGCCGATGTTATCTCCTAAGGGTGCCTCGGGAGCGTCGCGTATGGTCGAAGTCGTAGACGAATTGAAAGCGAACCTGGGTGAGATCGATGCCCGGATCGAGGATCTGCTCAGCACGCCACGCCAGTGGGTTCCAAATTCCGAAACGGACCTTCGAATTAAGCCGTTCTTCCATGGGGCGGCAACAGACCTTTGCGTTGACCGCTTCGCGGCCCCTGTTCCGTTGCAGGCGGCACCCTTGTGAATCGTCGCCATATGACCGTCTCAGTGGTATCATGAACCGGCACGGTCGCGGTGTCGGGCAGCCGGATGGTGCATGTCGCGTCAATCGCCTGGGTTTCAATCGGCGCATCTCCTGAGGGGAGACAGCCATGGCAACCGCAAGAGCAGAGCGGCGGCTGGCCGCGATCCTGGCCGCTGACGTCGTCGGCTATTCCCGCCTCGTCGAACATGACGAGACTGGGACGTTGTCGGCCCTCAAGGTTCTGCGTCGGGAGGTGATCGATCCGCTGCTGGCCGAGCATCAGGGCCGTATCGTCAAGCTGATGGGCGACGGTGCGCTCGTGGAGTTCGGCTCGGTCGTCGATGCCGTCGCGTGCGCGGTCGCCATCCAGAAGGGGGTTGCCGAGAACCAGGCCGATATCCCGACGGAGCGACGCATCGTCTTCCGGATCGGCGTCAATCTGGGTGATGTGGTCCACGAACTCGATGGGGATCTCTACGGCGATGGCGTGAACATCGCGGCCCGCCTCCAGACCTTGGCGGATCCGGGCGGCATTTGCATTTCCGGCACGGCCTACGATCACCTCCCGGGCAAGCTTGACTGCGACTACGAATACCTCGGCGAGCGCGCGCTGAAGAATATGGAAAGGCCGGTGCGACTGTACCGCCCCCTTCAGGAAAGGACGGCCGCAGGAACGGCATCGTTGAGGTCTGCACTTCCGGAGCGGCCATCCATTGCCGTGCTGCCGTTCAACGCCCTGAGCGCCGAACCGGAGCAGGACTTCTTCAGCGATGGGCTGACCGAGGACATCACCACCGCGCTATCCAAGCTCAAGGGCTTCTTCGTGATCGCCCGCAACACGATGTTCACCTACAAGGGAAAGCCCGTGGATGTGCGCGCAATCGGGCACGAACTCGGGGTCCGCTATGTTCTCGAGGGGAGTGTCCGCAAGTCCGGCAACCGGATGAGGGTGACCGCGCAGCTCATCGATGCGGCCTCCGACGTCCATCTCTGGGCCGAGAGGTACGACGGCGACCTCGGCGACATCTTCGCCATTCAGGACGAAATTACCGCAAGCGTCGTCGGCCGCATCGGGCCGGAACTCCTGGCGGCGGAGCATGCTCGCGAAAGCCCCAAGCCGCATCATGGCCTTGATGCCTGGGAATGTGTCGTGCGGGCGGTGTTCCTGTGTTCCCAACTATCTGAGGAGAGCAGCAGGAAGATGCTCCCGCTGCTCGATCGGGCAATCGAACTGGCCCCCGGCTATGCCCAGGCGCTCGCCATGAAAGGTTGGATTACCATGTGGCGCGCGTTCCAAGGGTGGGAGGACATGGGATATGCCTTGGGCCTTGCCAGGGATGTCGTTCAACAAGCCATGGCCGCGGACGATAAGGAACCGTGGACTTACCTTGCGCAGGCGATGATAGCCTTTGGGACGCGCGACAATGTCCTGGCGGTGGCAGCGATCAGCCAGGCTGTCGCGATCAACCCCAACTCCGCGTTTGCACACGGCCAGTTGGGACTTGCGCATGCCAACGGGGGCCGCGCGGCGGACGCCATTCGTTGCATCGACTACGCCCTCAGACTGAGCCCGCGCGAGGCTTTTCTCGGCGACTTTCAGTTTTACTACGCCATGGCTCATTTCCAGGGCGCGAATTACGAACTTGGATTGAGTTACGCACGGGAGGCGCATCGATTGCGGTCCGGCCATGCGGTTCCGCTGATCATTGGCACGGCCTGTGCCGGACTTCTCGACAACCGGGAGGCTGCCATGGACTTGCTCGGACGGCTTAAATCGCTGGTTCCTGATATCTCACGGGACGCGGTCGGAGCAACATCTTCTTTCGTCCGCGCCGAGGATCGGGCGCGTCTGATCGAAGGACTTACCCGTGCCGGCCTGAATTGACGGGTCGGATTGTCCTCGAGAACCGATGGTGGCGTTTGCTACCGAATGCCGCAACGCTGCTTCTTGCAGGTAACAATGGCTGAGCACCCGCCTCGTCCTTCGAGGCCCTCTGCGGGGCAACTCATGATGAGGCTCTCTTGAACCTCGGCGCTGCGGTCCGGCGGGGAGGCCGCTGCACATGCGCAGAGTATCTGGCAGCCGCGCCGACTCTGGCATAAATTGATTTCATCAAGGGAGGCACCATGATGCAGAGGAACGCGCCGGACTTCAGCCTTGAGGGCAAAGTGACTTTGGTAACAGGCGCGAGCCGTGGCATCGGGCGAGCTTGCGCGCTTGCCTGTGCCGCGGCAGGCTCCGATATTGTCTTGGGGGTCCGTGACGTCGCAGCCTCGGCGGACCTGGTCGCCGAGCTCGAGGGCACGGGACGAAAAGTCCTCGCTGTTGAACTGGAAATTCCCAACAAAGCCCATATCGCACAAGCCGTCGACGCGGCGTTGACGACGTTTGATCGGATCGACGTCCTCGTCAACAATGTCGGCGTGGCTCCCGGCAATCTCGCCGAGCTCGTCGAGGAGAAGGACCTCGACGAGATCCTCGATGTCAACGTCAAGGGCACCTTCCTGATGACCCAGGCGGTCGGGCGCCAGATGATCAAGCAGAATGGCGGCCGGATCATCAGCATCAGCTCACAGGCCGGCACCGTGGCCCTGCGCGGCGAGGCCATCTATTGCATGAGCAAGGCGGCCATCAATCACCTCTCGCGCTGCCTTGCGGCCGAGTGGGCACGCTACAATATCACCGTCAACACCGTATCGCCGACTTTCATCCATACGGATGGCACGGCACCCTTTCTATCCGACGCCGCCAATCGCCAAGCGACGCTCGATCACATTCCCCTCGGCCGGATCGGTGAAACCGATGATGTCGTGGGCGCCGTCGTCTTCCTGGCATCGCCGGCTGCGAGCCTGATCACCGGCGCGAACCTGCTGGTGGACGGTGGCTGGTCCGTCGCCTGAGGCAAGGCCACATCGCCGGCAATTGTAATGCGACTTATGGCGCTTTTGGAAGCCGCTGAAGATGCCCGGTAAAAGCCTCCGAGCCGATCCTCGCAGCGGCATCTAGCTGACGATTTCGAAGCAAAAATCAATAAAGGCGCGAACCTTGGCCGGCACATGATGGCGGGAGGTGTAGAAGCAGTGCAACGGAAAGGTCTCATCGGGCCAATCCGGATAGAGAGCGACCAACTGGCCACTGTCAAGATAGGGCTTCATTCCGAGCGAGAAGACCTGGGCAATCCCGATCCCGGCGAGACAGGTGGCAAGGGCCGTACCGGCATCATTGACGAGGATGCGCCCATGCGTTTGGATCGGCACCACCTTCTTTCCGCGCCGCAACTCCCATTCGAAAGGCCTGCCCGTCAAGGGGTCCTCATACTGGATGCAGGTGTGATCGGTCAGGTCGGCAGGCAGCGTCGGCGTGCCATGCCGTGCGAGATAGGACGGCGCGGCAACCGTGATCACCCTCGTGCGAAAGAGTTGCCGGGCAATCAGCGAACTCTTGGCCGGGATTTCGCCGAAGCGCACCGCCACATCCATGCCGTCGGCGACAAGATCGCCGATCTCGTTCCTTGTAACCACCTCGAGCTGAAGATCGGGATAGCGGTCGAGAAAGGTGCCGAGCTTCGGCGCGAGGATCAGCCGCGAAAAATAGGGATCTACATTGATCCGCAGCCTCCCGCGCACCGTCTGCGTCGTCCCGGCCGCATAGGCAGCGGCTTCTTCGATGCCACCGAGTAACGGCACGACCTGCTCGTAGAAACGCGTGCCGTCATCGGTGAGCCTCAGGGAACGGGTCGTCCGCTCGAGCAGCCGCACGCCGATGCGGCTCTCAAGTCGCGCCACCGCCCGGCTGACCCCGGAAGCTGTCAACCCCAGCGCCTCGCCCGCCCGCGCAAAACTGCCGCTCTCAACGACGGCGGCCAGCACGCTGACCCCATTCAGCAATCGTCCGTCGAACATCATCCAATTCCTGATATTTTGTCATGAACTATCTGACAAAAGGGCAATTCAGTCAAAGGCGACTTTGGCGCATCATTCACTCGGCGCGGCGAAAGCCGCTGACAAAAGGAGTCCGATAATGTTTGCTGTCACTGGAATAACAGGTCAGGTCGGCGCCGTGGTCGGCGCGAAACTGATAGATCAGGGTCTTGCTGTCCGTGCAGTCCTGCGCAACGCGGAAAAAGCAGGCGCCTGGCGGGATCGAGGTGCGGAAGTCGCCATTGCCGACATGACGGACGCGGCGGGTCTCGCCCAAGCCTTCGAAGGCGCCGAGGGCGTCTTCCTGCTTCTGCCGCCAAGCTTCGATCCTGCGCCGGGTTTCCCGGAGGTGAAAGCAATCATAGAAGTGCTCAAGACGGCGCTCACAAAGGCGTCACCGAAGAAGGTGGTGTGCCTGTCGACGATCGGCGCGCAGGCAAAGCAGGAGAATCTGCTGAGCCAGCTCGGCCTCGTCGAGCGGGCAATGTCGACACTCCCGATGCCGGTAGCGTTCTTGCGCGCCTGCTGGTTCATGGAGAATTCAGCCTGGGACATCGCGCCGGCAAGGGAGAGCGGCATCATGCCAAGCTTTCTGCAGCCGGTCACCAAACCGGTGCCAATGGTTTCCGTGCGCGATGTCGGCGCAACTGCGGCTGAAATGCTGCAGGAGGACTGGACCGGTAAACGCATCGTCGAGCTTGAGGGTCCGCTCCGCATCACGCCGCTGCAGATGGCGGAGGCCTTCTCTGCCGTGCTCGGCAAGAGGGTCCGTGCCGAGCCGGTGGCAAGGGAGACATGGGAAGCGCTGTTTTTGAACCAGGGCATGCAGAACCCCCGACCCCGTATGCGCATGCTTGACGGCTTCAACGAAGGCTGGATCGAGTTCGAAGATGGCGAGGCCCGATCGCGCAAGGGCACAACGACCTTTGAGACCGCTATCCGCAAACTGGTCGAACGCGGTTGATGAAAACGCCGTGGCGGCTTCAGCGATCCCATGGAGGTCGCCACCTGAAGACGAGGCGCCTGCCCCGGCACAAGTCCCATACGAAGGCGCGTCAGGACGAGTCCCGAACGAGCCCATCTATGTATGTCTGGAGCGAGATCGATCCGCGAATTGAGTCCTCGGGATATTCGGGGCCATCGGCGGTGAGAGCCGTCATCCTGGCATATGAGTGCGCCGCCGCGTCGGAGAAGCCCAAATTGCGGTATGCGTCTTCCCAGGTTTCGCGCGGGATCACCTCGACGCGAACGGCCCGGCCGAGGGCGGCGGCGAAGGCTGCGGCAACGTCATTGGGAGAGTATCGTTCCGGCCCTTCGACTGGGTATATGCCGATCCGGTCGATCGGCTCCCGCAGGAGCTGTGCAGCCACACTTCCCAGATCCTCGGGCGCGACCATCGGCAGCGTGAGGTCGGCCGGGAGCATGGTTGATAGCACCCCGTCCTTCGCGACAGGTTCCACCATCATATCCCAGTTGCTGTAGTAATAGGCTGCGCGGATGACACTGGCGGGAATCGGCTGGCCTCTCAGGCCCGTCTCCAGTTCGTAAAGGACATTGAGATCGCCGCATTGCTCGCCCGGCTGCGCGCCCATGGTTGATTGCGCCACCACCTTCTCCAGCCCGGACCCTTCGATCGCCTCGAGCAGGCAGCACACGGTCTCGCGCTCCTCCCGGTCCGTATCGCTCGCGATGTCAGCGTTCGGGTTCAGCAGGAAGGCCCGCTTCCCGCAGCGGAACACCTTCCTCAACGAGGCCACGTCGTGGACGTCGGCGATCGCCACTTCTGCGCCCCGCTGTCGCCATGCGCCCGCCTTCTCAGGGTTTCGGGTGACGATGGTGACGGCTTCGCCCCCGTCGAGCAGCGTCTTCGCCACTGCTGAGCCAACGCGCCCCGTCCCGCCAACAATGATGTACATCGGTCATGCCTCCCGCAATCATGCCGAGCACAACACTTCGGCGCTGCCGAAGGTTCCATTGCCGTTAGGCGCGCGCAAACCAGAGCGTCAAGCAACGGCGCTATCTTCGCTGCGTATCGAATGGACGGGAGGGCGGCTCCGCAAGGGTGATGCGATTGCCGTCCGGGTCCGCGATCTGGGCAATCCTTCCGTAGTCACCCTCGGATTCACCTGTGAGCGTCACCCCAATCTCTTCGAGCGCTCTGCGGGCTTCATCCATTTTCGGCACCACAATGGTCAGCCTGCCGAAACCAGCATTCTCCTTGTCGAGGAAGATTTGAATATTCGCTCCGGCGACGTTGCGCCATTGGATCAACGCCTCCATCGGACGATCATCGGGCTCCCGGTCAAACAGCTGCGTGTAAAACTTCTCCGCTTTATCCATGTCTGCCGTTGCGAGCGCGGCGTAGATTCCCTGGATCAGCATTGCCATAACTCCCCTTGCTTACCGCCTCCGCGGTAATGAAACAGGACGAGTTGCGTTCCAGATGTGCGTGGATGGCGGCAAAGGCGGCCTGAAGGCCGTGCGCTACTCGGTCAGGCTGGAAAGCAATTCGTCGAGCTGTTCCAACTGCTCCGGCAATGCGACAGCCGAGCCCTGCAGTGCTTCCTCAAGCGCCTCCCTGGTCGGATAGACTTCGTGGAAAACCACAAGTGTCTTCCCGCCCTGGTCTTCGAAGGTCACGGTGGTGATTGCGCCCTCTTCGCCCTCGTCGTTGGTCCAGACGATGCGCTCGTTCGGCGCCACCTCGAGATACTTGCCATAGAAGGCCATGGTATCCGAACCGCCGGCGCCGAATTCCAGCCGATATTTGCCGCCGGTGCGGACGTCCATTTCGCATGATACCAGCGAAATGCCGGGCACCGATTTCGGCACCCACCAGCGCTGGAACAACTCGGGCCGGCTCCACGCCCTGTAAACCGTGCTCGGCGGCGCATCGAATATCCTGGTTACCACGAGTTCGCGATCCCCTCTGCGCTCGACCGACGTGCGGTTCTGCGCGCCACCTGCCCTCTCAACTTGCTCAGTCATCGCTTTCCTCCCGTTTCATTTCGCTGATGATTTCGTCCAATGCTTCGAAGCGGGCCTCGAACAGCCTGCGATGCGCCTCGATCCACTCGGCCTCTGCCTTGAGGCCGCGTTTCCCGAGCTTGCAGGTTCTCACCCGTCCGACCTTCTGCGTGACGACGAGCCCCGCCCGCTCGAGAACCTGGACATGCTTCTTCATGCCGGTCAGCGTCATCTGGAACTTGTCCGCGAGACTGGTGATCGACGCGTCCCCTCGCCCAAGCTGATCGATGATCCCGCGGCGGGTCGCATCCGACAGCGCCGCGAATGAGAGATCGAGAGGAGGACTTTCATACTGAACCATATGGTTCAGTGTATAACCTGCTCGCGCAGGTAGCGCAAGCGTCCCCGAACTTTCCTCGCCGAAGACCGGCCACTCGAGGTCATGCACCGCGGCGGCTGCCGGTGCCTACGAACGGAAATCCAGCTGATCAGCTTTCACGCGGCTTAGCGCACTTCGAACAATGATCGAGCGCTTCGCATCCGATTCAGCTTCAGGACTTTAGGTGAGCTGAGCGAGGATATCGTCGACGACACCCGTAATGCTGCCCGCCGTGTCGATATTGATGCCGACGGGAAGATACTCCCGGGTCTTATGGTAACGGAGCACCAGAGCCCGCTCGGCCGGCTCGAAGCCAGGCTCATCGGGCCGCCCATCCAATCGCCGGTTCAAAGTCTCAACGTCGATGTCGAGCACGAAAACCTTATCGAACAGGTGCAAGAACTTGTGGAAATTGCGCGAGCCGCCACAGAAGAAAGTGACAGGGTGGGTGGTGTCGGCAGCAATGGCCCGGACCTTTTCGGCAGGCCAGATCCAATGCGCGTATCCCCAGACAAGGCGATCGGCGCCTTCAGGTGGTCCCGCGAGTGCCTGGCCTGTCTCGGGGTCGCCCACATATGCCAGGACGCGGTCGCCATGGACAACATGGTAGCCCCGCCGCTCCAGTTCGGAAGCGACAGAGGTTTTTCCAGTGCCCGAACTGCCTTCGATCAAATAGTTCTTGATGCCCATGAGCGCTCTTATCACGGGCTTTGATCCGGTGAGAAGAGTCTCACCGGACGGAGGATGAGCCGGCACGCCCGTCACTATGTCGACATCGATCGGCTTAGCCGAATCGTTCCACCAGGAAATCGATCACCGTCCGCAGCATCGCTGTCGGACGCCGGTTTGGGGCATAGATGAGGTACATCGGCACAGGCCTGTAGGACCATTCCGGCAGCACCTGCTCAAGCCGCCCTTCGGCGATATCGGCGGCGAGCAGCAGTTCCGGCTGAAGCACGATTCCCGCGCCGCTGAGCGCGGCCATGCGCAGTGCTGCGCCCTGATTGGTGGAAAATTTTCCGGAGACCGGCACATCGCGCATTTCGCCGCCCGGCCCGACCAGGTGCCAGCGGTCACGCATGCGCCAATAGGAATGGCCGAGGCAGAGATGGGTCGTCAGATCCTCCGGCAAGGCCGGCCGGCCATGGCGGGCAAGATAACCCGGCGAGGCGGCGAGAATGCGCCGATAGGGCGTGAGTGCGCGGGCGACGAGGCTGCTGTCCGATAGCGGGCCGATGTGGATGCCGAGCTCGAACCCCTCGCCGACGAGATCATGGACATTGTTGTCGAGCGACAGCTCGATGCTGACGTCGGGATAGGCATTCTGGTACTCGATCAGCGCCGGCACCAGGACTTGTGTGCCGAAGCTGACGGGCGCCACCAGCCGAAGCCGGCCGCGCGGCGCCGATTGCAGCTCGCTTGCCGAAGCCTCGGCCAGCGCCACTTCGGCAAGCGCGCGCTTGCAGCGCTCGTAATAGAGCTGGCCGACCTCCGTTAGCTGATGGCGCCGCGTGGTGCGATGGATGAGCTTGGCCCCGAGCCGGGTCTCGATCGTCTTGATGTGCTTGGCTACCATGGCCGGCGACACCCGCGCGATCTCCCCGGCGGCCGCGAAACTGCCATTGTCGATGACCCTGACGAACATCGCCATGCCGGCCAGCTTGTCCATGATTGCCTACTCACAGGTTTCGAATGACGATGCCGGCAGCTTATTTATCAACCTCAGCATTTACAACATAGTCGTGATGCCCGCCGCAAGGCGAAGGACATTGCCAAAAACGAAGGAAAAACATGCCCATTCTTCACCTGCAGATGCATCCCGGCCGCACCGACGAGCAGAAACGCGCCTTCGTGCGCGAAGCAACCAAGGCCGCCGTCGAAACCCTGGCCTGCCCGCCGGAATCGCTGGAGATCCTGATCACGGAGATTGCCAAGGATTCCTGGGGGGTCGGCGGCAAGCTGAAATCCGAGGGCTGAGAGGCCGAAGGAGCGATCGGCGGGCGGCGGGCCATAGCCAGGACCTCGGCTCCGGCCCTGACCGGAACCTTATCGGCTGCCGCATACAACACCTGCAAGCCTCCGGGTAGCCGGCTTCGCCGGCGATTCTGGCTTCTCTTGCATCTGAACCGACCGAGTCTGTCCTAAGAGGGACTCTTCGTTGATGTGGGAGATGGCGGCTTTGCGCCCTCGTTCCGGCCATTAAGATAAGTCGAGCGGAATGTCCAAAGCCGACGCTCCACTAGACGCCTGAGCTACCTCCTGTATGGGCGGCAAGCAGCCATTCCGGCCGCCAAACTATAGTACCTGCTTTGTCGCGCAGCCGAAACAAGCGAGGCTCTTAAAGCCACCGTCTCACGTTCCGCGCGTAGTCGTCGAAAGCCGGGCCGAACTGGCGGCGCATCTTGGCTTCCTCGAAGGGGATGTGGACCCAATTGGCGGTAGCAAACACCAAGAGAGGGGCGGCGAACATAAGAATAGCGCCCGTCGCCACAGCCACACCGAGGCTGAGGACGACGAGGCCCAGATACATGGGATTGCGGGTGAACTGAAAAGGTCCGCCGGTGACCAGCTTGTTGTTGGTTTCCGAGGTGGGATTGACCTGGGTGCCCGCACGTCGGAACAGTATCAAGGCCCAAACTGGAGCAATGAAACTCACCGCGATGAGGCCGATCCCGACGAAGAGGCTATGTACCCAAGGTACGGCGGGCCACCCGGCCAAGTAGCTGGCGCCCGCAGTGAGGATCAAGTAGAGAAGGGCCCATATCGGTGGCGGAAGTTTCAACATATTCGTTCACACTCGCGGAGCGCGACCGGCGCTCTATTGCCGGCACCGGGAGCGACTATAAGGAATATTGCCCCTCAAAGCCATTTGCGGCCGCTATGGGTCGGAAGCGGCCGATCAGCAAAGCGCCCCTTAGTTCGGTCGTAAAGGTCGTCATCGCTGATGCCCGAAAGCGGCCACAGCTCTGTGGCAGCGTAAGTCGCCGGTGCGCCGACACGCGCCAAACCCGACGTCTCTGACGCGCCAATAGCAGTCATGCTCGTATCACGAAGTCACTCAGCCCGAAATCGCAGAGCGTTCATGATCAGCAGGAACGCTGCCGAGTTCTGGCGTCGACTGGGATAGTAGAGATAGTAGCCTGTGAACAACGGGCACCAATCGTCGAGAATCTGGATCAGCTCCCCATGGGCGATCTGACGTTCCACGAGGTTTTCCGGAACGTAGGCGATGCCATAGCCCGCCGTGGCTGCTTCGACTTGGGCTATCGAGCTGTTCAGCGTGATCTGGCCATCGACACGGACACGGAGTTCGCGGCCGTCCTTCTCGAATTCCCATGCATAGAGACCGCCCGATCGGGATTGCCGGGTGTTGATGCAGACATGTTCCACCAAGTCCTGCGGAACTTCGGGAACAGGACGGTTGGCGAAATAGGAGGGCGCGCCGACCGCAACGAGCCGCCAATCGGGACCAATGCGCACGGCAATCATGTCCTTGTCGAGGCTCTCGCCCAAACGAACACCCGCATCAAATCGTTCTTCGACAATGTCCCGGAACCCGTTGTCGATGTTGAGCTCAAGCTTGATATCGGGATACTCCAGAAGAAGCGGCCGCACCTTCGGCCAAACGACAGTCTCCAGTGCGTGGTCCGAAAGTGTGATCCTGACCGCCCCGGCAGGCTTGTCTCGGGCCGACATCAGGTCTTCCAGTTCGCCGTCAAGTTCACGAAGTCGCGGCACGAAGGCCTTGAGCAATCGGTCCCCAGCGTCCGTCGGTGAAACACTCCGCGTGGTCCTCGTCAGCAATCTGACGCCCAACCGTGCTTCCAACTGTTTGATAGTATGACTCAGCGTGGACTGTGATGTCCCCAGCTTTGCGGCAGCCTTGGTGAAGCTCCGTTCCTCGGCCACTGCGATGAAGGACAACATGTCGTTGAGGTCCTGCCGCTCCAACAGGCCAGCTCCTATTCATATTGGCAATCGATAAGTCCTTTCGGATTATGGCACCTTATTCTTGGAATGACCACCGCGTATATTTCGATCGTAACGAAGCAATGATGAGGAAGACGCGAACCAATGGCATTGACTTGCGATCAACAGCCCGTCCGCATAGCAGGGGCCTTGGGTGCGGTGTTTTCGATGGCTTTGGCTGCGTTTGTCCTCATCGCCTCGGAGTTCATGCCTGTGAGCTTGCTGCCGCTCGTGGCTCACGATCTCGCGATCACAGAGGGACAAACGGGACAGGCGATCTCGATCTCCGGGGTGTTCGCCGTACTCACCAGTCTTGTAGTCGCCCACCTGACGCGTCGGCTCGATCGCCGCCTCGTCGCGAGTGGTTTCACATCGCTGCTCGTCGTGTCGGGAACGATCGTGGCGTTCGCGCCAAATTATCCGGTTCTGATGCTTGGCCGGGTCCTGCTCGGCATCGCCATCGGTGGCTTCTGGTCGATGTCGACATCGATCGTCATGCGCCTGGTCTCGGAGAACGAGATCCCGAAGGCGCTCGCCTGGATCAACGGCGGCAACGCACTGGCAGCCACGATCTCCGCGCCGCTGGGCAGTCTGCTGGGTGCATATGTCGGCTGGCGCAGCGCGTTCTTCCTTGTCGTTCCCATCGCGATGCTGGCGCTTGTCTGGCAGTGGGGCAGCCTACCGCCAATGCCGCCTCGGGATCAGAAGTCCGGCGGCAACGTGCTGCGGCTTCTCGCCCGCCGTCAGGTCCTTCTGGGCATGGCTTCGACTATGTTCCTGTTCATGGGCCAGTTCGCACTGTTCACCTACCTGCGGCCCTATCTTGAGACCGCGGGACGCTTCTCCATCGAATCCATCTCCCTCGTGCTTCTGCTGATGGGCCTCGCAGGCGTGCTCGGCACGATCGCGATCGGCAAAGCTTTGCGGACACGCCTGTTCAGCCTTCTTATCGGCATTCCCGCCGTCATGGCACTGCTCGCGATCGGCATGGTCGCACTCACCTCGGCGTCTCTGCTCGTGGCGGCATTGCTGGTTGCTTGGGGTTTCTTCGGCACCGCTGCGCCCGTGGGCTGGGGCACCTGGGTGAGCAGGCACATCTCCGATGACGCCGAAGCTGGCGGCGGACTGAGCGTCGCCGTCATCCAACTCGGCATCACGGCTGGAGCCGCGGGCGGTGGATATCTGTTCGACACCATCGGATGGTGGGGCCCGTTCGCTCTTGCGACCCTCATCTTGGCGGCTTCATCCATTCTCGCGCTTGCCGCCATGCGCAACGCCCGGAGGAACGCCGTATGACATTGCTTCAATTGCATCGCCGAACGGTGTGGGTCGGCAGCCTCGCCACCATGATGTTCCCGCCGTTGGCATTCGGCCAGCAGCGCCGCGACCCCGCCAATCAGGAGGCCACAGATATGAAAGTCCGCTTCAGCTTCGACAGGCACACCGTCAACGCGACCCTCTACGACAATCCCTCGGCACGGGACTTCGCATCGATGCTGCCGCTCGACCTAAAGATCGAGGACTATTCCAACAACGAGAAGATTGCCTACCTGCCACGGAAATTGACGGAGTACGGCAGCGGTCCATTCGGAAACGAACAGCCCGGCGACGTCTGCTATTACGCGCCTTGGGGTGACGTCATCCTGTTCTATGCATCCTATCGCTATTCCAGCGGTTTGATCCGCCTCGGGCGCGTCGACGGCGGGATCGAACCGATGCTGACCCGCGGCGAGTTTCCCCTGCGCATCGAACGCGTCGAATAATTTAAGGAAGGACACGATCATGCGTGCAACAGTTCTCTACAGCCCCGGCGATGTTCGTTGCGTCGAAGTCGCAGAACCCAAGATCATCGAGCCGACGGACGCGATCATCAAGCTTTCGGCGTCCTGCATCTGCGGCTCCGATCTTTGGCCGTATCGCGGACTCCAGCCTGTCAATGAACCCGCCCAGATGGGTCATGAGTATTGCGGTGTCATCGTCGAGGTCGGATCGGCCGTGTCAACGGTGAAGCCCGGCCAGTTCGTCGTCGGCTCTTTCGTGCTGTCTTGCGGCAAGTGCCCCAATTGCCTTGGCGGTTGGCCGTCGTCCTGCGTCAATCGCCAGTTCATGTCTGGCGGGCAAGCGCCGATCGCGCGCATCCCCAATGCCGACGGCACGCTGGTGGCTACCGCCGAGATGCCGCCCGAAGACTTGATACCGAGTCTGCTCGCCGCATCAGATGTACTGGGCACGGGTTGGTATGCCGCGGATGCCGCGCGTGTCCAGCCAGGCTGCACGGCCGTTGTGGTAGGCGACGGCGCGGTTGGCCTCATGGGTGTCCTCGCTGCCAAGCAGTTGGGTGCCGAGCGGATCATCGCGATGAGCCGACACAAGTCCCGCCAGGAACTGGCGCTGGAATATGGCGCGACGCATATCGTCACCGAGCGCGGCGACGAAGGTGCCGCCAAGATTCGGGAATTGACGAACGGCATCGGCGCTGATTCGGTTCTGGAATGCGTCGGCACACAGGAATCGATGATGCAGGCGGTCAACGCGGCTCGGCCGGGCGGCTCAATAGGCTTTGTCGGCGTTCCGCATGGCGTATCACTTGACGGGCAGATGTTGTTCTTCGCTCAGAAGAACCTGCTCGGCGGTCCCGCCCCTGTGCGCCGCTACCTGCCGCAGTTCTTCGACCTGATCCTCAGCCGCAAGATCGATCCTGGCAAGGTGTTCGACCTCGAACTTCCGTTGGAGGACGTCGCCGAAGGCTACAAGGCGATGGACGATCGCCGCGCGATCAAGACGCTGTTGCGCCTCTAGCCCCTTCCGGAAGCCAGCCGGAGGTTCGAGCCCGCTGGCTGCCGACTACGCTCAAGACCAGGATTGCCGATGTGGAGACCTCCCGTTTCCGCACCCGCGCCCTCGTGTCCGGACCAAACCACCCACTGCAAGCAGTATTGTCAAGGAGAAGCACATATGACCGACCACAATGAAGCTCGCCGTACCTTCCTCAAGCTAACCGGAGTCGGAGTCGCCGCACTGGGTGTCACGAACGCCGTCGGAGGCCCAGCGATCGCCCAGGACACTGCGGACTGGGACAAGACCTTTCCCAGGAGCGAAGCCGTCGACCACGAGAAGATTACATTCAAAAACCGCTACGGCATCACCTTGTCCGGCGACATCTACCTCCCGAAGAACCGCGGTGATCGCCGCCTTCCAGCGATCGCCGTAGGTGGCCCCTTCGGCGCGGTCAAAGAGCAGTCCTCCGGTCTCTACGCGCAGACGATGGCCGAACGCGGCTTCATCACGCTCGCCTTCGACGCGTCCTTTACAGGCGAAAGCGGCGGTGAGCCGCGCAATGTCGCATCGCCGGACATAAACACAGAAGATTTCAGCGCAGCGGTCGACTACATCGGCCTGCGCTCGGAGGTCGATCGTGGGCGCATCGGTGTTATCGGCATCTGCGGCTGGGGCGGCATGGCTCTGAACGCCGTCGCGATCGACAAGCGTGTTAAGGCCGTCGTTGCCAGCACGATGTACGACATGACCCGCGTGATGTCGAAGGGCTACAATGACAGCGTCACGCTAGAACAGCGCACCCAGGCGCTTGAACAGATGAGCCGTCAGCGCTGGATCGACGCGGAAAAGGGGAGCCCCGCCTATCAGCCTGCCTACAACGCCACTGTCTCGGCAGGCTCTCCGCAGTTCATGATCGACTATCACGACTATTACAGCACGCCGCGCGGATACCATAAGCGCGCCGTCAACTCCCGTAACGCCTGGACGCAGACAACACCACTGTCGTTCATGAACATGCCGATCCTGTCCTATATCGCGGAGATTTCCCCGCGTCCGGTTCTGTTCGTTCATGGCGAAAAGGCTCACTCGCTCTACTTCGCTGAGACGGCGTTCGAAGCAGCGGCAGAGCCGAAGGAACTGATGGTGATCCCAGACGCGAGCCACGTCGACCTCTACGACAAGACAGACATCATTCCCTTCGACAAGCTCGCCCAGTTCTTCAACCAGCACCTGGCGGCATAATGCCGTTAAGCCGGCCACCATTCCGGTGGTCGGCTCGGTCCCACAAAGGAGGTTCGACATGGATATTATTTCACTCGGCAGCCAACCTTCCGGCAAAGGTCCGTCGGACTGGTTCACGGGTTCGGTCAGAATCGACCCGCTGTTCGCCGCCAACGAAGCTAGACGCGGTGCCGCCGCAACGGTCACATTCGAGCCCGGCGCTCGAACCGCTTGGCACACTCATCCGCGGGGCCAAACCCTCGTCGTCGTGAGCGGTTTGGGACGCGTTCAACGCGAAGGTGGGCCGAGACAGGAAATCCGCCCGGGCGATGTGGTGTGGTTCGAGCCTGGCGAGAAACATTGGCACGGCGCGGGGCCGACAACGGCGATGAGCCACATCGCGATCCAAGAACATCTCGACGGAAAGGTCGTGGACTGGATGGAGCATGTCACCCAGGAGCAATTCGAAGGATGAACCAAGAGGCTGGCCGCAAGCTAGCAGTCGGTCCGCACACGGTCCCGTCATCTAATTGTACGATGCGCGTTTTTCCTGTGGCCAATGGTGGCCATAGGAGAACGGAAATGGGAATCTCACAATATGATAGCGCGCTGGGTCGACCGGCTTGGAAAGCGGGTAAACAAGTTGGTGTCAAGAAGCCTCTCAAGCAGCGCCAGATCTGGGCAGTTCGCTTCTTCCTCGACCGTGAAGGAAGGATGCGAGATCGGGCGCTTTTCGATCTTGCCATCGACAGCAAGCTCCGTGGCTGCGATCTGGTAAAGCTGAAAATCGGGACACTCGTCACCGGCCACGACATTCGAACTCGCGCCACCGTCGTCCAGCAGAAGACTGGACGGCCCGTGCAGTTCGAAATTACGACTGAGGTCAGAGCTAGTCTGCTCGCCTGGCTTCAACGAAGGGGAGGAACTGTCGATGACTTCGCTTTTCCCAGTCGCGTCGATCCCTGTGCTCATCTCAGCACTCGGCAATACGCCCGGCTGTTCGATGAGTGGGTGACGGCGATCGGGCTTCGTCGGGAGGACCACGGTACGCATTCCCTACAACGAACTAAGGCTGCGATGATCTACAAGGCCACCGGCAACCTTCGAGCGATCCAGATACTGCTTGGCCATACCAAGATCGAGAACACAGTCAGATATCTCGGCGTCGACATTGAGGATGCACTGGAATTGGCCGAGCGGACTGAGATCTGAGTTGTTTTGTAGCGACGAAACACGTCCGCTTCTGTGGTTTGTCCGTCAGAAGCGGACAGTCCGCTGACGGCCCCGAATCTGCCGTTCCTCACGCCGAGCCCAGTGAGCGCTCTGTAGGCTCAGAGGTGACGTCTAAAAGGTTGGGCGCTCGATGTACGGCCTACGATCGCATCATTGGCGGCAGGCCCGGCCGCGGCCCTCCCATTCCCAGCGGAACCAGCGATAGCGTACGGATACCCGCCTCGTCGGCCGCACGCAAAAGCACTTCGCGGAATTGTTCCGGGGCAATTTTGCCGGTGATGGCGTCGACGCAGGCTTTGACGGCAGCCATATATTCCTCGCCGTCATCGCATGGCCAGTCGTTCATCAGGAGACGCGCCGCGTCACCCAATGTCCACACGATTTTGCGAGATTTCGGACCTCGCAAAGCAAACCCGACAGGCGTGAATGCTGATGATGTATTCCAGCACATTTTCCCCGACCCCTCAACGCACGGATACTACAGTCCCCATGTTCAATGTACGCGCGTATTTAAAAATTTGGAATTGAAATTTGTCGTTAGACACGGCTTGAACGCGAATTTGTGAATGAAAGTTCGCCGTAATTCGGCGCTTACGCTGACGAGGCCGCCGCCGAAGCAGAGGGAGCGACAATCCAAATCATATCGAAACGCAAACCCTCGCGGGATCTGAGATCCAATCAGCGTTATCTGCCGATGCGTTGGGTTGCCGGCTTCACCCTGCTTTTTGTTGGCGCAGGTTTCAGGCGGATACGAAATTGCCCGCCTTCGGCATGATCGACCTCGAAGGAGTTCGTCTTCTTAATCAGATCGCTCAACTTCTTGAATCCGAACGTCCGTGGGTCGAAGTCGGATGCGAGATTGGCAAGTTGGGTTCCGACCGCGCCGAGCGGGATCCATCCATCCTCGGTTTCCATCTGCGCGATTACTCTTTTGATGATCGGTGTTGCGGCGCTCGGCGGCCGTAGGGAAGACGCAACCTGTGCGGCGTCCGTTCCGTTCGACACGACCGAAGGCGTCAGATTTTCCGTGTAGATGAACCGCCGGCATGCCTGGCGGAAGCTCTCCGGCGTCTTCTGCTCCCCGAAGCCGAAGACATCGATCCCTTGTTCCCGAATGCGTGAGGCGAGACGCGTGAAATCGCTATCTGATGACACCAGGCAGAAACCGTCGAAGCGGCCACTATGCAGCAAGTCCATCGCATCGATGACCAGCGTGATGTCTGATGCGTTCTTGCCCGTGGTGTAGGCAAACTGTTGTTGAGGGATGATCGCGTGTCTTGCGAGGACGTCGATCCATGCCTTGGAGCGAGCATTGGCGAAGTCGCCATAGATGCGCCGCACGCTCGCTTCGCCGATCTTGGCTATTTCCTCGAATAGACCGTCAACGATCTTTGCGGAGGCGTTGTCAGCGTCGATTAGAACAGCAAGACGTGGCGAGCGTGGTTCAGGCATGTCAAAGCTCCGTGGTGATTGATAGGCCCCAAATTCAAGCTGGCTAACTCTGTAGTTCCTTCAACCATGCGGTTGCATCACGTTTCGCCTATCGCGAATGAGAGCAGCTAAAGGGACTATGAATGGCGTGCCGTGTGGCCCCCTCATCCGCCCTAGGGCCACCGACCGGGGTTGAGCCACGGGTCTCAACCCGTCCTTCGGACCCCCGAGGGGAGAAGAGGGAGCGAGGGGCGCCGATACTGTCAAAACGAACGAGCCTTTCCCTCCATAGAATTCCCGAGTGGGGAGAAGATGGGGCACACAGCTCACCCGCTCAGTCCCACCCTTCTGCCTGCTCACTTCAATTCGGCGCTCACCCGAAAAATCCCGCCGGCCGAAGCATCCGAGCAGACGACGAAAGTGGAGCCCTCCTGGGCCATGAAGGCGACGTTGCCGCCGGCTTCGCAGGGGGTGGCGCTCCATTGCAGGATGATGTCGCCGTTGTCGGGCAGTTTTTCCGTCGTCAGCTTGACGGCGCTCGCCATCCATTCGGTCGCCGACGGCAGGTGGACGGGGGCGTTCAGCTGTTTCGACAGCCAGGCGGTATAGTTCTGTGCCTCGGCGAGCGGCACGTCGTCGGCCGGCTGCTCGGGATTGCCGGCATAGGCCTGGGCGGAGGCCGGGTCTGAGTTGGCGGTGTAATACTCGGCCATCTCGGCGCGGGTGACCGCCTTGGCCTGCATGCAGAAGGATTTTTCGACCTTCACGGCGCCATTGGCGACGCCGAGCATGCCGCCGAGCTCCTTCAGCGACGAGGTCATCAGCCGGACGTTGTCGAGCGGATAGCTGCCGGCAGGGATGGTCTCGAAGGCGACATTGGGTGCAACCGGGCAGAAGCCGCGCGCCGAGAGCGCTTGGAGATCGGTCAGGATCGGCTGATAGGCTGCGATGGCGAGCTTGTAGGCCTCGGCGGTGTAGCGGCCATCGGCCTCGGTGAGCTTCGGCGCCAGCGCGGCAAGTGTCGGATCAGTGGGGCCGGCGCGCGTCGTCAGCGAGGCGTGGAGATCGGTGACTTTCTGCCTCAGCGCCGTCGCCTCGTCCTTGGCCGCCATCACATCCGATATCAGTGCGGCGAAGAGCTTGGCGGCGTCGCCGTAGCCGGAGGTCGCGGCCGGCAGCTGCCATTGCTCGGCCTTGGCCTTGGCCTCGGTCATCAGGCCGCTCGCCTTGGCGACGTCGGGGCTGTCGCCGGCGCCGATGCGGGTGACGGTTTCGCGTTTTGCCGTGGCGTCCTTTTCGGCTGCCGACAGCGCGGTCAGCCCCTTGGCGAGATCGTCGTAAGCCGTTTTCGCTGCTTCATAGTTGTCGACCGCGCCATGCATCTGCTGGGCGGCGGCGCTGTCGGCGGCGGCCTTCATCTTGCTGTCGGCCTCGGCAAAACTCGGGGCCTTGTCGCCGCCGGCGGCGGCAGCGGCCGATTTGGCCTTTTCAGCGTTTTCTTTCGAGATTGAGATCAGCGATTTGCCAAGGCTGATGGCGGCCTTCTGGTAGCCCGGAAGCGCCTTCTTGTAGTCCTCATCCTTGAGGGCGGCATTAGCCTCGGTCAGTGCGGCGGCGCCGGCATCATAGGAGAGCTTCGCCTCGTCGCCGGAGGGGCGTTCCGGCGCCTTGGCGGCGACGGCTTTGTCCCTGCGGCTTTCGGCCTCCTTTTTCCAGGTGCCGACATCGGCGACGAGCTTGGGATCGGGGCGCAGCAGCTTCGGGATCGTGACGACGCCGACACCGATGCAGATCAGGAGCAGCGCACCGATCATCGAGAAATGCGCCAGCGTCCATTTCTTCCGCTTCGGCGCTTCCGGCTGTTGCGGCATGCCGCCGCGCGGGTCCCAGGCCATCGGCTGGATGCCCGTGGTGACGCGGCTGAATTCGCCGAGCGCATCGGCGCCCATGCGCGGTCGCTGTGCCGGATCGCGGCTCAGCATTCTCTCGATCAGGCTGGCCAGGCCCTCGGGAAATCCGGGGATCAGCACGTCGAGGCGCGGGAAGATGTTGGAGGGGTCGAGATGGATGTTCTTCCAGCTCTGCTCGCGCTGGTGCTCGTCCTCCCAGACCATGACGCTGTCGAAGACGCTGGCATAGGTCTGCCGCGGCAGGAAGAGCTTGTAGGCGATCATGCCCATCGCATAGATGTCGAGTGCGGCGGAGGCCGAGAATGTGCCGCTGGCATAGATCTCCGGCGCGCCGAATTCCGGCGCATAGGGCGGGATGATGTGCTCGCCGATCCTGGAGATCAGGTGCAGGTTGCCGATCCGGACCGAGAGGCCGGAATAATCCTCCGACACGTAGATGCACTGGTCGGTCAGGGCATTGTGGGCGTAACCGGCCCCGTGCAGCGTCGCCAGCCCTTCGAGGATATGGCGGCCGATCTCGATGGCGCGGTCATAGGCGACCATCTCGGTTTCCTCGAGATACTGGTGCAGCGTCTTCGACGGCCGCTTCTCGACGATATAGAAGTTGTCGTCTTCCGGCGATGGCGGGATCAGATCCTCGATCTCGACGAAGCGCCGCGCCGTCAGCGATTTGGCCTCGTTGACCGAGGTCCAGACCCGCTCGAAGCGGGCCTTGTCCAGTTTCAGCGCCACGTCAGGCGCGACGATGAAGACCGAACGATCCATCCGCTTGTCCTGAGCCGGATAGACGATGAACTCGTTTTCATAGACCGGCTCGCCGATCGTGTAGCGGGCGATCAGATCACTTCTCATGCACGTGTCCCCCTGCCATTTTGTCTTCATCAAAGCGCATGTCATTCACCCGCCAGAAGCGGATCGCCGATCAGGCCGGCGGCGAGAAACAGGCCGGTCTTCGTATCGCGAAGCGCGAAGGCGAAACGGGCGTCGGCGCTCACCCGCACCAGTTTCGGATCGATGCTGCGCTCGGTGACCACGGCCGTTGCCGCCGCCGCTTCCGTGCCATTCTCATCGACCTTGATCATCGTCTTCTGCAGAACGCGCGACAAGCTGATGTTTTCCGTGGTGAACCTGGGAAAAGCCGCATCGCTCGCCTTATCAGGCGAAAGGCCCATGGCATGGAGTGTCGGCATCAAATCACGCCCGTCATTGAGGGAAAAGCGGGGCAGGAAGATTTCCCCCTTGGCGGCTTCGAATTTCTCGCCCTGAAGCCAGGAGGCAAGGGTTTTGAGATCGGAACCGCCGACACCCTTTTCCGAGCGCGCCGCGATCACCACCATGCGGTAGGTTTCACCAGAATAGGCGAGGTCGACGGCTGCGAAACGATCGTCGACGCGGAATTTCTGGCCGTCGCCGGCAAGATGCATCATCGGCACCGAGACCGTCGAGCCGTCCGGCCGCCGAAACGGGGCGGCCGGGCTCTGAGCCTCGAAGGCGGTTTTCCAGCGCGCCTTGAAGGAGAGCGCGCCGAGGCTGATGAAGCCGCCGCCGGGCGGCGTTTCCAGGATCGCCGGAATGGCGTCGCGCGTCGCCTGCCTGACCCAGCCGTTGATGTGCTCGACGGATTGGGGCTGATCGAGATCCTCGATCGACGGCTTGATACGGTGGCCGGCCAGCATGGGGAGGGCATCGGGGAGGAGCGCCAGCTTGTCGTCGAAGACGATCGCAACACCTGAGGCCAGCGGCGCATCCGCCGCCGGCGGCGTCTTCGGGTTCATCTCGTCGAGCACCTTCTCCGGCCCCTTGACCGCATCGCCGAAACCCAGCCCCCGGGCGATGGCCGCCTTGCCCGCATCCGAGGCGCCGAGGCTCGCGAGACCCAGCGCGGCGGCAAGGCTTGCCGGCGACACCATGATGTTGGCCGCCCCCTCTTTCGCCAGCGTGCGGTCGATCAGGTCGACGGCAAGCCCGGCCTGGGCGGCAAGGACCGCCCTGGTGTCGGTGGCATCGCCCGCATGGGCGGGCGCCAGCGCCATCAGGGAAGCGGAAAGGCCCGCCAGCAGAATGGATCTCGACATCATTCGCCTCCCTTTCAGCGGATGCGATAGAATTTGGAATCGAACGACCATTTGCCCTGGACGCCGGTCTCGTCGTCGCCGACGATCCTGAGGCTGCGGGCGAGGTCGTAGACATAGTTGAAGGCGGCGCGCTGGCCGACGAGCGGTGTCGGCACGTCAGGCAGGTCGAGCACTTCGATCGGCTTGTCGCTGAGAATGGCGACGACCATGCCGACGCCGGCCGGCCCCTCCACCACATATTCGAAACCGATATAGGGATTGCGGGCATCCGGCACGACCACCGGCCGGGCCGGATCGAGCCGGTTGTCGCCGCCCTTCGCCGTCGGCTTCAGGCCCATCGAGCGCTTGTTGGGATAGAGCTGCGTCAGCTTGCCGGCGGCGTCGATATCGACGAGGATCAGGTAGCCTGATTTCTTGGTGGAGACGCGCATCGCCACCTTGTCGCCGATGCTGACCGAGGTGCCGGGCAGCACGTCGACGGCCACGCCCGCCTCATTGTCGGTCTTCAGCGTGTTTTCGACGGCGGCGACCGGGGTCTTCGCCTCCTCTCCGGTGACGACGTCGCGGCCAAGCGCATCCGGGAGGCCGTAGAATTGCGGCACCGGCGTGAAGCGGCAGTCCTCGGAATGGGCCCGGCAATATTCGTCCGATTTGCGCCTGACATAATCAAGCAGGGCGGCGTTGCTGACGTCAGGCTTGTCGGAAGCGCGCGCCACCCCTTCCTGCACGCCTTCGATGAAGCGGCGGGTGAAGACGCCGAGCGGCGGTTTGGCCTCGGTATCGACCAGCGCCCATTGCCCGGCATTGACCGCCGACCAGACCATCGCCGTTTCGCCGCCGAAGGAGAATTTCGCCTCCTTGCCGGAGCGGTTCGGCGGCTGCAGCGACGCCAAAGCAGGCCCGAGGCAGCGCACCGTGCCGCCGGCGGGCGCGGCCACCGCGCTGCGGCTGCCGGGGCCGACATGGCAGGCATCGATCAGCAGCGTGACGCGGCGGTCCCTGAGGCTGTTCAGCCGGGCGGCGATTTCGGTCTCGCGGATCTGGTTGGTGACGGTCACCTTGGCCCCCTCGCGCACCAGCCTGGCATCGGCGGCGACCAGCGTCGGGCTCGTCGTCGCCTCGGCGCCCATTTCCTCGGAGCCCTGGCCGCTGAAATAGAGGAAGACGCGGCTGCCGGCTTGAGACTGGCGCACTAGCCAGTCGTCGATCTCGGCAAGGATCGCCGCGCGGGTGGCCTTGCGATTGGTGAGCGTGTGGATCTGTTCCGGACGGTAGCCGACCGTCTTGACGAGGAAGAGCTGCATCGCCTTCACATCGTCGACCGAGCCGGTCAGCTTCGCCTCGCGCATCTCATAATCGTCGATGCCGATCAGAAGCGCGCGGTCGCCGGGAGAACGCACTGCCATGGGCAGCTCGGCGGCCGGCGCCTGAACCTCGGGCTGGCTGCCTTCGGGCGAAGGCGATGCTGGAGTCTCCGTCGTTTCCGCAGGCGCGGTCGTGCTGCCGGGCGGCGTCGTAATTGCAAGGTTGGCCTCGAGCTGTGCAGCCGGCGTCTGCTTCTGCTTGGTGCCGGCCGTCGTCTCGCTTGCAGCAGGCCGGCGCTTGGTGTCGATTGCCGCCACCTGATCCTCGGCGGCAGCAGCCGAAGTGTCGGGCGCGTTCGGCACGTCACCGTCCGTCCTGGCGGCGATCCAGTCGCGGAAGGCGGCGACGCGGGTATAGACCCCGTAATGTTCGGCCTCGGCGCAGCCGGCGCCCCAGCTGACGATGCCGAGCTGGATCCAGCGCTTGTCGGGGCGCTGCGCGACCAGCGGCCCGCCGCTGTCGCCCTGGCAGGCATCCTTGCCGCCCTCGGCATAACCGGCGCAGACATTGCGCTCGTCGATCGGGTTCATGCGCATAGAGCTCTCGCGATAGGCGGCGCGGCAATCCTCGCGCGAGACGAGCGGCAGCTCGACCTCCTGCAGTTCGGTCGGCAGGTATTTGTCATCCCAGCCGTGATCGGCCTTGGTGTAACCCCAGCCGGTGACGACGGCGGTGTGGCCGGGGCTTTCCACGGCCTCGTCCGCGGCGGAGGCGAGGATTGCCGGCTTCGAGACGGCAGGTTCGGCAAGCTTGATGAGGGCGATGTCGTTGGCGAAGACCTTGCGGTCGAAATCCTCGTGAATGATCACGTCCTCGACGGACAGCCCCGGCTTATCAGGGCCGTCAACCGAGATCACCTTGTCGATCTTCTGCTTTCCCTCGACGATCAGGAGGTCGCGGGCGAAGAGATCCTGCTTGCCGGAACGGCCGCTGGTGACGCAATGGGCGGCGGTCAGGATCCAGCGCGGCGAAATCAGCGAGCCGCCGCAATGGCCGCCGAAGCGGCCGCGCTGCTCGGGATCGGGCGCCAGGATCTTCACCTGCCAGGGCCATTCGCCCTTCTTCGCCGCCTGGCCGCCGATCACCCGCCCGCCATCCTCACCGGCAAAATCGGTATCCTGCTGCGCAAACGTCGGCGCGGCCAGCAGCAGAAGGACGGCCGCAATGTTGAAGACCTTGCTGATCGACGTGCTCATAGCCTGGCTCCGGCGGAGGTATAGAGGACCGTAAATCCGACGCGCGCGCCCTCGGGCAGAAGCTCGCCGAGGTGTCTGGCGATGTTGCCGGCGGTGCGGCGCCGGTCGTTCTGTTTCAGGAATTCCACCAAACCAGGCATCGCCTGATCGGAGGTGACCGCGACGAGCAGGTCCGTGCCGAAGGGAGCGACGACGGAAAGATCGAGATCGAAGGTCGCAGACATCTCGGCATCGGCTTCCCTGTCGCCGGGATAGAGAAACTGCACCGTGCCATCGCCGGTGACGTCGAACAGCACGAGCTTGCGCCCGGCAAGCTCGGACACCGTGACGCCGACGCGCTCGCCGTCGCGATGAACCTTGTCGGATGGTGTCACCCGCACGGTTTGCGGGTTGATCTCCGACAGCCGCTTCAGCGTGTCGAGCGCGGCCATCCGGTCGACGACGAAGGGCATGTCGCCGGCGCCGACTTCGGAGGCGACGACATCGCCGCCGGCGATCGCCTCGCGCTTTTGCGGATCGAAGACGAGTTCGGCATTGGCATCGTCCGTCAGCTTGAACGGCGTGACGGCGGGAGCGACAGCCTCCAGCACCGGCTCCGAACCGAGGGCGGCAAGGGTGATCGGGGCGGGTTCGGGCGGCGGGGGCGGCACATTCGATTTGTGCCCTTCCGCCGGGCCGGCTTTGTCATAGGCATAGACGACGGCGCGGTCGAGATCCGCCCCGGGCGGGCTTTGCGTGAAGATGTTCTGCCGCTGGTCGGTGAACTGATAGACCGACTGGCGCACATATTCGAACAGCTCGCGGCGGGTCACAGTGCCGTCGCCGTTGCGGTCGGCCGCCCCTTCGAAGGCGCGGGCGGTGGCATAACTCAGCGCCCCGCGCTTCTGGACGATGCCGGGAATCGATATTTCCGGCGATTTGGTATGGTCGTCGACGGCGGCAAGAAAGGTCAACCGCTTGTAATCGAAGCCGGTGGAGAGGGCATCGGCCGTGGTCGAAATCGGCGCCAGGTCATCCTCCTCGATCGTATAGGACGGCGCCTGGCGCCAGGTGATCTCGCCGCCGCGCGGGTCGACATCGCGAGTGAGGCCGCCGGCATGGCAGGTGTCGGCGATAAACAGCACCTCGGCGCCTTTTTCCTCCAGCTTGTGGATCAGCACCTTGAATTCGTCGCCGAAGATGCGTTCGCGCGATCCCGGCAGCCTCGTATCGAAGCCGGCCAGCACATAGACCTCGTCGCGGCCGCTGGGTTTCGAGCCCTTGACGCGCTCCGGCTCGCTCGATCCGTGGCCGGCGATGCCGAGCACGACGAGATCGCCCTCGCCTGCCCTTTGCGTGACGGCGCCGATCGCATCGAAGATGCCCTGGCGGTCGGCCGCGCCGTTCTTCAAGAGCGTCATGTCCTCGACCCCGAGCGAGCGCAGCGACAGGGAAAGATCCTCGGCATCGGCGACGGCGCCGTGCAGCGGCGGGACATTGCGATAGAGATCGATGCCGATCAGAACGGCTCTGACCGTGCCGCGCTCGGGAGCTTCGATCGTCCTGGCGAGGCTGTTCGTGCCCGCCAGAACAAGAAGGGCGAGTGCGGCGGCCATGGGAGCGAATGTGGACATGGCCGGTTCCCCCTCGCCCCTCTATTCGCGGCGCCATTCGACGCGGCGGTTGAGCGCGTCGATATCGTCTTCGGTGAGGTTGGCGGTGGCGGTCACGTCAACCGGTTCGGAGGCGCCGCGGCCTTCCGCGTCGATCGTGGCGTCGATGCCGTTTTTCTTCAGGAAATCGGCAACGGCCTGGGCGCGGCGCTCGGAGAGCTTCTTATTGTAATCGTCGCCGCCTTTGCGATCGGTATGGCCGATCAGGATGACGCGGCCGGGCTTCTGCTCCTTCAGCGCTTGCAGCAATTCCTGGGCAGCCTCGGTGCCAATCGAGGTGAAGGTCGACTTGTCGAAATCGAAGGTGATCGGCACCGGGATGGAGACCGGCACGATGCCGCGCACATTTTCTGAATAGATGCCGCCGAGCACGCCGCTGCGGTGATCCTTCTCGGCCGGCACGAAACTGCCCTGCGGGTTGTCGCTGGTGGGATTGGCGGCCAGAATGCGGGCCTGGGCGGCGCGCTGGATGAGATCGGAGATGGTCTCGGCCGGCGGCGCCTTCGGCGTGCGGGTCTCGTTCTTGATGATCTCGATCGCCTGTTGGTAATCGGCGGCGGCATCGGCGAAGCGGCGGGCGGAGAAATAGATCTCGCCGAGCGTGGCGGAGGCCTGCCAGAGCACCTGCGGGCTGTCGGCGGCGACGAGCAGCGGTTCATACTCGGCGACCGGCTTGTCGGCGGCCATCATTTCCTGGGCGGCGGCGAGCCTCAGGGCTGCGACGCGGCGTTGGGCGTTGATCTGGAACTGGCCGCATTCGGCGCTGACGGCAATGGCATCGGCCTCGGAGGCGGCAGCCGTGATATCCTTGGCGGCAACGGCGGTGTTCAGCTTGTCGAGCAGGGCGTTGCAGGCCGGGCTATCGGCATTGGCGACCTCGATTTCCTCGCCGGACTGGCCGGGTTCGGCCGACCGGCCGAAGCTCATCGGCGGCATCTTGATGCTGAAACCGCCGGGAAGCTTGAATTGCGGCATCTTGATCTGCGGCATCGGCAGTTTCGGCATCTTGGTCTGGGCAGACTGGGACGGCTGCTGATATTGGCTCGGTTGTTTATATTGGCTGGGCCGGGTGGAGGCGGTGGTGTCGGCGGGGCCGATCAGCTGCAGCTCATCGGCGGCAAGCTGCTGGCCGGGCGCCAGGTTGGTGACGATCTTGTATTTCTTCGGCGGCTGCGTCACGGCCTGTTCGACCGGTTTGGGCGCGGGCTTCGGCTTTTCGATCGCCTCGGGCTTCTTGGCGACTTCGGGTTTGACGACCGGTTTCGGCTTCGGGGCGGCCGGCGGTTTCGGCGCAACCGGCGGCTTTGCCGCCTGCTCGACCGGCGCGGGTTTTGCGGCGGGAACGGCGGCGACGGGCGGAACGACGGAAGGCGGCAGGGCGGCCGTGCTGTCGACAGTGGTCAGCGTCAGCGTCTTGCTGCTGATCTTGGTGCCGAGGCTGCGGGCTTCTTCGAGGCTGCGGGAGACGGCCTCCATGCCGCCGTCGATGGAGCGGAACATGCCGCTGCCGCTGCCGCCGAGATCGGCGAAGATGGTCAGCGGCTTGGAGGAATAGAAGACCTTGATCTGCTCCTGCCCGACCGGGCCCGAAACCTGCAGCCTGGCGCCGCTCGCCGGATCCGGCACCTGCACGCGCTTGCCGGCGGCAACGAGGGCATCGGTCTGGTATTTGTTCGGGAAGAGCTTGGTGACGGAGCCGTTCGGCGAAACGTTCAGCACCGTGACATAAGCGTTCTCGCTCGACTGGATGAAGAGGCCGACGACTTCGCCGACGGCATATCTCGCCTCGGCGCGATCGAAGGTGATGCTGACAGGCCCGCTCTGAGCCGGCGCTTCCGTCAGCGTGCGTTCGTTCTGCGCCCCGACCTCGGGGATCGGCGAGAAAAGCGAAAGACATGTGGCTGCGGCCAGGATGGCTTTGCGGCTGAGCATCGGAACCTCCCCCTTCGAAACAATCTCACACTGTGCTGAAGATGAGAATAGCACCGACCCGTGAAATTGGGATGGCTTTGGCTGTCTTGCTTGAGGGAGGGTTACAAATTATTTGGAGCCGGAAAGATTGCGCGAAGGCAGAGGCGCGGCAAGACCCACGGCCGGCAATATCCGCCGTCCGTTTATAGTCGGACCGGATTGGAGAAAGACGGTTAGTTCTTCGGCTTCTGGCCGGCGGATTTCAGAATCGAGATCAGGTCGCTCATTCCCTCCGGCGAGGAATTGTAGAGCCAGAGAATATCCGGATTGTCCGATGTGAATTCCTTGCCGGAGCCCGAGCCCATGTCGCGGCCGGGCGAGGTCGTCTCCGGCAGCTTGCCCTGGCCCGGCGTCAGCCCCTCGGCGCGTTCATGGTCGGCGATAACAGCAACGGCGGCGGCAAAAGCCTTTTCATCGTGCCGGCGCAGCGCCGCAAGCGCGGGGTTTCGCGCCGCCAGCGCATCCTCGACCGATCCGGCATAGCCGATGCCGGCCATCCCAAGCGAAAGCAGCAGGCCGATCGACACGCTTATGAGCCGGGATTTCTTCATCGTCGTCACATCCGTCCAAGGGGCGCCATAACGCAACCGCTGCACACTTTTGCTGGAATTGCTCCAGAACGACAATAGGGAGAGCCCGAATGGAAGGCAACGGCGCTCGGCGCCAATCGATTGGGAGGGGTGAAATCGGCTGGAGAGAGGTCAGAGGATCTTCAGCTGCTGCAGGGCGAGGCGGAGATTGCGCAGCATTTCGCCGAAGATTTCCTCGATCCTGCCGGTCGACCAGACGACCATGGTGCCATAGGGCGAGCGCCTGCGCTGCATGAAGCCGGCTGTCTCGAAATCGATCAGCGTCTTGCGGCAGGTCTCGCTCGACATGACGGCGACCAGGAAACGGGCGAGATTGGACTGATCGATGGCGCCTGATTTTTCAGCCCAGTTCTGGATCAGCCGCGGCTTGGTGTCGGCGGTGAACATCGAAGCGAGCGCCCGCTCCTGCGAAAGCCCGAGGCGTTGCAGCTTCGCCGGATCGCGGGTGAGCGACACCACGTAATCATTGTGCAGATCGGCGAAGCGCTCGACATCTTCAGCCGTGTTGATGCCGAACACCTTCATCGAATAAAGAAACTCGGCCATCAGATAGGTCGGCTCGGAGCGCAACTGCGCCAGATGTTTTTCGTCCTTGCTGGCCGAGGCGGCGCAGACCCGATCGGAAAAGCCGATCCTTGCCGCGCGCACCTGCTCCAGCAGGCTGACGTCGAGCGCCACTTCGTCACCGTTCCAGTCCAGCATCGGCTTCCCTGCCAGTAAAACTCCAAGACGATGAAGTTGTACTATTGTCGACGCCGATCTCCAAATCGTTTGGAAAGCAACGCCTTGCTGACGAGCCGCTTCTATCCTAACATTTTAAGGACTTGGGGCATGATGCCGAAAGTTGTGAACGGTTTTCGGGCGACATCATTCTCTCACTCTTTAATTGTGAACAGGCTTCAGACCGAGGCCCCCAGGGCCAAGATGATCCTGTTCCGGGGTTCACGGCAATGCGCAGTTTCAGCTCGCATATTCTGATGGCCGCGGCGATCGCAATCGCCTGGCCTGTGCTCGCAAAAGATACGGTGATGATCGAGCTTCCGAGCGGCGACGGCGCCCGTTCGGTCGGCATCATCTCCGCCAATGAGGAGGTCGAGGCATCCGGACCGGCGGCGATCACCGTCGGCGACGACGGCACCGTCTACATCCTCGACCAGAACAATGGCCGCGTGCTCGCCGTCGACGGCGAACGCTCGCAGGCCGATCCGGAGATCCTGCCGCTGCCCGAAAATGCGGCGCCGGAGGATCTCGCCGTCGTTCATAACGAACTCTACCTCTGGTCTGACGGCATCGTGCCGCTCGAGCGCTCCCCCGGCGCCGATGGCCGCTCGCAGACCCTGCGCGCCATCGACGGCGGCGATGCCGACGACTACACCCGCTCGGTCTTCGCCTCGATGGGCTCGGTGCCGCCCGGTCCGCTGAACAGCATCATCGACGAGATCGGCCGCAGCACCAGCCGGCCGCAAGCCCGCCCGCCGGTTGTTCAATACGTGCCGAGCCGCGGCCTCGGCGATATCGTTGCAGAAGTTTCGGCGGCAAACGACAAGGCGGAAATCCTGCTGCGGCGCGCGAGCTCGGAGGAGAATTTCCTCTCGCTTCAGCTCACCGGGGAAAACCGGATCGGCACCGTCGAACTGCTCGACATCGACACGACGGGAAGGCCCTATGCGCTGGTCGAACTCGTGCCCGCCGAGCGGCCGGAACGGACCGGCATGCTGGTGGTGCGCTTCACGCCGAACGGCGTGCTGGAGCGCGTCTACGACCTGCCGATCGAACCCGGCACGGTCTTCTCCAGGCGGTTCGTGGCGATCGGCCCGCGCGGCGACGTGCTTTTTCTGCGCTCCGGGGAGAGCCGGGCGCAGGTGCTGAAACTCGAGGGGCGCGAACCCGGCCGCAAGCTCGCCGTCGCCAGGCCGGCAAAGCCATCGATGGCGGCCAAGCCCGGAAAGGGGCCGAAGGTCGCCATCCTGCCGAAATCGCGCGGCGACGTCATCGAGCGGGCGATCGGCTTCGAGACGCTGAACTGGCTGGTGACGCCGGCGGCCTACGGCAAGGATCCGGGGCCGGCTTGCGACAACATGAACCGGCTGCGCCGGCCGTTCTACCTGTTCGGCAAACGCGGCCAGACGGTGAAGGGCGTGCCCTATTGCTGGGGCTGCAAGACGCCGCTCGAGGACTTCACCGAGGGTGTCGTCGACGGCCAGACGGCCGGCAATGTCTGCACCAAGAGCGCGCCGCAAACCAATATTCTCGGCGTCGACTGCTCCGGCTTCGTCAGCGAAGCCTGGGGGCTGAAGATGCATGTCTCGACCCGGGCGATCCCGAGCATTACCAGACGGCTTGCCGACCCCTGGTCGCTGCAGCCGGGCGACGCGCTGAACCGCCCGGGTTCGCATGTGATGCTGTTCATGCGCTTCACCGACGACCGCAAGGTGGAGGTGATGGAGGCAACGCCCAATGCCTGCAAGGGCCGCGTCTGCCGCAACACCTATTCACTCGGAATCCTGCTGCTGCGCGGCTATCAGCCGGTGCGCTTCAAGGGGCTGGATGGCTGAGACTGGGATCAGGGCACGGTTTTCGTGCCGGGCGCAAACAAGCATTGCGCCCGGCACGGGCGTCTGAATCAGATTGCCAACTGAACATCTTGCAAGACGAAATCCGCAAGTCCGATCAAGGGCTGCGCCTTCGCAGCGTCGATCGAAAGCGCCGCGACTGCAGCGGCTGCCGCCGGTGAGGCCAGCGAAAGCTCATCGGGTATCGACATCATTCTGATGTCGAGCTTGGCGTAGTCCACCGTGTAGTATCCGGTTGCACCCTGATGCACGGCATCCGGCCTGATCAGCAGAAGATCCTGCGCCATCGTGCCGACAAAGAGCGGTCCGCCCCAGATGTAGCGGAATGCATAGATCGGGATGCCGGCAGGAGATGTGCCGAGGCGACGAATATCCGTCTTCAGACGCCGATCCGAATTCCACCCGCCAGTGGGGCCGCCCCCAGGATCGCTGCCGCCGGAGTCGCTGCCGCCGGAGTCATTGCCAGAGCCGCCGCCCATTCCGGATGAGCTGCTTGAGCCGCTGGAACTCTTGTCCGATCGCGCGAAAGTCGACTCCTGGTCATCACTTCTAGCGACAACCCTTTTGACGGTCGGCGTCTTGTTGCGGGTCGGCTGCGCCGGCTCCTGATGGGCGAAGAGCGTCTTGCCGCCCGGATCGAAGATGCAGCCCTGCAGCATGACGCCGGAGCCGGCGATGAAGGTCGAGCAGAGGAGTACGCGGATGAAGACTTTGCTGGTCATGTCAGGCGCCCCAAATCACCGGTTAAAAAAGATCATATCGCGGATTTCGCTTTGCCCACGTCGCCTTCGCAAGAAGCGTCAGCCTCTCGTTAAGGGACTTCGTTTTCGGCAGAGCCTTCAGTTCCTGTGCAGTCAATTCGGCCGAAAACGCTTCTGCGGCCTTCTTTTTGGCAGGCTCAGCCAAGGATGCGAGCTCCTTGTCCGACTGCTTCTTGGGATCGCCGGTTCCGGGCCTGTTGAGTGCGCTTGCAAGAGCGAAATAGTGAGCGGCGGTCACGAGGCTGTCGGCATCCGAACCGTCGCCCTTGGCCATCTTGGCCCGCTCGAACGCACTCCAATAATCACCGCGCTCCGCGCCCATTTCCAGCCAGGAGAGGGCTGCGGCCTCGTCCTTAGGCACCCCCAAGCCGTCTCTGTACATGAGGCCGATGTTCCGCGGGGCGTAAGGCTGGCCGCCGTCCGCTGCCTTTTTGAAAAGCTCCAGCGCCTTCTCGAGGTCCTGCGGCACGCCTTTGCCTGCGCGATAGATCATCCCGAGGCTGTTCATCGAATAGATGTCGTCTCTCTTGAGACCCGACTCGTAAAAGCGAATGCCGCGTTCCATGTCGGCCGGGACGTTGACGCCGTTCGAGAAGATGTAGCCAAGTTCGTTCATTGCATAGGTGTGGCCGAGGTCGGCTGCCTGGAGCATCAGCTTCAGGCCTTCCTCGGTGTCGGCTTTCACACCGCGGCCATAATAGAGGCTTTTGCCATAGGCATAGAGCGCGTAGGGATCGCCCTTCTTCGCGCCGATGGCGGCGATCTCGCTGGATTTGCCGAGGTTTGCCGGGACGGATGCGCCGACGAGATAGAGCGAGGCGAGTTCGGAAATCGCCCGGATATGCCCGGCATCCATCGCCTTTTTGATCGTCCCGAAGGCCGTCTTGGTGTCGCGGTTGGCAAGCTGGGCGCGGCCGAGCTGGTAGACGAAGCGCGCCACCTGAGGATAGGTCTTTATTGCGTCCGTGCAGGCTGGCACCGCGATGGCTGGATCGATTTCATTCGGCAGCTTGCCGGCGGTGACGCCCTGCAGGTCGAGCGGTGCGGCGGCGGCGGTATCGCAGGCGTCAAGCGTCGGCTTGAAGGTGACGGTGGCGGGCGGCAGGTCGTCGTTGGCGGCTTGCAGCGTCAGGGCGAAAGGCTGGTTTTCGGTGCCGATCTGCGGCTCGTAGGATAGCGCCGGAATATCGGCTGCCTCAAGCACGTGGCCGGGCCCGATCACCCGGTCGCCGGCCCGCAGCGTGCCCTTGTCGGGGAGGGCGGCGACCTTGAAGGTCATGTCCGCGGCCGATACCGGTACTTCAGGCAGACGGGCTTCGACGGGACCGACGCCGATCGTCGCATCGACGTCGCGCGGCAGCGCCTTCAGATAGGCGCCGGCATCGGCAAGCCGCGCTTGCTTTTCCTGTTCGAGCTGGGCGAGCTTGGCGCCGGCATCGGCCGAGACGGTGATGGCGACGACGCCCTGCGTCGCCTGGCCATAGGGATCGCTGACCGTATAGCCGATCAGGCCGATCGTTCCGGCGGCAACGCCCGATGAATCATAGCTCAGCGCCGTCAGCGCCGCGGCCGGCAGCTTGGCGCCCTGCTCCACCGGCTTGCCGTCGAAACTGAGCTTGCCGGTCTGGGGCAGCTGGTTGAGCGTGACGAGCAGCGCCGCGCCGGTTTCGTCATGCGGCGGAGCGATCGGCAGCGGGGTCGCGGAGGCGCCTTCCGGTACGCTCACCTGCTGCATCGGCTCGACGCTCGGCGGCGGTGGGGCGGGGATGAAATAGAAGCTGTCCATCAGCGAGGAGTTTTCCCACGGGACCTGCTTGCCATTGGTCATGGCGATCACATCGCGGCGCACATCGGTCAGGACCTGGCGGATTTCCTTGTTCGGCTCGCTGGCGCGCTTGATGAAGGATTCGGAATAGGGGCTCAGCGCCCCCTCGCCATCGAGCGCCACCTGGCCCGGCTCGGTCGAGAAGGCGATCAGGCTGCCGAGATCGCTGTCGATGCGCGCCAGCCCGCGCGTCGCGCCGACCGGCTCCAGCTTTTCCGCCATCCAGAATTTCTGCGCATTGAACGGGTTGTTGCGGCAGGCATCGAGGAAGATCAGCTGCACGCGCGAATTCTGCTTGAGATGGTTCAGGATCAGGTCGAGCGGCATGGTCTGCGTCTCGACGTCATAGGGCGTTTCCAGCGTCGCATCGACCGGCACGAGGAAATTCTGTCCGCCGACCTGGATGCCGTGGCCGGAATAATAGATGAGACCGGCCTCGGCATTGTTCGCCGAGCGCAGGAAGCTGCGCACCGTATTCTCAAGTCCGATGCGGTCGACATTGATGCCGATCGTCACGTCGAAGCCGGCCCTGCGCAGCGTGTTTGCGACTTCCTGGACGTCGTTTGCAGGATTGGGCAATGAGGGCAGCGTCTTATAAACGGAGTTGCCGACGATCAGGGCAACCCGCCGGCCATCCTGTTCAGCGGATGCGGCGGCAGCGGGCTGGTCAAGCCCGAGAAAGACCAATGCCGTCAGGAAGATCAGCAATATAGCCGCAAGGCGGTTCTTTCCGTGAAACTCGGGCATAGCTCCACCGCAGACAGTACTGGTTGGACGATTTATTGACCGACCAAATAAAAGTATTCCTGCGACTGTAAAAAAGCAAGTTTGGTTACTTCCAAGGCAATTGGAGGGCTTCCAAAAAATGTGTCGTCAAGGATCCATAGGTACGGTGCCGGCGCACCGGATGTGCCGGTCGATCGAAAGGACGAGGTCGATTGGATGGCTGCGCCGATCGCTGCTCAAAAATTTAGCAAATGCCGCAAAGTGTACACAGTAACAGGCAACCAAGGAACGGGCGCTAGAAAAATCAAAGATTTATAAGCTGGCACACCTCTTGCAAAGAATGTGCTGAGTTGGTGGCTAGGGTTCCGGCACTTTTCTGAAGCGCGACTGGTCCGAGAGCCACCACCGGCGGAGGAGAAATCCCGCCGGGTGCACGGCGGGACAAAAGCCCGGGAGACCTCGTAAGCCAAGGGATTGGTGGCACGATGGTCTTTGCCGATCCCTTTTGAAGAAAAGCAGAAGGGGAATTTCAATGCAGACTTTTTCGAAGATTGTTTCCACCACAGCGCTGGCGCTATCGCTGATGCTTGGCCTTGCTTCCGTCGCAGAGGCGGAACAGAAGACGGAATTCAAGGTGGCCTGGTCCATCTATGTCGGCTGGATGCCCTGGGGCTACGCGGCCGACCACGGCATCGTCAAGAAATGGGCCGACAAATACGGCATCAAGATCGAGGTCACCCAATTCAACGACTATGTGGAATCGATGAACCAGTACACGGCCGGCGCCTTCGATGCAGTGACGCTGACCAATATGGATGGGCTGTCGATCCCGGCCGCCGGCGGCGTCGATACGACCGCCGTGATCGTCGGCGACTTTTCCAACGGCAATGACGCCGTGATCCTGAAGGACAAGGCGAGCCTTGCCGATATCAAGGGCCAGAACGTCAATCTCGTCGAATTCTCCGTATCGCACTATCTGCTCGCCCGCGCGCTCGAAAGCATCAAGCTGACGGAACGCGACGTGAAGGTCGTCAACACCTCCGACGCCGACATGGTCGCGGCCTATAAGACGCCTGACGTCACCGCCGTCGTCACCTGGAACCCGCTGGTCTCCACCATCCTCGAAGATCCCTCGGCCAAGAAGGTTTTCGACAGCTCGCAAGTGCCGGGCGAAATCATCGACCTGATGGTCGCCAATAGCGGCGTGCTGAAGGACAATCCGAACTTCGGCAAGGCGCTTGCCGGCATCTGGTACGAGACGGCCGCACTGCTGCGCGCCGACACCGCCGAGGGTAAGGCCGCCCGCGAGGCCATGGGCTCGGCTTCGGGCACCGATCTTTCCGGCTTCGAAGCCCAGCTTGCCGCCACCAAGCTCTTCGACAAGCCGGCTGATGCCGTTGCCTTCACCGCTTCGCCCAGCCTGCCGAAGACCATGGATCTGGTGCGCAACTTCCTCTTCGAGAAGGGTCTGCTCGGCAACGGCGCGCCGTCCGCCGACGTCATCGGCATCGAAATGCCTGACGGCAAGGTGCTGGGCGACGCCGGCAATGTGAAGCTGCGCTTCACCGATGCCTATATGAAGGCCGCCGCCGACGGTTCGCTCTGATCGCAATGGGGCGCGGTCTGCCCGCGCTCCCTCCCCTTCATCAGCGGAGCATTTCCCATGCGTTGGATCAACACGAGGCCGAGCCGGGGCGCCCAGTTCGCCTTGACGATGCTGCCCTTCGTGCTGCTCGCCCTTGCCTATGCCTTCGGCTCGGCCGCGCGACTGGCTGATAACGCCAACGACAAGCTTCTGCCGAGCCTTGCCGGCTTTGCCGATGCGATCAACCGTCTGGCCTTCGTCGCCGACCCGCGCACCGGCGAGTTTCTGCTCTGGTCGGACACGGGCGCGAGCCTCATCCGCCTGCTCTCCGGCCTCGGCATCTCGACGGCGACAGCGCTCATCATCGGCATGCTGATCGGCATGCTGCCCTATCTCAGAGCGCTGCTTTCCCCCTTCGTCGCCGTCATCTCCATGGTGCCACCACTGGCGCTGCTGCCGATCCTGTTCATCGTCATGGGTCTCGGAGAGACGTCAAAAATCGCCCTTATCGTCATCGGCGTCGCGCCGACGATGATCCGCGATCTGGCGCTGAAGGCGCTGGAATTGCCGCGCGAACAGATCGTCAAGGCCGAGACGCTCGGCGGCTCCTCCTGGCAGATCGGTCTGCGTGTCGTGCTGCCGCAAATCCTGCCGCGGTTGATCACTTGCCTCCGACTGCAGCTCGGCCCGGCCTGGCTGTTCCTGATCGCGGCCGAGGCGATCTCGTCGGACTCCGGTCTCGGCTACCGCATCTTCCTCGTCCGCCGCTATCTCTCGATGGATGTCATCTTTCCCTATGTCGTCTGGATCACCCTGCTTGCGGTGGTCATGAACGCCCTGCTCGATCGCTTGCGCATCGCCGTCTTCCCCTGGTCCGAACTGGAGAAGCAGGCATGAGCGAGTTGAAGATCGAAAGGGTCTGGAAGGAATATGGCGACCAGATCGTCCTCGAGGATGTGTCACTGACAGTCGCTTCGCGTGCCTTCGTCGCGCTTGTCGGCCCATCAGGCTGCGGCAAGACCACTTTCCTGCGCATGCTGCTCGGCCAGGAGCAACCGACGAAGGGCAAGATCCTGCTCGACGGCGAAGCTCTGCCGGCGGAGCCGGGACCGGATCGCGGGGTCGTCTTCCAGCGTTATTCCGTCTTTCCACACCTGACGGTGCTCGCCAACGTGCTGCTCGGCAGGGAATTTTCCGCCGCGCGCTACAAGGCCAGGCTCTTCGGCGCCGCACGCCGCAGCGTCATCGAGGAAGCACGCCAACTGATTGCCGAAGTCGGGCTCGCCGGTTCGGAGAACAAATATCCGGCCCAGCTTTCCGGCGGCATGCAGCAGCGCCTGGCGCTCGCCCAGGCGCTTATCATGAAGCCGAAGGTGCTGCTGCTCGATGAACCGTTCGGCGCGCTCGATCCCGGCATCCGCGCCGAGATCCACACGCTGATGAAGCGGCTCTGGCATGAAACGCAGATGACCGTCGTCATGGTCACGCATGACATGCGCGAGGCTTTCACGCTGGCCAACCGCGTCGTCGCCTTCGAACGCCGCCGCGACCGGCCTGAGGAAAAGGAGCGCTACGGCGCCACCATCACCAAGGATATTGCCATCTGGCCGCCGCGCCTTGCCGGCCAGCCATCGATCTTCAGCCCTGACCGGGACGGCCCGGTCGCTTCCCTGGGGCATGGCCGGGACGACCTGGCATCATCAGGAGAGACGCTATGATGCATGTGAGACGCGCCCCCGAAGAAATTGCCTCCAATCGCGCGCGTTACGAGGAGCACCAGAAGAAGGGGCTGGAATTCGCGCCCAAGGTCCTGCCCGGCCCCAGCCCGCTGCCGGCGCCGGCCATCGATGCCGCCGCCGTCATCCACCAGGAGACCATTCCCGGCGGCTGGTACTGGTCGACGAAACTCTTGCGCGGCGAGGCGATCCGCATCGATCAGGCAGAGGGAAATTCCACGGTGGCGCTCATCGCCTGGAATGCCGGCGATACGAGCGAGCGGATCAATCTCGTCGATACCGCCAAGGTCCAGTGGACGACGGCACTCGGCAAGGGGCGGGTGATCTTCTCCGATATGGGTCGCGTCATGTTCTCGATGATCGAGGATAGTTCCGGCGCCCATGACTGCCTGATGGGCGGCTCGACGGCCGCCTCGAATGCCGCGAAATATCCGAGTGAGAAGACGCGCAATACCCGTGACAATCTGATCCTCGTCGCCGTCAAGCTCGGCCTCGACAGGCGCGATATTCCCGGCATCCTCAATCTTTTCGCGCCCGTCCGCCTGGCCGAGAGTGGTGGGTTCGGCTGGCAAGGCAAACGCTCCAACAGCGGCGACTATGTCGAACTGCGTGCCGAGATGGACATGCTGGTCGGCTTTTCCACCTGCCCTCATCCGCTCGATCCTGATCCCACCTATCAGCCGAAGCCTGTCGTCATCACGCGCTACAAGGCGGCAATCCCTGCTGCTGACGATCTCTGCCGCACGGCGACGGCCGAAGCCGCGCGCGGTTTCGAAAACAACACCCTGATGCAGGCCTGAGGAGATGACGATGTCCGATTTCATTCAGACCTCCCCTGCCCGCACCCTGCTGAATGTCGCGCAGGATCATTTCATTCCGGCCGAAGCTCCGTGGTCCGGCCTTGTGCGCAAGGGCCAGACGATCCGCATCGAAGACAGTCTTGGCCAGCAGGCGATCGACACGCTCTTCTACCGTGCCGATGATTTCTCCGAGCGCTATTCCAATCAGGATACGATGCGCATGCAGGGTGCTGCCTATATCGGCATCGGCACCAAGATCATGTCGAACGAAGGCAATGTCATGCTGACCATGACGGCCGACAGCTGCGGCCGCCATGACACCTCCGCCGGCGCCTGCTCCTGCGAGAGCAATACGGTGCGCTTCGGTCATGGCACGAAATACCTGCATGCCTGCCGCGACAACTTTGTGCTCGAAGTTTCGAAACACGGCATGGGCAAACGCGACATCGTGCCGAACATCAATTTCTTCATGAACGTGCCGATCAAGCCGAATGGCGAGATGACGATCGTCGACGGCATTTCCGCACCCGGCGACTATGTCGAACTCGTCGCGGAGATGGACGTGCTCTGCGTCATCTCCAACTGCCCGCAGATCAACAATCCCTGCAATGGCTTCGATCCGACGCCGATCCGGGTGCTGATCTGGGACGGCGAGGACTGAGCATGTTCAAGAAAGTCCTGATCGCCAACCGGGGCGAAATCGCCATCCGGGTCATCAAGACGCTGCGACGGATGGGTATTGCCTCTGTCGCCGTCTATTCCGATGCCGACCGCTTCGCCAAGCCTGCGTTGATGGCGGATGAAGCGGTGCGCCTCGGGCCGGCGCCCGCCGGCGAAAG
Source organism: Rhizobium sp. NLR10b (assembly GCF_019685435.1). Taxonomy (NCBI): domain Bacteria; kingdom Pseudomonadati; phylum Pseudomonadota; class Alphaproteobacteria; order Hyphomicrobiales; family Rhizobiaceae; genus Rhizobium; species Rhizobium sp. NLR10b. The sequence goes on along the minus strand of NZ_JABDWV010000001.1, from coordinate 207,984 downwards.
CTACCTCAATGTCGATGCCGTCATTGCCGCCTGCAAGGCGACGGGGGCCGAGGCCGTTCATCCCGGCTACGGCTTCCTGTCGGAAAACATCGGTTTTGCCGAACGCCTCGCCGCCGAAGGCATCGCCTTCATCGGGCCACGGCCCGAGCACCTCTCTGCCTTCGGGCTGAAGCATACGGCGCGGGAACTCGCGAGGACGAGCGGCGTGCCGCTGCTGCCTGGCACCGGCCTGCTGTCGAGCGCCGATGAAGCGCTCGCTGCGGCAGAAACGATCGGCTATCCCGTCATGCTGAAAAGCACGGCCGGCGGCGGCGGCATCGGCATGCAGCTCTGCGCCGATGCCGAAAGCCTGAAGGCATCCTTCGAAAGCGTGCAGCGCACCGCACGGGCAAGCTTCGGCGATGCGCGCGTCTATATCGAGCGTTTCGTGGCAGAGGCACGGCACGTCGAAGTGCAGATCTTCGGCAACGGCCAAGGCAAGGTCATCGCGCTCGGCGAGCGCGACTGCTCGCTGCAGCGGCGAAACCAGAAGGTGGTCGAGGAGACCCCGGCCCCCGGACTTTCTGCCGCGACCCGCGCCCGCCTGCACAAGGCCGCCATCGACCTTGGTGCTGCCGTCTCCTATGAGTCCGCCGGCACCGTGGAATTCATCTACGATCCCCTGCGCGAGGAATTCTACTTCCTTGAGGTCAATACCCGCCTGCAGGTCGAACATCCCGTCACCGAAGCCGTCTTCGGGATCGATCTGGTCGAATGGATGATCCGTCAGGCGGCGGGCGAGGACGTGCTCTCGAGCGCCGAGGCCCTGCAGCCGAAGGGAGCGGCGATTGAAGTGCGCATCTATGCAGAAATGCCGCATGCCGATTTCCGCCCGAGCGCCGGCCTCCTGACGGAAGTGGCGTTCCCCAGGGACGCGCGCATCGACGGCTGGATCGAGACCGGCACGGAGGTCACACCCTTCTACGATCCGATGCTCGCCAAGGTGATTGTGTCAGCCGAGGATCGCCCGGCTGCGATCGAAAAGCTGAAGGCGGCACTTACGGAAACATCGATATCGGGCATCGAAACCAATCTCGACTATCTCAGGGCCATCGCCGGCTCCGAACTTCTGGCGAGCGGCAAGGTGGCGACGACGGCGCTGCGCGATTTTTCCTTCGTAGCCGATGTCATCGAGGTGATCGCGCCGGGCGCGCAATCGAGCATCCAGGAACTGCCGGGCCGGCTTGGTCTCTGGCATGTCGGCGTGCCGCCGAGCGGGCCGATGGACGAACGTTCCTTCCGCCATGCCAACCGCCTCGTCGGCAATGGCGACATGGTTGCGGCGCTGGAGCTGACGGTCTCCGGTCCGATGCTGAAATTCCATACCGATACGACAGTTGCCCTTGCCGGCGCCGGGATGGCGATGAGCGTCGACGGCGTGAAATTGCCGCATGGCGAGGCCGTCACCATCCGCGCCGGCCAGATCCTCGTCGTCGGCAGCATCGATGGACCGGGGCAGCGGGCTTACCTCGCCGTGGCGGGCGGTTTTGCCGCTCCGGTCGTGCTCGGCTCACGCGCCACCTTCGGGCTCGGGCAGTTCGGCGGCAACGCCACCGGGACGTTGAAGACCGGCCATGTGCTGCATCTTGCCCGTCAGGCGACCGCCGATGCCGCAAAGCCGGCAACCGAGCCTGCGGAACTGACGCGCGAGTGGGATGTCGGCGTTGTCTATGGTCCACATGGCGCGCCTGATTTCTTCCAGCACGGCGATATCGAGACGCTGTTCTCGACAAATTACGAGGTGCATTTCAACAGCGCCCGCACCGGCGTTCGTCTCATCGGCCCGGCACCGAAATGGGCGCGCAGCGATGGCGGCGAGGCTGGTCTCCATCCCTCGAACCTGCATGACAATGCCTATGCAATCGGCGCGATCGATTTCACCGGCGACATGCCGATCATTCTCGGGCCTGACGGCCCGAGCCTCGGCGGCTTCGTCTGCCCGGCGGTCATTGCGCGCGACGAACAGTGGAAAATGGGCCAGTTCAAGCCGGGCGATCGCATCCGCTTTCATCCCGTCACGCGATCGGATGATCCGATTGCCGGCCCGGTCGTGCATCGGGCGAAGGAAGAAATGGGCTCACCTGTGATCGGCAAGAGTGACGACGGGCCTGTCTCCGTCGTCTATCGCCGCCAGGGCGATGACAATCTGCTGGTTGAGTACGGACCGATGACGCTCGATATCGCTCTGCGGCTGAGAGTGCACCTGCTGATGCAGGCCGTCTCGCAGGCCCGTCTGCCCGGCATCGTCGATCTCACACCCGGCATCCGTTCGCTACAGATCCATTATGACGGCACGACGCTGACCCGCAAACGCCTGCTTGGCCTGCTGGCCGAAATCGAAGCAAGTCTGCCGGCGGCCCAGGACGTCACCGTGCCGAGTCGCATCGTGCATCTGCCGCTTTCCTGGAACGATCCGGATGCGGAACTTGCCATGCGCAAATATCAGGAACTCGTGCGGCCGAATGCGCCCTGGTGCCCTGACAACATCGAGTTCATCCGCCGCATCAACGGGCTGACCGACGAACAGGCCGTGCGCGACATCGTCTTCGACGCCAGCTATCTTGTGCTCGGTCTCGGCGACGTCTATCTCGGCGCGCCGGTGGCGACCCCCGTCGATCCGCGCCACCGGCTGGTGACGACGAAGTACAATCCGGCCCGTACATGGACGCCGGAAAATGCCGTCGGCATCGGCGGGGCCTATATGTGCATCTACGGCATGGAAGGTCCTGGCGGCTATCAGCTGTTCGGTCGCACAATCCAGGTGTGGAACACCTGGCGGCAGACGCCGGTCTTTGCCAGGGGCAAGCCGTGGCTGCTCGATTTCTTCGATCAGATCCGCTTCTTTCCGGCCAGCCATCAGGAATTGGCGGAGGCCCGCAGCGCCTTTCCGCATGGCGGTTATCCCGTCAAGATCGAGGAGACGGAATTTTCCTACGCCGCCTATGAGCAGGAATTGCAGGCAAATGCCGCCTCGATTGCGACCTTCAAGATGCGCCAGCAGGCCGCCTTCGACGCCGAACGCCAGCGCTGGAAGGCGGCGGGTCTCGACAGCTTCGTTACCGACGAAGGCGCCGGCGAAAGCCCGGATGGGGACATTCCCCAAGGCTGCTTCGGTGTCGCCAGCGCCGTGCCCGGCAATATCTGGAAACTGCTGGTCGAGCCGGGCGCACCGGTCGCGACCGGCGACACGCTTGCCATCATCGAATCCATGAAAATGGAAATCAACGTCACCGCACAGGCGCCAGGCCGTGTCCGCGACCTGCGCGCCGGGCCCGGACGAAACGTCAAAGCGGGCGATATCATTGTTGTTCTGGAGGAGTGCTGACCCATGCTGCCGACCATTCTTGATCTGACCAGCCTTCGCGCAGCCTATGAGGCAGGCAAAAGCCCGCTCGATATTATCGAGATCGTCATTGCCCGTCGCAATGACGCGACGGATCCCGCTATCTTCATCACCCCGACGCCTGACGAAGCGCTGCGCGCCGAAGCACGCGCTCTGATGGAACGGGCGCCTGAGCCGAACAGCCTGCCGCTCTGGGGCATTCCCTTCGCGGTAAAGGACAATATCGACGTGACGGGCCTGCCGACGACAGCTGCCTGCCCTGCCTTTTCCTACCAGCCGGAGACGAACGCTACCGTCGTTGCGCGGCTGCGGGCCGCAGGCGCAATCGTCATCGGCAAGACCAATCTCGACCAGTTTGCCACCGGCCTCAACGGCACGCGTTCGCCCTATGGAGCGCCGCGCTCGGTCTTCGACAAGGACTATGTGTCGGGCGGCTCGAGCTCCGGCTCGGCGGTTGCCGTCGCCTCGGGCCTGGCGAGCTTCGCGCTCGGCACGGACACGGCCGGCTCCGGGCGTGTGCCGGCGGCCTTCAACAATCTGGTCGGCATCAAACCGACGCCGGGACTGGTGCCGAATGTCGGCGTCGTGCCTGCCTGCCGCAGCGTCGATGTCGTCACCGTCTTTGCTGCAACGGTCGGCGACGGCGTCGCGATCCGCAAGGTGATGGAGGGCTACGATGCCGCCGATCCGTTCTCGCGCAAGGCCGTTCCAGCCAGCCTGCCCACCTCCGGGTTGCGGATCGGTGTGCTCGACGGAGCCGAGCGGGAATTCTTCGGCAACAGCCACGTCGAGGCTCTCTATGACGCCGCAATCGAACGGGCACGCGCCCTCGGCGCCACCATCGTTGCCTTCGACTACGCGCCGTTCCGGCAGGCAGCCGAACTGCTCTATAACGGCCCCTGGGTCGCCGAACGGCTGGCGGCGGTGAAGGATTTTCTTGCCACCAATGCCGCCGACTTCGACCCGACGGTTCGCACCATCATCGAGGGCGCGAAAGCCTATGACGCGGTCGCCGCCTTCGAAGGCCGGTACAAGCTCGAAGCGCTGCGACAGAAGACCGGGAAGGAATGGGAAAAGGCTGATATCCTGATGCTGCCGACTTCGCCGACGACCTACACGGTCGAAGAAATGATGGCGGATCCCATTGTGAAAAACGGCCATTTCGGCCGTTACACCAATTTCGTCAATCTGCTCGATTGCGCGGCGATTGCCGTTCCAGCCGGCTTCGACGCCGACGGTCATCTCCCCGCCGGCGTGACTCTGATCGGCCCCGCCTTCACCGATGACGCAGTGGCCTCCTTCGCCGACGCCATGCACCGGGCGGCGAACGCGGGAATGGGCATGGACCGTCTGTCGGCGATTCCCGAGGCGAGCCGCGTGGCGCCGGCCGATGACGGCTTGGTGCCGATCGTCGTCGTCGGGGCACATTTGACCGGCATGCCTCTCAACCATGAACTGACGCGACCGGGCGGCAGGCGCATCAAATCCTGCCGTACTGCACCGGATTATCGCCTCTTCGTTCTGCCCGGTACCGTCCCGCCGAAGCCAGGCCTGGTCCGCGAACCCGGTTTCGACGGCAAGGGCCTCGAAGTCGAGGTTTGGAAGGTCACTCCGGAAACTTTCGGGCGCTTTGTGCAGAACATCCCGGCCCCGCTCGGAATCGGCAAGGTAGCGCTCGATGACGGTTCCCAAATTTCCGGTTTTCTCTGCGAGGCTCACGCCATCGAAGGCGCGCGCGAAATCACCGAATTGGGAGGCTGGCGCGCCTACGTCGCAGATCAAATGACAAGAGCATGAAGCATTGTCTCAAAAAAATCCTGCTGGCGATACTTGCTGGCCTTGAGGCACGAAGCGCCTCAAGGCGGCTCGGCCACCACAGGATTACCGGACGAGGTGAGACCGAGACGATATAGGACCTGTCATATTTGCGTCGACGCCTGAGGACGATCGTAAACAAGAAGTTCGCTGCGTTGCGGACAAAGGGCGGCTGCCGCAGTTGCGGCCGCCATGGCTTGAGCCTAGTCGCAGATGCCCCTGCAAGACTTCAGGTGCCGCGCGCGCTCGGCTCCTCGGTTGTTGCAAACACCGCGCTCGCATCGCTGACCATCTCCACATGGGAATAGGCTGCCTGTGCGGCAGCGATGCCGTCCGCTCGCATGACTGCCATCACGATCCGACCGTGTTCCTCGTAGGACTTTGCCAAGCGACCGGGCAGCCGAAACTGCGCCCGTCGAAATGGGGCGAGCCGTGCGCGTGTCTGCGTCACCATTTCAAAGATATGATCATTATGCGCCCCGCGGTAAAGGCGGGTGTGGAATTCCGTGTTATGCGCCGAATATTCCTCTTGCGCGCCGGCATGCACGAGCCTCATTGAGGCCTTATGCTCCAACTCCAGCGTGCGCCGCTCGTCGACTGTCATACGTTCGGCCGAGAGCCTGGCGCAGATCGCTTCGAGTTCCGCCATCGCCTCGAACATGGAATGAAGATAGGTTTCGGTCACCGTGGTGACGACGGCGCTGCGGTTCGGCTCGCGGTCGACAAGCCCCATCGCCCCGAGCTCACGGAGCGCCTCGCGCACCGGAGTGCGCGACACTTCAAAACGAGCAGCAAGCGAGACTTCATCAAGCTTCTCGCCCGGCAGCATCTGCCCGGTCACGATCATGTCGGCAATCGCCCGCACCATCTGCTCGACGGTCGTCCCTGCCCTGATGATTTCTCTGCGCCTGACTTGCTTCAAGGACCGATTCTGCATTGTTGAGGTTGCATACACATGCCCGCTCAAGCCGGCAAAGTCAAACAGCAGTATATATTATTGATGTAACTGGAAAAAATGCATTTTGCCCTGCCGGCCTAGTCAGCTCTTGAAGTCCAACGGTACGGACATCGGACGATTTTATAGGCCCTGCATATTTTTCATCCAATTTCGAGATGAAATTGCATGCACTTCTCCGACGTTAGTCGGCGAAAGAAAAATTTCGATCATAAAATCAATGCGATAAAATCTGGCATGACCATTGCATACACTTTTCTGTTACCAATTTTGAAAACGGCAGAACCGCCGTCAGGGGAGCATTCCGATGACCAGACTCCTTTCCATGAAACGCCGCCACTTCCTTCAGGCTTCCGCTGCCGCCACCCTCGTCGGCGCGGCGCCCGGTCTCCTCTCGTCGCGCGCATTTGCGCAGACGGCTCTCACCGTCGGCTTCGTCTATGTCGGTCCCAAGGATGACTATGGCTACAATCAGGCGCATGCCGAGGGTGCTGCGGCCGTCAAGGCGTTGCCTGGGATGACCGTCGTCGAAGAAGAGAACGTGCCCGAGACGGTCGACGTTCAGAAGACGATGGAATCGATGATCAATCTCGATGGCGCCACCCTGCTCTTCCCGACCTCCTTCGGCTATTTCGATCCGCATATGCTGGCGATGGCCGCCAAATATCCCGATATCCAGTTCCGCCATTGCGGCGGGTTATGGCAGGAGGGCAAGCACCCGGCCAATACCGGCTCCTATTTCGGTTATATTTTCCAGGGGCAGTATCTGAATGGCATCGCTGCCGGCCATGCGACGAAGAGCAAGAAGATCGGCTTCGTCGCGGCCAAGCCGATCCCACAGGTGCTGCAGAACATCAACGCCTTCCTGCTCGGCGCACGCGCAGTCGATCCGACCATCACCTGCCAGGTGATCTTCACCGGCGAATGGTCGCTTGCGGTCAAGGAGGCGGAAGCCACCAACGCTCTGGTCGATCAGGGCGCGGACGTCATCACCTGCCATGTCGACAGTCCGAAGGTGGTCGTCGAAACCGCCGCCGGCCGCGGCGCCTTCGTCTGCGGCTACCACGCCAATCAGAGCCCGCTTGCGCCCGAGAAATACCTCACGGGCGCTGAATGGGCCTGGGGCAATGTCTATAGCGATTTCGTCAAGAAGGCGCAGGCCGGCGAAAAGCTCGGCAACTTCGTGCGTGGTGGCCTGAAGGATGGTTTCGTCAAGATGAGCGCGCTCGGCCCCGGCGTTTCCGAGGCGGGCCGCAAGGCATTCGAGGCAACGCATGCCGACATGATGAAGGGCGGCTTCTCGGTCTTCAAGGGGCCGCTGAAGGATAACAAGGGCAACACCGTCGTGACGGCCGACAAGAGCTACGCGGAAGACGCGATCGAGCTCGAAAGCATGAACTATCTGGTCGAGGGTGTCGTCGGGTCCACCGCGTAGACCGCGTGAGGGAGAAGCGCCATGACCGTTCAGGCCAATGATCCCGCAATATCAGTCGCGTCCGGTGAACCAGCCGCGCTGCGTCCCCTGCTCGAATGGACCGCGCGCAGGGCCGAACCTGTGGTCATCGGCCTTGCGGCCATCCTGATCGGGCTCGGGCTCTTCTCCCTCTTCATCCTGGCGATCGGCAAATCGCCGGCCATGCTCTTCCAGCTCATGTATACCGGCGGCTTCGGCAGCTGGTTTTCGGTGCAGAACAGCTTAAGCCGTGCCGCACCCCTTCTCCTGACGGCACTCTGCGTCGCCCTGCCCGCCCGCCTCGGCCTCGTCATCATCGGCGGGGAAGGAGCGGTCGTGCTGGGCGGCGTTGCCGCCGCAGCCATGGCCATGCCGCTTGTCGGCGCGGCCCCCGTGTTTCCCGCTCTTGTTCTGATGGCGATTGCCGCCATGGTCGTCGGCGGCATCTGGATCGGCCTTGCCGGCTTCCTGCGCCATTACCGCGGCGTCAACGAGACCATTTCCTCCTTGCTGCTTTCCTATATCGCCATCGCCCTGATGAATCAGTTCGTCGAGGGGCCGCTCCGCGATCCGGCCAGTCTCAACAAGCCCTCGACCAAGCCGCTGCCGCCCGAATACATGCTCGGCAACATTCCTGGCATGGATGTGCATTGGGGCCTTGTGATCGGCGTCCTCGCCTGCATCCTCTCCTGGATCCTGATCGAGGTGACGAGCTTCGGTTTCGCCGCCCGCATCGCCGGCGGCAATGTGCGCGCCGCCCAGATCCAAGGTTTGCCGGTCGGAAGGCTGATCGCCGGCTTCACCGCGATCGCCGGCAGCTTCGCAGGTCTTGCCGGCATGATCGAGGTCGTGGCCGTCCAGGGTAGCGCCAATGCCTCGCTCGCCGCGGGCTATGGCTTTACCGGCATCCTCGTCGCCTTCCTCGCCCGCCACAATCCGCTGGCGATCATCCCTGTTGCGATCCTGCTCGGGGGCATCGATGCTTCCGGCGGCCTCATCCAGCGCCGCATGGGCCTGCCTGATGCCACGGTGCTGGTGCTGCAGGGCACACTCTTCATCGTCATCCTCTTCTGCGAGACCTTCTACGGGCGCTTCAAGATCTTCAATCCCGACCTCTGGAAAAGGAGCCCATGATGGAAGAGACAGGCATCGGCATCTGGGGCGTGCCGCTCGCGATCCTGGCGGGCGCCATCCGCGTATCAACCCCCTTCATCTTCGTCAGCCTCGGCGAGACGATTACCGAGCGCTCCGGCCGCATCAATCTCGGCCTGGAAGGTACGCTCGTCTTCGGTGCGATGACAGCCTACGCCGTCGCCGTCATGACCAATTCGCCCTGGCTCGGCGTGCTCGCGGCCATGGCGACCGGCGCCATCTTCGGTCTCGTTCACGGCTGGATCTGCAAGTGGCCGAAGGTGAACGACATCGCAATCGGCATCGCTATGATGCAGTTCGGCCTGGGCCTCGCCTTCTTCCTCGGCAAGTCCTTCATTCAGCCTGCAGCGCCGCATCTGCCGTCGATTCCCTTCGGTTTCTGGTCGAGCCTGCCGCAGATTCAGGCAGCGCTGAACATCAACGTGCTCTTCATCCTCGGCGCCTTGCTGGCCTTCACCCTCTGGTGGGCCTTCGGCAATACGCGGCTGGGCCTCATCCTGCGCGTCGTCGGCGACAGCACCGATGCGGCGCGCGCCATGGGCATCAATCCGGATCGGGTGCGCCTGCTGGCCACCGCCGTCGGCGGGTCGCTGGCGGCCATCGGCGGCGCCTATCTCTCGCTTTACTATCCGGGATCGTGGAACGAGGGCATTTCTTCAGGCCAAGGCCTGATGGCCGTCGCACTCGTCATCTTCGCCCGCTGGAACCCGATCGGGTGCTTCCTCGCCGCCCTGCTCTTCGGCGGCGCCGGCGCACTTGGGCCGGCGTTGCAATCGATCGGCGTGACCCAGGGCTACTACCTCTTCTACGCCGCGCCCTACGTGCTCACCCTCGTCATCATGATCGCGACCTCCTCACCGACACGCTCGCTTGCCGGTGCGCCGGGCGCGCTCTCGCTGACGAAGTGAGGAGGGAGCATCTGATGTCCAACCGCGGCATCAAAACATTCAAACTTGCGGGTGAATAGGAGAAGAAGACGATGGACGCCATGGTCGAGACCAAAGGACATTATATCGACGCTGATCCCTATCCCTGGCCCTATAACGGCGCCCTGCGCCCGGACAATACGGCCCTCATCATCATCGACATGCAGACCGATTTCTGCGGCAAGGGCGGCTATGTCGACCACATGGGTTACGACCTGTCGCTGGTTCAGGCGCCCATCGAGCCGATCAGACGGGTTTTGGCCGCCATGCGCGCCAAGGGCTATCACATCATCCACACCCGCGAGGGCCATCGCCCTGATCTCGCCGATCTGCCGGCCAACAAGCGCTGGCGCTCACAACGCATCGGCGCAGGCATCGGCGATCCAGGCCCGTGCGGGCGCATCCTCACACGCGGCGAACCCGGCTGGGACATCATCCCGGAACTCTACCCGATCGAAGGCGAGACGATCATCGACAAGCCCGGCAAGGGCTCGTTTTGCGCCACCGACCTGGAGCTGATCCTCAACCAGAAGCGCGTCGAGAACATCATCCTGACCGGGATCACGACCGACGTCTGCGTTTCCACGACGATGCGCGAGGCGAACGACCGCGGCTTCGAATGCCTGCTGCTGGAAGACTGCTGCGGGGCGACCGATTACGGCAATCATCTCGCCGCCATCAAGATGGTGAAGATGCAGGGCGGCGTCTTCGGCTCCGTCTCCAATTCCGAAACGTTCGTGAGCCAGCAGCCATGAGCACAATCCGCGACACGCCCCTTCCGCAGGCCGGCAAGGCCGTCGGCATCGACACCATGGATATGACGATGCGCTTCGGCAGCTTCACCGCGCTTGACCATGTCTCGATCAAGGTCCCCGCCGGCAGCTTCCATGCCCTGCTCGGCGAGAACGGCGCCGGCAAGTCGACGCTCGTCAAATGCATCATGGGTTTCTATCATGCAACATCGGGTTCGCTCTCCGTTGATGGTCGCGAAGTGGCGATTGCCTCGCCCAGGGATGCGGCGACCTATGGGCTCGGCATGGTCTATCAGCACTTCACGCTGGTCCCCTCGCTGACGGGTGCCGAAAACCTCGTCATCAGCCGCGCTGAAGTCCCTGCCATCCTCAACTGGGCGAAGGAGCGGAAGGATCTCGCCGCCTTCATGGAGCGCATGCCCTTCCAGATCCCGCTCGACCGGCCGGTGAGCGAACTGGCCGCCGGCGAGAAGCAGAAGCTCGAAATCGTCAAGCAGCTCTATCTCGGCCGCTCCTTTCTGGTCCTCGACGAGCCGACCTCGGTGCTGACGCCCGCGGAAGCCGACGAGATGCTCGGCCTCGTGCGCGGGATGACGGAGCGAGGCGAACTGACCGTGCTGATGATCTCCCACAAGTTCCACGAGGTGACGAAATTTGCCGATGCCGTCTCGATCCTGCGGCGCGGCAAGCTGGTCGGCACAGGCATGGTCGGCGAACTCTCCACGGCCGAGATGGCGACGATGATGATCGGCGACGTCAAGCTCGCCGAGCTCGACAGCCGCGTTCCCACCCCGCAGGGCGCCAAGCCGGTCCTCAAGCTCGAGCAGGTCAAGGCGGCCGACCGCTCGGGTCTCAAGACCATCGAAATCGACGAACTCATGGTCCGCTCCGGCGAGATCGTCGGAATCGCCGGAATATCAGGCAATGGCCAAAAGGAATTGACCGAAATCCTCGCCGGCCAGCGCCCGACGGAGACCGGCCGCGTTATCGTCAACGGCGACGCCTACCGCGCGTCACGGCCGGAGACGCGCAAGAACAATGTCCGTTTTATTCCCGAGGAGCCGCTGCAGAACGCCTGCGCGCCGCGCATGACGGTCAGCGAAAATCTCGCCTTTCGGACCTTCGATCTCACGACCGACGACAAGGACGCGGTCTGGCTGAACAAGGGCAAGATGAGGAAGCGCGCCGCGGCGCTGATTTCCGACTTTAAGGTGAAGACAGCCTCGTCTGCCTCGCCGATCGCGGCACTTTCCGGCGGCAATGTGCAGCGCGCCGTGCTTGCCCGCGAACTCACAGGCAAGGTGGATCTGCTGATCGTCTCGAACCCGTGTTTCGGCCTCGATTTCTCCGCCGTCGCCGAAATCCGCGCCCGCATCATGAAGGCGCGAAATTCGGGCGCGGCCGTGTTGCTGCTCTCCGAGGACCTCGACGAGCTGCTCGAGATGTCCGATCGCATCATGGTGATTTCGGAAGGCAAGCTGGTCTACGAAACGCCGGCCCGCTCAGCCGATATCGGCATGATCGGCGCCCACATGGCGGGGCATCACTGATGGCTGAGATCAAGGCAGAACCCTTCGCCTTTCCGGTGAAGCACGACCAGCTCGCGCTTATTGTCATCGACATGCAGCGAGACTTCGCCGAGCCCGGTGGCTTCGGCGCAAGCCTCGGCAACGACGTCAGTCGCATCACCAGGATCGTGCCCGATGTCAAACGACTCATCCAGGGCTTTCGTTATGCCGGACTGCCGGTCATTCACACGATGGAATGCCATAGGCCGGATCTTTCGGATCTGCCGCCGGCCAAACGCGACCGCGGCAATCCCACACTCAGGATCGGCGACGAAGGCCCCATGGGCCGCATTTTGATCTCCGGCGAGCCCGGCACAGCAATTCTGCCGGAGCTTGCTCCGATCAAAGGCGAGGTCGTCATCGAAAAACCGGGCAAGGGCGCCTTCTATGCGACCGAGCTCGACGAAGTGCTGCAGCAGAAGGGTATCAAACAGCTGGTTTTCGCAGGCGTGACGACCGAAGTCTGCGTGCAGACCACCATGCGCGAGGCGAACGACCGCGGCTATGAATGCCTGCTCGCCGAGCAGGCTACGGAAAGCTATTTTCCGGAGTTCAAGGCCGCAGCCATTGCCATGATCCGCGCCCAGGGTGCAATCGTCGGCTGGACGGCCCATGTCGACGCCATTTTGGAAAGCATCGCCCATGCCTGAAACCACCCGCGAATTGCTGACCTCGGGCGGTTGGAGGGATCTGGAGTTCGGACCCTTCCGCGATCAGGTGACGATCCACTGGATCCGACCCTTTGAGGACGATCAGCCAGGAGTAGCGCTCCTGAAATATGAAGCCGGCGCCGGCGTTCCCCGCCATCGGCATGAGGGGCTGGAAACCATTCTCGTGCTCGACGGAGTGCAATCGGATGAAGCGGGCGACTACGGCCGCGGCAGCTACATCGTCAACGCCCCCGGCACCGAGCATTCGGTCTGGAGCGAAACCGGCTGCGTCGTCCTCATCCAGTGGGACCGGCCCGTCAGAATACTGGAATAGAAAACAGTATGAGGCAACCGATACCGCCGCGACGTTGAGTCGATCGAACTGTCGTTAAACGGACATCTCGCATCATCAAAGCGTTAGAGCATTCCAAGCGACATAATACGGTTTATCGGCGCCGGTTACGCCTATTTCTGCTCCGCCTTTCCCGACGGCTTCGTGGCGGCCTCTACAGCGCCGCCCTGCAAATCCGCCTCGTCCCCGACAATGGCGGCGGCTTCGTCGAGCAGGACGTCCTTCGCCTTCTTGCGGGCGTTTTCCATGGCGATATCGGCGCTCAGGCTGCGCTCGTCCGCCTGCAGGCCGTCGTCGCCGGCAAGATCTTCGCCATCACCGGCTTCGGCCCGCGCCTTGAACCGCGCCTCCCGGGCCGCCGCTTCCTTGCGGCGCTCGGCTTCGTTCAGGGAAACGACGCCCTTCTCGCGCTGCGCCTTCAGATCGGCGATGTCCTGCAGCAGACGCTGGAAATCCTGATCGCCCTTGACCCGCGCATCGTGGCGGCTCTGCAAGGCCGGCAGCAATGCCGTAACATCGCCTTCCGGCGCATATTTCGCCGGCTTGATCTCCGCCCACGGCAGGGCATTGTCATAACTGGTCTCGCCGAAGCTCGCGGGATCGGACAATGCGGGCAGGCTGATATCGGGGGTGACACCGCGCAGCTGCGTCGTGCCGCCGTTGATCCGGAAAAACTGGGCGATCGTCACCTTCAGCTCTCCGAATTCGGGTTTGCTGTTGTGAACCACCTGGTCGAGATCGACGACCGTCTGCACCGTGCCCTTGCCGAAACTGGGCTCGCCGATGATCACGCCGCGGCCGTAATCCTGGATCGCCGCGGCAAAGATCTCCGAAGCCGAGGCCGAGCCGCGGTTGATCAGAACCCCCAAGGGACCTGTCCAGGCCGGCGTTGTCAGGTCGGCGCTCTTGACCTCGATCTTGCCGTTGCCGGCGCGCTGCTGAACGACCGGCCCCTTGCCGATGAAGAGGCCGGTGAGATCGATCGCCTCGTCAAGCGAACCGCCGCCATTGTTGCGCAGATCGATGAGAACGCCGTCGACCTTTTCCTGGTTCAGTTCCTCAAGAAGCTTGGCGACATCGCGACTGGCGCTCTTGTAGTCCTTGTCGCCCTTGTTCTTGGCTTCGAAATCCTCATAGAAGACCGGCAGGGTGATGATGCCGATCTTGCGCGTGGTCTCGCCCGCCTTCACCGACAGCACGGCTTTCCTGGCCGCCTGCTTGTCGAGGCTAATCTTGTCGCGCACCAGGTTGACGACACGATGCACGCCATCGGCGCCGGCATCGGCCGGCAGGATGTCGAGCCGCACCACCGAACCTTTCTTGCCGCGGATCATCTGCACGACTTCATCGAGGCGTGTGCCCACCACTTCCTTGATCGGCCCGTCCTTGCCCTGGCCGACGCCGGTGATGCGGTCGCCGACGGCGAGCTTGCCGGAGAGTTGCGCCGGCCCGCCGGGCACGAGTTCGCGGATCGTCGTGTAATCGTCGCGCTCCTGCAGCACCGCGCCGATGCCGAACAGCGAAAGCTTCATCGAGACATTGAAGTCGGCGGAAGCCGCCGCGCCGAAATAATCCGTATGCGGGTCGATCGAGTTCGAATAGGCATCCATGAACGACTGGAAGACGTCGTCGCTCTTGAACTTGTAAGCGCGCTCGAGCGTGTTTTCATAGCGTTTGTCGAGGGTTTCGCGAATCGCCGCGTCGTCCTTGCCGCCGAGCTTCAGCCGCAGCCAGTCGTTCTTGACGCGCTTGCGCCAGAGATCGTTGCTCTCGGCTTCCGACTGCGGCCAGGGTGCCTTGTCGCGCAGCACCGCATAATCTTCCTTGCCGCTGAAATCGAAGCCCTGCTTGAGCAAGCTGCGCGCATAGGTCATGCGGTCGACGACGCGCTGTTGATAGGCGTTGAAGATCGCAAACGGGATCTTCAGGTCCTGTCGTTCGATGGCGTCGTCGATCTCGCTGCGGTCGGACATGAACTTGTCGACGTCGGCCTGCAGGAAGAGCATGCGGTCGGGATCAAGCGATTTGACGAACTGATCCATCACCCTGCCCGACAAGGCATCGTCGAGCGGAACCGGCTTGTAGCTGTATCGCGAGAGAAATTGCGCGCTGAGCTCAGCCGCCTGCGCCTGCCGCGTCAACGGCTTCAAAACCGGCGGCGCTGCGACCTCGGCATAGGCGGACGGGGCGAGTGCAAGAAATGCACCGAGAAAAACATAGGCTATGCGCATTCAGTCTTGATCCAATTCTTAATGCCGAGGGCGGATGTGTGAACTAAGTGAGGCAATTGTGGTTTTTTGGCAAGCACGTGGGAAAATTGGGAAGAGATGAAAAAGTATCCGGCGTGATCGACCCGGGACTTCGCGGCAGCAGACTGCTGCTGCGGCGGCGCCAGCGATCATCGATCTCGCGTATATTGTCAGTCACGGAGCTACGGCTGGCGCTTTAGTGCGCTAGCAGTTGCTCATACGTGTTTCGTACGCGTTCAAAATAATCGTTGTCGGTCAGAAAACGCTCGCTAGGGCTACGGCTCGGACCCTGGGGATGCTCTGCCAGATTATTTCCGTCCGGCAGCATGGCCTGCGCCGTGAGCGTAGCTTCAATCCATTCGGCTATCATGATGTCGTCGTACATTTCTGTCACCCGTGAAATCTTGTTCCAGGCGGCAGAATCCGACAAAGCGTCCTGATGGTGAAGACGTTATCCAGGCAAGACATCATTTCGTTGCGTGATCGAAATGCAATGGCCGCGCCGCTGAACAAAGTTCTTAACGCACGCAGCACGCCTGGATCACACAACGCAAAGGGCTCCGAAGCTCGGGGGTCATAATCAATAGGAAGTCGTGGCCCTGCAGTTTACGTCAGGTCGCGTCGATCCCGCCGGCAGCTTTTCGGAATTATTGCGTCATCTGTAATTATGAACTGCGCAACGCGGCCGTTCTCATTGACGGCCGCCTATCGCACCTTCGGCATGCGGATCGGGAATGGACCCGGCCGGAAGAGTTCGCAGGAGCGCATCATGAAACTTTATCATCACCCTCTTTCGGGTCACTCGCATCGGGCACGTCTGTTCGTCTCGCTGCTTGGCCTGCCTCACGAGCTGGTCGAAGTCGACCTGAAGTCCGGCGCACACAAGAAGCCCGAATTTCTCAAGCTCAACCAGTTCGGCCAGGTACCGGTGCTCGAGGATGGTGACACCGTGATCGCCGACTCCAACGCCATCCTGGTCTACCTCGCAAAGAAAGCGACCCGCACGGACTGGCTTCCCGAAGACGCCAAAGGCTCCGCCGCCGTCCAGCGCTGGCTGTCGGTTGCCGCCGGTGAAGTGGCTTATGGTCCGGCAGCGGCACGGCTGATCACCGTCTTCGGCGCCAAGTATAATCCCGAAGAGGTTATCGCTCGCGCCCATGCCCTGCTCCGCAACCTCGAAAGCCAGCTTACCGATCACAATTGGCTGGCCGGCCACACGCCGACGATCGCGGATGTTGCGATCTACAGCTATGTGGCCCGTGCACCGGAAGGCAACGTCGATCTCTCCACCTACCCCGCCGTCAACGCGTTCCTTCGTCGTATCGAAGCGCTGCCGGGCTTCGTCCCGTTCGTTCAAACACCCGTTGGCCTAGCCGCCTGACGCCAGCACACGGGCGTGCGGCTGCATGCGCCCGATCTTCATTTTCGAGGAGAGACGGACATGAATGAGACCTTGAAGACGCTGCCGGTCTGGCATGAAGGCGAGACCTATATTCAGCAGAAGGTGGGCGTCGCCGAACGCATGGCGGCCGTCGGCCAACGTGTCATTCGCGATTACATGCCGGACCAGCACCGCGACTTCTACGCTCAGCTGCCGTTCATCGTGCTCGGCAGCGTCGATAGCCGCGGCGACGCCTGGGCGACCTTCCTTGAAGGGCGTCCGGGCTTCATGTCCTCTCCATCGCCGACGACCCTGGATATTGCGGCCAGGAGAGATGCCAGAGACCCGGCAAGCGAGGGTTTGGCGGAGGGCCTGCCCATTGGCCTGCTTGGCATCGAGATGCACACAAGGCGGCGCAACCGCATGAACGGCTTCGTCTCCAATTTGCCCGATGGCTTCCGTGTCGATGTCGACCAAAGTTTTGGAAACTGCCCGCGCTACATTCAGCTCCGGGATTTCGAATTCGTTCGAAATCCCGGCGAAGATTTTGCCGGCACCGTTGAAGACCTACCTGACCTCGATGATGCTGCGCGCGCCATGATCGCGGCAGCGGATGCATTCTTCGTCGCCTCTTATGCCGATCGCGAAGATCGCCGTCAGGTCGACGTGTCGCATCGCGGCGGCAAGGCCGGCTTCGTTCGCGTTGCCGACGACGGGTCACTGACGATCCCGGACTTCGACGGCAACCTCTTTTTCGCAACGCTCGGCAACATCCTGTTGAACGGCAAGGCCGGGCTTGTCTTCGTTGATTATACCAGCGGCGACATGCTGCAGATGACCGGCGACGCCGAGCTTATCCTGGATTCACCGGAGATAGCTGCCTTCCAGGGCGCCGAGCGACTGTGGACGTTCAAGGCACGCCGCATCGTCCGCCGGAGGAACGCGTTGGCCCTGCGCTGGTCCTTCCGCGACGAGGGCTGGTCCGCCAATTCGCTGATGACCGGCGATTGGGCGCAGGCGGCCGACCGGCTGCGCGCTGCCGAACTCGCCACCCGCTGGCGCCCGCTCACCGTGACCAGGATCGTGGAGGAAAGCGCTTCCATCCGTTCGTTTCACCTTCAGCCGAGCGATGGGGCAGGTTTGCTGCCCCATGTCGCCGGCCAGCATCTGCCGATCCGCATCAGCCTTCCCGGCGCGGACAAGCCTGTCATCAGAACCTACACCCTGTCGGTGGCACCCTCGGACGGCCTTTATCGTATCAGTGTCAAGCGCGATGGCGCAGTATCGAGCTATCTCCACGATCATATCAGCGTCGGCGACACGATCGAGGCGCGCGCGCCGGCCGGCGGCTTTACCGTTGACGTCCGCGTGACCCGTCCGGCGGTGCTGCTTGCCGGCGGCGTGGGGATCACGCCCCTGCTCGCCATGCTGCGCCACGTTGTCTACGAGGGGCTGCGCAAGCAGCGCATTCGCCCGATCATTCTCTTTCACGCGGCGCGTTCCAGACAGGAGCGTCCCTTCGACCGGGAAATCGCCGAGCTTGTCGACGCCGCGCGAGGCGCCGTGAGGCTGATCCGGGTCTTGAGCGATGTCACAGGCGCCGAAGAAGGCGCCGACTACGACGCCACCGGGCGGATCGATATGTCACTCCTCACCCGCCATCTGCCATTCAACGATTATGACTTCTATCTCTGCGGCCCGCCGCAATTCACGCAGTCACTCTACGATGGCCTGCGCAACTACAATATTGCCGATGGGCGCATTCACGCGGAGGCTTTCGGCCCGTCATCCCTGAAGCGGACGCTGGACGTCGGGGTGGCCGCGCCAGCCCGTCGACCGCCATCCACAAAGCCCGTACCGGTCGCCTTCATGGGATCGTTGAAGGAAGCCCGCTGGACACCCGAGGCTGGCACATTGCTGGAGCTGGCGGAAGCGCGCGGCCTCAGCCCGGAATTCAGTTGTCGGGAAGGCAATTGCGGCACATGCCGGACCAAGCTCATCAAGGGTGCGGTGACCTACATCAAGGAGCCGACGGCAGCGATTGGCGAAGGCGAAGTGCTGCTGTGCTGCTCGGTTCCTGCCGAACAGGAGAGTGATGAGGAAAACCAGATCCAGCTCGAACTCTGACGGTTCCCATTGATGCATCCGACGCAACAGCATCTTGCTCTTTTTCAACCTTCATCGTCCTTGCAACATGAATAACGGACGGTGGTCGCCGCGTGGCGACCACCGCCGCACTCTCCATTCCAGCCCATAAAGGAACCGACCATGTCTCGTCCGCCACTTCCCCCTTTCAATGAACAGAGCGCCATCGAAAAGGTCCGCCTTGCCGAAGATGGCTGGAACAGCCGCGATGCCGCCAAGGTGGCGCTCGCCTATACACTCGATACGCGCTGGCGCAACCGCGTCGAATTCGCGACCAATCGCGCCGAGGCCGAAGCTTTCCTCAGGCGCAAATGGAACCGCGAGCTCGATTACCGGTTGATCAAGGAACTGTGGGCTTTCCAGGGCAACCGCATCGCCGTTCGCTATGCCTATGAGTATCACGATGACAGCGGTCAGTGGTTTCGTGCCTATGGCAACGAGAACTGGGAATTCGCCGAGGACGGGCTGATGCGGACGCGCCATGCCAGCATCAACGAGCACCCGATCTCCGAGGCCGAGCGCAAGTTCCGATGGGCACTCGGCCGCCGGCCGGACGATCACCCCGGCTTGAGTGACTTCGGCTTCTAACGCCAGGTCCAGATCAAGGAGGTCGCCACCATGGCAGGGTTCAAGCTCGATGCGCGCGCACGGCTGTCGATCGAGCTCGCGCTTACCGCCGGACGTGGCGATCCCGATATCGCTCATCAGCAGGAAAAAGACGCTAAGGCACTCGGCATGTCCGGGGCTGAAATCGATATGGCCCGCAAGGGCTCGAGCTTCGACTTCCAACTGTCCAAGGCGATAGCCGTGGCGCTCGCACCCGACGCCGAACACCGCGAGCGCGCCATGAAAGCCGGCATAGATGGGCAAACCTGTGCCGACATCGAAAAACTGGCGGCGTCCTATATCGACCCATCTCTGTTGCGATCGGCATAGCCACCGCCATCCTTTCGTGACGCTTCCAGTCATGTCATTGGTATCAGTCTCGAAATGGCCTTGCTCGATCTCTTTCTCGATTGATACATATCTGGCCGATGGTCACGTGAGAGCAACACAAGCAATCTTTGAGGGGCGAATGGATCGATGGCAGGCAATGCGGATTTTTGCCAGGGTTGCAGAAACCGGAAGTTTTGCAGATGCCGCGCGCCACATGCATATGAGTGCACCGGCTGTCACCCGCGCCGTCGCGGCGCTTGAAGATCTGATTGGCGCCCGCCTCTTCGTTCGCACGACACGCTCCGTCAAGATGACGGAGGCAGGCACACGATATTTCGAGGATTGCCGCCGCATATTGGCGGATATCGCCGAAGCAGAGGCTGCGGCGGGTGGCTCCTACGCCACTCCGACGGGGACGCTGGCGATCACGGCTTCAGCATTGTTCGGGCAGATGTATGTGCTGCCCATCGTGACCGAGTTCCTGAACACCTTCCCGACCATGCACGCACGGACCCTCTTCATCGATCGCCCGGTCAATATTGTCGAAGAAGGGGTCGACGTCGCCGTTCGTATCGGCCACCTGCGGGATTCAGGCTTCTCGGCGATAAAGGTCGGAACTGTTCGGCATGTGATCTGCGGCTCTCCAAGCTACCTCGAGACGCACGGCGTTCCCATCACGCCGGCCGACCTCAAGAACCATCGCATCGCGGCCTCCACAAGCGCCTGGGCATCGCCGGAATGGCGTTTTGCAAACGATCAGCGGGTGACGATCGACCCGCTTCTACAATGCAACACCAATGACGCCGTCATCACAGCCGCCCGCGCAGGTTGGGGACTGACCCGAGTCCTGCACTACCAGATCGGCCCGGCGCTGCTGGCGGGGGAGCTGCAGATCGTCCTCAGCGACTTTGAAGAGCCGCCAATGCCCATTCACATCCTTCATCCGGAAGGGCGACACGCGCCTGCCAAGGTACGGGCCTTCGTGGATATGGCAACGGCCCGCCTGCGCGAAAACCGGTTGTTGAACTAGCGCCACCGCCGCAATCGCCAGCCGCCTTGAGCGCCAGATCTCAGCATTGCGGGCCGGAATGTTGGGACACAGCTCCTGAATCAAGCAGGGGCCGTACCTCCGATTATTACACACACCGTAATTATCAGTTCCGCATTGAGCGGATTATCGTTTTTTCGTGGAACGCTATGTTGATCTCCAAGGCAGCCGCAACTGGCGCCTCAAACCCGAAGGAGACCGCCATGAAACGCCTGATCATGACCCTGATGCTGGCAACCGTCAGCTTTGCCCCGATGTCTTTTGCGGAATCGCCCACGCCCGCCCAAGCCGCCATTGTCCAGCAGGTTGCCATCACGGTCAACTATCGGACCGCAACGGTCGATGGTGTGAACATCTTCTACCGCGAAGCAGGCCCAAAAGACGGCCCGGTCGTCGTTCTGCTGCATGGCTTCCCGACGTCTTCGCATATGTTCCGCAATCTGATGCCGCTTCTCGCCGATCGCTATCGGGTCATCGCACCGGACTATCCTGGCTTCGGGCAGAGTGACGCTCCGGACCACACCAAATTCGCCTACACCTTTGGTCATTATGCCGACCTTGTTGACGGTTTGCTCGATCAGCTTGGTGCAAGAAAATATGCGATGTACGTCATGGATTATGGTGCGCCGGTGGGTTATCGCCTCGCCTTGAAGCATCCGGATCGCGTGACGGCTCTCATCGTACAGAACGGCAACGCCTATGATGAGGGCCTTCGCGAATTCTGGGACCCAATCAAAAAATATTGGGCTGACGGCTCGAAGGAAAGCCGCGACGGGCTCTCTGGCCTGGTCACCCTCGAGACCACGAAATTCCAGTACACGGACGGCATGAGCGATCTGAGCCGCATCAGCCCCGACAACTGGGTTCATGACCAGGCGCTGCTCGATCGACCCGGCAACAAGGACATTCAGCTGGATCTCTTCTATGACTATCGCACCAATGTGCCGCTCTACCCGCAGTTCCAGGCCTTCTTCCGGGATCACAAGCCGCCGACGCTGATCGTGTGGGGCAAGAACGACAAAATCTTCCCGGCCGAAGGCGCGCATCCCTATCTCCGTGATCTCCCGGATGCCGAACTGCATCTTCTCGATACCGGCCATTTCGCGCTGGAGGACAAGTTGGACGTAATGGCGCCGCTCATTCACGACTTTCTTGACCGAAAACTCGGCGAGAAGAACTGAGGACAGTGCCGCGCAGCTCCACGGGGCTGCGCGGCACATCGTATTCCTACGCTTCGGATGCATTCCCTCTGGCTTCGATAAAGAAGCGTCAACCCCGCTCAGGCGACGGGGATGCCCATCTCTTCGGCCGCCTCCAACGCTTGGGCTTCGGTCATCTCGTCACGCAGCCGCGGTTGTCGATCAACGGGCGATGGTTTCCCAAAGTTTGAGTTGACCGTTTTCGTTGGCGAAGCAACACTTGCACTGCAGCAAGGCAGGAGGAACATGATGGACGAGCAAGACCGCTGGCGCCAGATGGCAAGCGCACCGAGAGACGGCAGCCGCATCCTGGTGACGATCCGTGCGTCCGAACAGGGGCCGGCGGAAGTCGACCTCGCCTACTGGTCGCATGGCGATCAGTTCGGTGGAGAGGGCTGGCGTGCCTCGGATTCCTCGCCCGGGCACATCATCGAATATGCCGAGCCGGAGTTGAAGTGCTGGATGCCGATGCCCTCGGCCAATCGCACCTCGATGCCCTCACCCTGGGAAGGCGAGGACGACGAGCAACTGGACGGGTCGGGCATTTAAGGACTGGCGCAAGCCCTGTTTCCTGGCGCCCGACAGGAGGCACGGCAGGTGGAGCAAGGTTCAGTCGAAAAAGCCCGCATCCTCTTCCCGGAGAAATCTCCTTGCCGCTTCAGCGTCGATATCGAGGCCCAGGCCCGGCGCTTCCAGTAGATCCACCATACTGTCCTTGACGATCTCAGGTGGCAAGCCGATGACCAGATCCTCCCACCAGGGGTCCGAAGCAGTCGGATATTCGAAGGCGACATAATTTGCCGGCAACGTGGCGCAGACATTGATCAGCGCGCCGAGACCGAGCAGCCCGTTGGCAGTGCCGTGCGGTGCCATCAGGATCGAGTGCATGTAGGCATGCTCGGCGACCCATTTGAGCTCGGCGATGCCGCCAATATCGGCTGGATCGGGGCCGATAACGCGGACTGCCTGCGTCTCGATCAGTTCCTTGAAATTGTGCCGGAGGTAGATCTGCTCACCAGTGTGGATCGGTGTCGAAGTGGAGGTTGTCAGTTCCCGGTAGGCCTGCGGATTGACCCACGGCACGTAGTCGCCGGTCAGCATGTCCTCGAGCCACATCAAATTGTACTTCTCGACCGCGCGAGCGAACCTGATCGCATCTGGCAGCATCCAGCCCGGGCCGCAGTCGAGCGCCAGGCTGACCTTATCGCCCAGCACTTCCTTCATCGCGATCACGCAGTCGAGCATGTGATTGAAACCCCGCTCACTGATTGCGCCCTGATCCATGGCACCGTGATAGCCGGCCTTCCTCTGCGTCACCCCGTAGTGGAAGCCCTCGATGGTGTCCTTCATGTTGGAGTGGAAGGAGATTCCTTGCTTGATCATGAAGAAGTTCTGCGGCTGCTCCATCATCCATTTGACGTCAGCGGCGTAATCCTCCGGCCGGTCGCCGGAGCGTTTCCGGCGGACCGAGCCGTTGTAGACCCGCACCTTGTCCCGCACCTTGCCGCCGAGCAGCTTATAGGCCGGCACGCCCGCGGCCTTGCCGGCAATATCCCACAGCGCATGCTCGATCGCGCTCACCGCCGCGCCGTATGGCTTGAAGGAGCCGCGCTGGCGGATCTTCAGCATCACTCTCTCGACGTCGGTCGGGTCCTCGCCGATCAGCGCCTCGCGGAAATGCAGCACCCAGGGCTTGAGATAGGCCTTGGTGAATTCGACTTCGCCCAAGCCATAGAGGCCCTCGTCCGTGACGATGCGGACGATCGGGTGTTTGCCGATGACGGCACAGCGCAGGTCGGTGATCTTCATAGGTCCGTCCGTTCAGCTCCAGGTGCGATCCCAGGAATACTCATCATCCCAATGATCCGTAGGCTGCCAGATGCCGGTGACCCCCGGCTGCAGATGCTGCGAGATCACCTCGTCGACGACGTCGTCGATCCCCAGGCCCGGCTTGTCCGGAACAGTGATAAAGCCGTCCTTCACCAGCGGCTTGGGAAGCCCGGTAACGATATCGTCCCACCAGTCGACATCGGCGGAGTGGTATTCGAGCGCCATGAAGTTTTCGGTTGCCGTCGCGACGTGCGCGGCGGCCATTGCGGCGATCGGACTTTCCGCCATGTGTATGGCCATGGGAACACCATGGTCCTGCGCCATATCGCCGATCTTCTTGGTCTCGAGGATGCCTCCAGTGGTGAGCAGATCCGGGTGAATCACGGAGACGCCGCCGCTCTTGAGCAGGGGCTCGAAGCCCTCCTTGAGGTATATGTCCTCGCCGGTGCAGATCGGCACCGTGGTGGAGTCCTGCAGCTGTCGATACTGCTCGGTATACTGCCACGGGATCACATCCTCGAGCCAGGCTGGCACGTATTTCTCAATTCGCCTGGCAAGGCGAATGCCGTTCTGCATCGAGATATGGCCGATATGGTCGATCGCAAGCGGAACCTGCATACCGATGACCTCACGCACCTCGGCGATGTACTGCTCGAGCAGGTCGAGGCCCTTGTCGGAAAAGTGGAGTCCGGTAAACGGATGCTGGACGTTATGCAAATCGTAGGCTGCATTGCGGACAAGCCGCTCTTCAATGGTCTTCAGCGGCCCGCGGCTGGGACGGTCGCGGTATCCTTCCAGTGAGCCGGCGGGAAAGACGACGGCACCGGGCACATCGGCGATCTGCATCAGCCCCAGGTCCATCTTCAGGAAGGTGAAGCCGAGCTCCATGCGCTGCTTGAGGCGCTTGCCGGTTGCGGTGCCGCTCGCCACAGCGGCGTCGGTATCGCAGTAGACGCGCACTTTCTCCCGAAATCGTCCGCCGAGCATCTGGTAGATGGGGACGCCATAGGCTTTTCCGGCAAGATCCCACAAGGCGATTTCAACCGCCGATACGCCGCCGCCTTGCCGTCCATGCCCGCCGAACTGCTTGACCCGGCGAAACAGTCGATCGATGTTGCAAGGGTTCTCACCCAGCAGCCGGCTCTTCAGCATCAGCGCGTAGGTGGCGCTGGCGCCGTCGCGGACCTCGCCAAGCCCGACAATGCCCTGGTTGGTATAAATCTTCAGCAGCACCGAGGTGAACGGCGCGTCGACAATTTCGGCTACCCGCATGTCGGTTATGCGAAGCTCGGAAGGCTTGGAATGCGTGTTGACCCGATTGAGCGCCTCGTCGGCTGCATATGCCTCTGGCATGATTTATCCTCGTTTCGGTCGGCGGGATCGCTGCCGCACACGGCGGCGGCGTAGAGCGTTGCTAGGCCAGATCTATCTCGTGGCTTTCAAGGTAGTCGCGGTTCATTTCAACGCCGAGACCGGGCCTCGGTGTAAGCTTTAGGCTGCCGTTCGAAACATCGAGCGGTGTGTCGATGAGGTGGTCGTATTTGCCGAGGTTCCACTCCGACGTTTCAAGCTTGTAGAAGTTGGGAACGGTCATCATCACCTGCGCTCCGGCAACTACGTTGATCGGTCCTGCGGCGTCATGCGGCGATACCGGGATGTAGTAGGCTTCGCATAGGGCTGATATTTTCTTGAGCTCGGTAATGCCGCCGGTCCAGGTGACATCAGGCATGATGTAGTCGGCGAGCTTGTTTTCGAGCACCGGCACGAAATCCCACTTCGTGTGGCCGCGTTCGCCCCACGAGATAGGGGCGCTGACCTTGTCGCGGACCTGTCTGAGAGCATTGAGGCTCTCCGGCGGACAGGGCTCCTCGAACCAGTCGATCTGGCCAGCTTCCTCGAGGCTCCGACAAAGGCGAATGGCGGTGGGAACGTCGAACCGGCCATGCGCATCGATGAGGATGTCGACATCAGAGCCCGCCGTTTCGCGGATCAGGGCGGTGAGCTCGGCGGCCTCACGCTCATCCTTGCGCGTCATGCTGCCATCGAGGTAGCCGTCCCGCTGTTCGCGAGCCTGTCCATCGGCGGTGCTGCCCTGGTAGGGGAAAGGATCGAACTTGAGCGCTGTGTGCCCGGACTCGACGATGTCTCGAATTTCCCTGACCACCGCCTCTTTGCTGGTAAACTTGGCCTGGTTGGGATGGGTGTAGAGCGCGATTTCATCGCGCACCGGCCCGCCCAACAGCTCGTAAATCGGCTTGCCAAGGACTTTGCCCCGGATGTCCCAGAGGGCTATGTCGATGGCGCTCACGCATTCGACGGCGGCGCCGCGACTGCCCATGTAGGTGAAGCTGCGGAATATCTTGTGCCAAAGATACTCGATGCGCGCCGGGTCCTCGCCCATCAAAGCGGCGCCGATCTGCCGCAAGATCGTGCAGAGGGCGCGATTGGCGAGCCTTGTCGTGGTGGTGATCTCTCCCCAGCCGCTCACCCCCTCGTCGGTCGTCACTTCGACAAACAGAAACTCTCCCCAATAGGAAGAATCGGACTTGATTAGCCACGGCCGAACGCTGGTGATCTTCATCTCAATTGCCTTTACCTGAAGTGTTCCGGGTAACGATATTCATCCGGCGCGAGCGGCGTTACGCGCACGCATGTGTTCGAGGATGTGTCGGCCTGAGCCTTCGACGTGGCGTGCAATAAGTTCGGCTGCCTCGTTCGCCCTTCCGGCTTTGACATGCGCGATGAGCTCGCGATGCTCGCTCAGGATCGCCGCACGCCGGGCAAGCGTAAAATCGAAGCGGCGGCTCACGGCTCGAAGCACTTCGCGATGCTTCCACCAAAGCTCGGCGGCATGGCGGTTGTAGTGCTTCCGGTACATGACGGTATGAAAGGCGGTGTCCAGTTCGCTATGCCTTACCGTGTCGGCAAAGTTGTTCTCTTCAATGAGGCTTTGGATGCGTTCGAGTTCAGCAATGTCCTCCACCGTCGCCATATTCACGAACCAGCGCGTCAGTGACGGCTCGATCAAAACGCCGATCTCGTAGATATCCCGAACAAAGTCCTGATCGATGGGCCGGACGCGCGCTCCGCGGTTGGGAAAGAAGGTGACAAAGCCCTCCCCGCGCAACAGCTGCAAAGCCTCTCGCACGGGGTTGGTCGAGGTGCCGTGGCGCCGGGCGAGATCGGTGATGACGAGCCGCTCGTTGGCCGCGAGCCGCCCTTCGATGATGTCGTCCCTGATCAGTTGGTAAACAGACGCGCCCTCGCTCGAGGCCCCTGTAGCATCGATCCCCTCAGGGGGCTGTGCTTTAAATTCGCTTGTTTCAGTCAAGACTGTCCCCAATCCATACATACATTTTCGGGATATCATGCAAAACCTCCCAAAACAATGTACGATTTCTTCAGTTGACAGACAATCCTTGACATGAAAACGTATGATAAGGTCGAAGGGATACATTAAGTGGGAGAATCCCACGGCCTGGGAGCAAGACCGCTCGCCTCGATGCAGAGCGGCTTGGGAGAAAACCTGGGAGAATACCTATGACGAGTCTTTCGCTCGGCGGTGTCGTCGTACGCGGCACTGTATCCACTGCTTTGATGGTATCGTTGATGTCCGTGTCTGCGCTCAGTGCGCCGGTCGACTTGAGCCAGTGGTCACCGCAATATGTGCGCTCCATCGCCGGCACGCAGGAGTTCGACACGGCGGCCGATTGCGGCAAGGTTACCCCGCTCGACTATAAGGGCCGCCTGACATTCTGGTATCAGGGCGTATTCGAGGGCGACCCCGACCTCCTGCGCCAGTATTACAAGGACTTCTTCGAGACCTTCCGCAAGACCTACCCAAACATCCAGCTTGAGGAACAAGCCCTCACCTATAACGACCTGCTGGACAAGTTCCGGACCGCGCTTTTAGGCAATGCCGCGCCCATGGCGGTCCGCCTGCAAATCCTCGGCGGCACCGAGTTCGCCTCGAAGGGCTATTTGCAGCCGCTCAAGCCCGAGGATGTAGGCTATTCGACCGAGGATTTCTGGCCGGGCGCCATGAAGGCTGTGACCTGGGAGGGGGAAACCTACGGCATTCCAACCAACAACGAGACGATGGCGTTCATCTGGAACGCCGACATCTTCAAGCGTGCAGGCCTCGATCCGGACAAGGCTCCGGCAACCTGGGACGACGTCGTCAAATATTCCAAGCAGATCCACGACAAGCTCGGCATTGCCGGCTACGGCCTCGTGGCTCGCAAGAATGCCGGCAATACGCCGTACCGGTTCATGCCGCAGCTGTGGGCCTATGGCGGCGGCGTCTTCGACGAAGCGACCGCCAATCCGACCTATAAGGAGGTCCAGCTCAATAGCCCGCAGAGCAAGGCCGCATTGCAAGCCTCCTACGACATGTACGTTCGCGACAAGTCGGTTCCGGTCTCGGCGCTCACCAACCAGCAGGCCGACAACCAACCGCTCTTCCTCGCTGGCCAGCTCGGCATGATGATCTCGCACCCGTCCGACTACAACGTCATGCTCGACCTGCAAAAGAAGACGACGGGCAGCGATAAGGACAAAGCCCAGACCGTCATCGACAACATGCGCTACGGCCTCATTCCGACTGGCCCCGACGGCAAGCGTGCCGTCGTGTTCGGCGGCTCCAACATCCACATCCTGAAGCCGGAATATGTCGAGGGCGGCAAGGTAGACGAGCCGGCCGCAAAGGCCATCATCTGCATGTGGACGAGCCCCGAATGGTCGCTGAAGATGGCCTATGCCGGCTCGAACCCGGGCAACCTGAACGGCTTCAAGACCAAGTGGATGAAGGAACGTCTTGATAACATCAAGTTCCTTGATGTCACGACTTCGATGCTGCCCTACGGCATCCCGTTCCCGGCGCTGCCGCAGTCGCCTGAGATCATGAATATCATCGTCCCAGACATGCTGCAGAACGCCCTCACCGGGGCGATGACAGTCGACCGAGCAGCGGACGACGCAGCCAAGAAGGTAAAAGACCTGATGGACGGCGGACTCTAGTCAATCCTGACGATCTGACCGGCTGCACCTCGATTGCAGCCGGTTTGTTCCGAAGAATAAGGGCACCGCACCGTGACGATCTTGACTGGCAAGGCCGAGGCTCACCGAAGACTGCAACCGGATCGGTCCGGCGTGCTGCGAAACATCTTGGAGCATCGCGCTGACTATGCGTACGTGCTTCCCGCGATCGCCGTGATGCTCATCGTCATTGCCTACCCGATCTACTACACGATCGAACTGTCGTTTTTCAATACACCGCCTGGCCTGCAGCTCCGGGACAAGATCTTCGTCGGCTTCGACAACTACACCGCCATCCTCACAAGTCCGGTGTTCTGGAAGGTCACCTCGAACACTCTTATCTGGACACTGGGATCCACTCTCATTTCATTTGTCCTGGGATTTGCCTGCGCACTGGCGCTCCATCGCGACTTTCTCGGCCGCGGAATTCTGCGAGCCATCCTGATCATTCCCTGGGTCATCAGCGCGGTCGCCGCCTCCTACATCTGGAAGTGGATCTACCATTCCGACTTCGGGATCATCGGCGCGGTGCTGGTCGGCCTCGGATGGGCCGATCGGCCGCCGAATTTCATCGACAGCGTCAGCACAGTGCTGCCCTCGTTGATCGTCGTCAATATCTGGCGAGAGTTTCCCTTTGCCATGATCATGATGATGGCTGGCCTGCAGACCGTTCCCGACCAGTTGCTGCGCGCCGCAAAAGTCGACGGAGCCAACGCATGGCAGCGTTTCTGGCACGTCACCTTTCCACACTTGAGAAACGTCTCGACGGTGACGATCCTTCTGCTGGCAGTCGCCAACTTCAATTCTTTCATCATCCCCTGGATCATGACCGGCGGCGGGCCCTCGAACGCATCGCACATCTGGATCACCCACATTTATGAACTCGCCTTCGGCCGCCAGCGCTGGGGGGTGGCATCGGCCTATTCGGTGCTGCTGTTCTTGATCCTGATGTCGCTCGGCTACTTCTACGTCCGCGCGCTGAGCGGGAATGAGCAGAAGGATGGGAGCGCATGAGCGCGATCGCCGAGACTGCTCATCGAAGCCAGGCCCGTCGCCGTATCCGCATCGACGGATGGCGGTGGGGTGGACGCATCTTCCTTGTGTTCATGCTGCTTTACACTGCATTACCGATGATCTGGATGTTGATCACCTCTATCAAATCCGGCTTCGCGGCCATGCAGTTTCCGCCGCAATGGTGGCCGGACCAACCCACCCTCGCCAGCTACCAGAAATTGCTCGATCCGCAAAACAGCGTCGGCCAGGACTTCCTGCGCTTCTTCTGGAACAGCCTTTTCGTCTCCACCGCCACGACCATCCTTTCGGTGATCGTGGCCGTTCCTGCGGCCTACGCGTTTTCGCGCTTCACCTTCCCGGGCCGGAACTTTCTGTTCTTTGCCGTTTTGCTTCGCAACATGTTCCCGGCAGTGATCTTCCTCGTGCCGCTCTTCATCCTGATGCGCGCGATCGGGCTGGTGAACACGCACGGGTCGCTTGTCCTGACCTACCTCACATTCGGCCTGCCGCTGGCAATCTGGCTCCTCAAGGGCTTCTACGACAACATCCCGGTGCAACTCGAACAAGCGGCGCGCATCGACGGGGCAACACGGTTCCAGGCCTTTCTCCTGATCGTCATGCCGCTCTCGGCGCCGGGAATCATCGCCACCGCGATCTATTCCTTCATCGGCGCATGGAATGAGTACATCTACGCCTACACCTTCCTCTCCAAGAACGAGCAGCTGACTCTGCCGGTCGGCATCCAGCGCTTCTTCTCGGAAAACACGACGGACTTTCCGGGTCTTATGGCGGCCAGCTTCATGATGAGCGTGCCGGTCGTCGTCCTGTTCCTTGTCCTTCAACGATACTTCGTACGCGCCCTCACCGAAGGCGCGGTCAAGCACTAGGGAGTTGCCGGTGGCCCACGTGGTCCTCAAAGATCTGGTCAAGACCTATGGCAGCTTCAAAGCTGTCAACGATGTTTCGCTGACGGTCAATGACGGCGAATTCGTTGCGCTCGTCGGTCCTTCAGGCTGCGGCAAGACAACCACGCTCAATCTTGTGGCGGGGCTCATCCCTATCACATCCGGCGACATCGTCATCGGCGAGCGGGTGGTCAACGACCTCGACCCCAAGGACCGGGACATCGCAATGGTGTTCCAGAACTACGCGCTCTACCCGCAGAAATCCGTGTACAAAAACCTGGCTTTCCCGCTGCAGATGCGCAAACTGCCACGCGACGAGATCGACAAGAAGGTCAGGGAAGCAGCGCGGGTGCTCGACATGACGCAGCTCCTCGAGCGCAAGCCGCGCGAACTTTCGGGCGGCCAACAGCAGCGCGTGGCGCTCGGCCGTGCGCTCGTTCGCGATCCGGCCGTATTCCTGATGGATGAACCGCTTTCCAACCTCGACGCAAAGCTGCGGGTGCAGATGCGGTCGGAGATCAAGCGTTTCCACCAGGATCTCAAGGCGACGATCATCTATGTGACCCACGATCAGCTCGAAGCGGTCACCATGGCCGACAGGATGGCGGTGATGAACGGCGGCTATCTGCAGCAATACGATACTCCGGCGCAGGTCTTTGCCAATCCGGTGAACATGTTCGTCGCCAGCTTCGTCGGCAGCCCGGCCATGAGCCTAGTCCCATTGGAGGCATCAACGGCAAGCGGCGACAATGTGTTGATCAGCGCGGAGGGATGGCGCCTCGAGCTTTCGCCAAAAAATGCCCAGAAAGTTGCAAGGTCATCCACCAAGAAAGTCGTGCTCGGCGCGCGCCACTCGACGATCAAGCTGCACAAGAGTGCGACGCCTGGGAGCGTCCCTGCCAAAGCCTACACGGTGGAGCCGACCGGTGATGTCACCTTCGTGCAGGCGTTCCTATCAGGCGCCATCGTCAATGTCAGCGTGCCGCCGACCATTGCGGTCACGCCCGACGAACAGATTTGGCTCGAGTTCGATCAGGAGCGAATGCATCTGTTTGACGGCGAAACGGAAATGGCCCTCAAGGCCAACTGAGAGCAGGCGGATGCGGGTGAAACGAGGGCGTGGATGACGAAGCTTAAAATCACGGCGATCAAGCCCTACCCAGTATGGGTAGGAACGCGCAACCAGATGCTGGTCAAGGTCGAGACCGACAGCGGCATCTTCGGCTGGGGCGAGAGCGGCTTGAGCGGTCGCGAAAAGGCCGTCGCCGGTGCGATCGAACACTATCGCGAATTTCTCATGGGCCGTGACGCGATGCAGACTGGTCGGATTTGGCAGGAAATTTATCGCAGCCAATATTTCGAAGGCGGGCGCGTTCTGCAGGCGGCGATTTCCGCGATCGACATCGCCCTTCACGACATCAAGGGCAAGGCGCTGGGGGTTCCAGCCTACGAACTGCTGGGCGGCAAGCAGCGCGACCGCATTCCGACCTTCGCCTCGACCGGCGACGAGGCCGAGGGCGAGGTTGCCATCGAACGAGCCCGCGAACTCCGCGCACAAGGGTGGCAGGCGATCCGCTTCTTCCCCATCGGGCAAAACAGCAAGGACATCTTTGAGCCGCGGGAGTCGATCGGCGTTACCGCAGCGATGCTGAACAAGGCGCGCGAGGCGCTGGGCGACGACGTCGTCCTCGGCATCGATTATCATCATCGGCTGTCGGTGGCCGAGGCGGCGAGCTTCTGTAACAAGCTCGACCGTGGCGTGCTTGATTTCCTCGAGGAGCCAATACGAGACGAGACACCAGAGGCCTACGAATCCCTGCGCACCATGACCGACATCCCCTTCGCCATCGGCGAGGAATTTGCCAGCAAGTGGCAATTCCTGCCCTATATCGAGCGTGGCATCCATCAGTTCAACCGGCTCGACATCTGCAATGTGGGCGGGCTCACCGAAGCGATGAAGGTCGCGGGCTGGAGCGAGGCGCACTATGTGGACCTGATGCCGCACAATCCCCTCGGCCCAGTCTGCACGGCCGCGACCATCCATCTCGCCGCCGCGGTGCCGAATTTCGCATGGCTCGAGACCAGGGCGCCCGAAGCGAAGCTCGGCTTCGACAATTCCGATTTCTTTCCCGTGCAACCACGGCTCGACGGCCCGGACTATCCGGTCAGCGATCTGCCGGGGCTCGGGGTCGAGGTCAACGAAGAAGCGATCAAGGCGGAGAGCTTTCGTTTCTGGGAAGCGCCTCACCTCAAGCGCCGCGACGGTTCTGTTACAAACTGGTAGTTTCATCCACCGGAGCCTAAGATGACGCATACGCCCGATATTCCGCGACCGCCCAGAGACATGATCGACGCACTGAAGGAGATCGGCGCCGCGACCATTGCCGGTACGCTCGGCCATATGGGCTTCCGCAATCCGCATATGGTCGGCCCGGTATCGCAGAGCCGCGGGAAGTCCATCGTCGGCCCGGCGCTGACGCTTCAATTCCTGCCGCAGCGGCCCGACCTTTTCACCGAGGGAGAATATGCAGATCCGGAGACGCAGTTGCACCGCCATGTGCTTTATCACGTGCAGGAGGGCGATGTGGTCGTGGTCGACGCGCGCGGTGACATGAGCTCGGGCGTCTTTGGCGATATGATGTCGACCTATTTCAAAGGCAGAGGCGGCGCCGGCATCGTGATCGATGGGTGCATGCGCGATCGGCCCAATGTCGAGAAGCTCGATCTCCCTTTGTGGCTGCGCGGCTGGACGCCCAACTATCATGTGCAGACTGGCATCTATCCCAACGCCGTCAACGTTCCGATTGCCTGCGGCGGTGTCACCGTGATCCCCGGAGACATCATCGTCGCCGACGATGACGGGGTGGTGGTGCTTCCAGTCGCAATGGCCCCGAAGGTAATCGAAGAATCGCAAATGCATCACGATTGGGAGGAGTTCTCGCGAGCGAAACTTATGGAGGGCGGCTCGTTGCAGCGCTACTATCCGCTGCATGACGATGCCCGGACAGAATACGAAGAATGGCGCAAAACACACCGCCTGGGAACAATCTAGACAATGCATTGCTCCAGAGGGCGGCGAACTTTGTGAGGCGTTGCCGGCGATCTGCGAGCCTACTTCGCAGTGAACGTCAGGTGTCGGAATCACCGCTCAGCCGCGGGCTCTTGGCTAGTGATTCTTGATTAATTGTGCCCCAACTTAAAACGCTCTATTTTTCTTGCGGGGTGCCTCGACGAGACGGAACGTTCTGCTTCACAGCGCCGTCGGACCACTTCGGTTACCGCACCAATCCCGGGTGCCGTTCGACGACACGATCTACGAGGAGACGAGCGATGGGCGCAACCACGCCAGACAACATCATGCGGCTTGGCATGGGGTTCTGGGCCTCCAAAGCCATGCTCAGCGCGGTCGAGCTCGGCGTCTTCACCGAGCTCGCGGCCGGCTCGGCCGACCTGCCCGAGCTGCAGGCCAGGCTGAAACTGCATCCCCGCTCAGCCCGCGACTTCCTCGACACCCTGGTGGCCCTGAAGCTGCTCGAACGCGAGGACGGCCGCTATCGCAATGCCACTGATACGGATCTCTTCCTCGACAAGGCCAAGCCATCCTATATCGGCGGCATCCTCGAAATGGCCAATGCACGGCTATACGGTTTCTGGGGTTCGCTTACCGAAGCCCTGCACACGGGAGAACCGCAGAACGAAGCCAAGCACAGCGAGGACTTCTTCGCGGCGATATATGCGGAGCCGGCACGACTGCGCGGGTTCCTCGAGGCGATGAGCGGGATCAGCGCCGGTGCGGCGCAGGCGATCGCCGCCAAGTTCGACTGGTCGAAATACACGACCTTCGCCGATGTGGGCGCGGCGCAAGGCATGGTGCCGGTGGTGATCGCCCGAGCTCATCCGCATCTCCAGGGTCTCGGCTTCGACCTGCCCGCCGTGCAGCCGATATTTGACGAGTTCGTCGCCCGGCACGGCCTTGCCGACCGCATCCGCTTCCAACAGGGCAATTTCTTCGACAGCCCGATGCCGAATGCGGATGTGATCGTAATGGGGCATATCCTCCACGACTGGGATCTTGCCGAGAAGAGGATGCTGCTGGAAAAAGCCTTCGCCGCGCTGCCGAACGGCGGGGCCCTGATCGTCTACGACGCCGTCATCGACGATGAGCGCCGAAGCAACGCCTTCGGCCTGCTGATGAGCTTGAACATGCTGATCGAGACCCGCGGAGGGTTCGACTACACCGGCGCCGACTGCCAAGCCTGGATGCGCGACGCCGGTTTCGTGTCCACGCGCGTCGAGCCGTTGCTGGGGCCGGACTCGATGGTGATCGGATTCAAGCCCGGCTGAGCGGAAGCGGCGACCTCGGCCGTTGTTCAGCAAGATCGATCAATGGCACGATGTCGATCGCCTTTGCCCTGACCCGGACCAGGGAAGGCGGCGCTGCCCTCCCCCAAAGTTGATGCGCGGTGGGTTGAAATAGTCTTCTTCATATCCATCATTCTCTGCATGAAACGAATTGTCGTCATCGCGTGCACGTGCATGGCCTTTCTCGCCGCCTGCTCACGCACCGAACCTCTCGAAGTGTCTGCCGCGCCCTCCGTTTCACCCGGCGCCGCCCCAGTCAGCGATCAAGCTGTAATTGCAGAGGTGGTCGGCCGCGGAACTGTCGGAACGAAAGCTCTCGCGTGGGCAAATCCGTCGACCGGGAGCGCCGGAGTTATCGAACAGATCGACACCCACGACAGGGTTGATGGATGCCGTGGTTTCGTAACAAGTCGCCAGTCCCTAGAGGGTACTGCGCGCTTCGATGGCGTCGTTTGTCCTTCTGGGAATTCTTGGAAGTTAGCAGCAACGACCCACTAGCGTAACCACGGGCGGCGTTTTGCCAAAGACGGTCCTTTTCCCGGGGGCGGCGTTCACACCACACAGGTGGCATCGCGAAACGGCGCCCAGATAGAAATCTCCATCGCTTCCGACCCAAATCTCGCGAGCATCTCAGGGGATCTGAACAACCCGCTTTGTAGTGGGGCGGTCAGGACGGAGCGCTTTTTTGACATCAAGCAACGCCCGAATTTCAAAGTGCGGGGACTAAGGATGCGTTCGCCGTCGAGCTCACCTCCAGCACGTAGCATTTCGGCGAACCGCCAATAGTCGTCGATGGTTCCAACTAGCCCGCCTCCGCCGCAAAAAGTATCGACCTTACCTTGCCGCCAGGCCGAAACCTTGTTGTCGCGACCCCGTCGCAGCCAAAGCGTCGCTGCTAATTTGAGTTGCTTTCCGATTTCGAGGGCAACTCACCCTTATATGCTCGGCACGGTCAGCCCGCCGCCGGTCCACATCTGACGAGCTATTCCGACTCGTCTGGTGTTCGATACCGTAATATACGCCCTCCACGCCGCTGGTTGATGCATAATAGTCTGGTTCGATCTCCATCGGTTGATCGGCATTCGAGGGAGGTAAGGCAGTGGTCGGATCAAGGCCTCTGTTTGTCACTTTGCTAGCCTCAATGTTCCTCGCAACGCTGCCGGATCTATCGTGGTCCACAGAGCAGGCACAACAGCGGCGCGCCGGACGAGACGTCAAGCAAGAGACGCGGCAGGGCGCGCGCAGTACAAAACAAGCATGTCGCGCCGCCGACGAGAAGAGCAACGCCGCCTGCCGACAAGACAAGCGCCAGACCAAGCAAACCGGTCGACAGGACGCGAGGGACATAAAATATTGAGCCGCGACTTAGAGTGGACAGTGACATGTCGGTCGGAGAACCTCGGCTTGGTGCTACGGCCGACGACCCCCTCTCGGGCACGGTGCGGAGGATCGTTTATTCGGTTGTATTGAGTGGATCGAAGATGGCTGGGACCGCCTT
This sequence comes from Rhizobium sp. NLR10b, assembly GCF_019685435.1. NCBI lineage: Bacteria > Pseudomonadati > Pseudomonadota > Alphaproteobacteria > Hyphomicrobiales > Rhizobiaceae > Rhizobium > Rhizobium sp. NLR10b. The sequence goes on along the minus strand of NZ_JABDWV010000001.1, from coordinate 171,375 downwards.
TGCTGAAGCGTTGCCTCAGGTCTTCGCTGGGACGAAGCGGCGACAGTTGTCAAAATGCAAGGCGAGAGACAAATTGTCGAATGGAGCAGCAGTCGTGACCCCCGAAACGAACATGACAATCGGCGGAGACAAAGGCGATGCCTCGCCCGTAGCGTTCCTTCGACTCGACATCGTGGCTGGCCTGACGGCCGCTGCAATTGTTCTGCCCAAAGCGATGGCTTATGCCACGGTTGCCGGCGTGCCAGTAAGCGTCGGCCTCTATACGGCATTCGTGCCAATGATTGTCTACGCATTACTCGGCACGTCACGCGTGTTGAGTGTCAGTTCAACGACGACTCTTGCCATCTTGGCGGGGACCGAGCTTGGCATCGCCGTTCCGGATGGCGATCCCGCTAAGCTGATCACTGCCCTCGCAACCCTCACGGCACTGACCGGCGCCCTCCTCATTGCAGCCTCCGTACTTCGCCTCGGATTCGTCGCGAATTTCATATCATCTCCCGTGCTAACCGGTTTCAAGGCGGGCATCGGGCTCGTGATCGTGGTCGATCAAATCCCGAAACTGCTCGGGATACACATTGAAAAGGCCGGCTTTTTCCGCGACGTCGTAAGCTTGGTGCGCTATGTGCCGGAAACGTCGCTGCTAACGCTGACGATCGCAGGCGCGGCGCTCATCGCCTTGGGACTGATGGAACGGCGTTGGCCTCATTCTCCCGCCCCCCTCGTGATTGTCGGTGCGGGCATCTTGATTTCCTGGGTCGTCGGCCTGAATGCATTGGGCATAGCGACAGTCGGTTTCATCCCACGATCACTGCCGTCACTCACGCCTCCCAGTGCCGGTCTGGTCGAGCAACTCCTGCCCGGAGCACTCGGCATCGCTCTCATGAGCTTTACCGAAACGATTGCCGCGGGTCGGGCCTTCGCCAAGCCGGCCGAGCCGCCGATCAAGCCCAATCGCGAGCTTGTCGCGACCGGCGCCGCGAACCTGGCTGGCGCGTTCTTCGGCTCAATGCCCGCAGGCGGTGGCACTTCGCAGACGGCCGTGGTTCGCGCCGTGGGCGGGCAATCCCAGACAGCCTCCCTGGTCACCGCTGCGACTTCGGCGGCCACCATGCTGTTCCTTGCTCCCCTGCTTGGTTTGCTGCCGCAGGGCGTCCTCGCCGCGATTGTGATCATCTATTCGGTCGGACTCATTTCCCCGGCAGAGTTTGCATCCATCCGCAAGGTCCGCCGGATGGAGTTTCGCTGGGCGCTGGCGGCCTTTCTCGGCGTTCTGGTTTTCGGCACCCTCCAGGGTATCGTCGTTGCCATCGTCCTCTCGCTGATCGGTCTGGCCAGCCAATCGGCAAAACCGAAAGTTTACGTCCTTGGTCGCAAGCGCGACACCGACGTGCTCCGGCCGCTGTCTTCGGAGCATCCCGACGACGAAACTTTTAACGGCCTATTGATACTTCGCCCGGAGGGCCGGCTCTTTTTCGCAAACGTTCAACAGGTTGCGGATCAAATTCAGGCGTTCGTCGCAGAGTATAAACCGAAAGTACTCGCACTCGATATGAGCGGGGTCTTTGACATCGAGTATTCCGCGCTGCAGACAATGATCGAGAGCGAACGCCGCGTTTCCGACCAAGGGATAACGGTTTGGCTGGCAGGATTGAATCCGGATGTGCTTGATTATCTTCGAGCCTCCGGTTTCGCCGACGAACTCGGCCGCGAACGCCTCTTTTTTAGCATGCATGCCGCTCTGCAACGCTATTTGGAACGTCCTGGTAGCACCTAGAACCGGAGTCAGCCGCGCGTCTGCAGAGCTGCCCCATGACCGCTGTGCTTGAGAAGTCCAAATCTCTGCAAGGTGCAGGTTTTCACGCGTGAGCCGCGTGTGGCCCTCCAAGGAAGGCCTACCGCGCGCACTATAGGACAATCAATTCCCGCGCGTTTGCTTGAGCCGCGCGCGGTTTCTTACAAGGGTAATGGAGGAATCACCCATGCGATCTCAATCGGATAGCCTCTTCCAGAATGCCGGACGGCTTGCCGCCGTAGTGGTTATGGCGACGGTGACGTGCGCGACTTCCGTCCATGCGGACGAGAAGGAGGCGAAGAGCCTCTTAAAGGCGATGTCGGACTACATGGCTGCGCAAGAAACGATATCATTTGAGTACGACACGAATCTGGAGGTCGTTACCAAGCAGCAACAGAAGCTCGCACTAGCAAGCTCCGGAGCGGTAAAGATCAATCGGCCCGACAAGTTGCACGTCACACGCCAAGGCGGCTTTGCCAACGTCGAGATCGTTTTTGATGGGAAGACATTGTCGTTCCTCGGGAAAGACGCCAACCTTTACGCACAGGCCGAAGTGCCTGGAACGACTGACAACCTCATCGACACCTTGCGGGACAAATTCAATCGACCACTGCCGGCCGGAGACATGCTGATATCACACCCGTACGACGCACTCATGTCCGAGGTGGTTGACGTGAAGGATCTCGGCAGTGGCGTAATACGAGGGGAGGAATGCGACCATCTGGCGTTTCGCACCAAGGAGGGGGTTGATTGGCAGATCTGGATCGCCCAAGGCCAAAACCCCTACCCCTGTCGCTATGTTGTTACCAGCACCAAGGTAAAAGGCTTCCCGCAATATACGATTGACGTCAGGTCATGGAAGGCTGGAGCAGACGCGGCGGCCGGCGACTTCAACTTCAAGGCGCCCGATGGCGCCAAAAAGCGGGACTTGAAAGACCTTCCGGACGCTGACGAACTGCCGGAAATATTCTCCAAGAAATGAGCGGAAGGAAAAGGGGATTGGGCATGCTCAGATGGATCGCTATCACATTGCTGGCAGTCGTTGCTGGCGCGTCAAGCATCGAATTTCGCGATGGTCCCGTAATCGGATTTAGCCTGGTGCCTAGCGCAGAGGCTAGAGTCGGGAGACCGCTGACACCAGTCAGCGTCGCCGGCGTTGCTCGCAGGAGCGCACGGCGATGCGCAGCCGGTGTCTACAACTGTTAGCCAGCGACGGGCGGCAGCCGCCTGTTTGGTCTCGCCGACGACGACAGCCGTTTCGACATTCAGGCAGTAACAGTATCGATCCACTCCTGGGTCCCCAAGTGGCCGGATCCCTGCGCAGGAGAATTGTCGACATGGCAATGGACTCCACCGAAGACCATTCGCGTGAAAACTCTGCATTGCTGGCAGAAGTGATCTATCGGTTCGCGTTTGATGCGGCACACCGGCCCCTGCCGCCGGATTCAGAGGCTGCCCGTCTGCGGCTGGAGGCTGGAAATCGGGCTTTTGCCGAACTCCTCGCCCAGTTCGGCTCATCCAATGGCACAACGTTGAGTATCGATATCGACCCACATGATGTCGGCCTCTTTCCGGGGCGTAGCGCCGCACCAGTTCAGCAGCCGTTCGCGGCTATTGTTGGTTGCGCCGACGCGCGTGTTCCGGTCGAGTTGATCTTTTCCGAGGGACCGAACGATTTGTTCGTCGTCAGGACCGCCGGCAACGGCATCGGCGACGACGTAATGGGAAGCCTGAGCTATGCGACCAGTCATCTCGGAGAGAGTCTAAGGACTATCGTGGTTCTCGGCCACAGCCGGTGCGGCGCCGTTTCTACCGCAGTCGATGTCTATCTGCAGCCGGCGAAATACATGAACATAGTGCCAATGAAGGACTTGCGGTGCATCATGGACCGCACACTGGTCACCGTCCAGCTTGCAGCGACGTGGCTTGAGCGGGTGCACGGAATTGAGGTTATACGCCAACCGGGTTATCGAAGCGCGCTGATCGAAGTTGCGATCGTTTTGAACGCCGCTCTGACGGCCTACAGTATTCGGACGAACCTCGGGCTAACTGGCAACGAGACGGTAGACGTCGTATATGGCGTCTACCTTCTGGAGGAACGGCTCGTATGGTCACCACGCAGGGTTGATCCAAACTGGTTTGGGCTTTCGTCTGCCCCCTTCGACGCGAATGAATATGTCGTGTTGTGTGATCTGGTGGCGTCATGCCCGAGAGTACGAGCTTTACTCCTCGCTCAGGATGAAATCGACATTATCGGCAGGGAGGCGACGAAGTGAAACACGATGTTCGGCGGGTTCCGATGTAGGCACTTGAGAAGGATCTGCTCTTCAGGTCTCTCTCTCTTCATAGCCGTCGCCAATTTAGTGGACGGGCAGACGCATACTAGTCTAAAATCGGGATTGGCGGGGCAGGCGCCTCGCCCCTGGAGCTTTACCCTTCACGAGCGGTGCCCGCAGGTCGCAGCGACGCGGCTGATGATTTGAACCGTTCGCGTTGCTCACCCTTCAGGTTATGGTGAGCTTTGCGAACGACGAGTTACCATTGCCAGGGAAAGCGGAGCTTCTCCGCCAGCGATAACTGGTCTGGGTAAGATTAGGGAAGTTGGTTGCGGGGCAGGATTTGAACCTGCGGCCTTCAGGTTATGGCCACAGACAAATACCGATCTTCAGGTTCATAAACGTGGTGCGACTTTCACAGTAGCCTCATACCTATCCTCCCACGCATGCCCGCAGCCAAATTCGTCACACTGCGCCGGTCCGTGGGATGCAAAGAGTTCGAGTTCCCCCTGATCGCAAAGCCTCATCTAACGCAAAAACCCCGCGGTTGTTGCACTACCGCGGGGCTCTTTGACGCCTGACCAGGGAGAGGAGGTCAGGCAGCCTTGACTTTACCCGATGTGCGGGCCCATTCGGGGAGCCAGTCGCCGTGGGCGGCGAGCAGGTCGTCGACCAGCGACCAGATCTGGTCGAGGTCGAGTTCGGCCGCCGTATGCGGGTCCATCATCGCGGCGTGGTAGATGTGCTCGCGATTTTCGGTCATCAGCGCCTGCACCGTCAGTTCCTGCACGTTGATATTGGTGCGCATCAGCGCCGTCAGTTGCGGCGGCAGCTCGCCGATGAAGGTCGGCTGGATGCCGGAGGCGTCGACGAGGCAGGGCACTTCGGCGGCGCAATTTTCCGGCAGCGAGGTGATGCAGCCATTGTTGCGCAGATTGCCGTAAATGACCGAGGGTTCGCCGGTCCAGACCGAATTGATGATCGAGGAGGCATATTCCTTCGACGGCGTCACCTCGATCTTGTCGGCCGAGCGATAGGCCTCGGCCTGGCCCTTCCAGCGCTCGATCTGCTCGATGCAGCGCTTCGGATATTCATCGAGCGGAATGCCGAATTTCTCGATCAGGTCCTCACGGCCTTCCTTGATGAAATAGGGCGTGTATTCGGCGAAATGCTCCGAGCTTTCGGTGACGAAATAGCCGAGCCTGGTCAGCATCTCGTAGCGCACCTTGTTGGGGCAGCGCGGATTCCAGCCGGGCTTCGGCGCCCTGCCCTCGCGGTAGCCGCGCAAGAGATCGGGATAGAGGTTGCGGTAGGAGCCGTCGGGCTGGCGATGCTCGAATTTGAGATAGAAGGCCATGTGGTTGATGCCGGCGGCGCGGTAGCGGATTTCCTCGTAGGGAATGTCGAGATCGTGCGCCAGCTCCATCGCCGTGCCCTGCACCGAATGGCAGAGGCCGACCTGGCGGATGGTCGGATATTTCTCCGAGATCGCCCAGGTGTTGATCGCCATCGGGTTGACATATTGCAGCATGATCGCCTCGGGGCAGACGGCGAGCATGTCCTCGCAGACCTTCCAGAGATGCGGCACGGTGCGCAAGCCCCGCATGATGCCGCCGACGCCGAGCGTGTCGGCGATCGTCTGGCGCAGCCCGTATTTCTTCGGCACCTCGAAATCGGTGACGGTGCAGGGCTCATAGCCGCCGATCTGGAAGGCGACGACGACGAAATCGGCGCCTGAAAGCGCCTTGCGCTGGTCGGAGTAGGTCTCGGCCTTGGCCTTGACGCCGAGCGTCGAGATCAGCTTGTTGACGACGATGGCGCTTTCCTCAAGCCGCTGCGGGTTGAGATCCATCAGCGCGATCGTCGCACCCGAGAGTGCGGGACGCTGCAAAACGTCGCCGATGATGTTCTTCATGAAGACGGTGGAGCCTGCTCCGATGAAGGTGATTTTGGGATTTCCTGCCATTATAGCCTCCGGCATTCGATAATCATGCTACCTCGAAAGCGGCCTTGACGAGCCGTTCGGTGTAGGCGGTCTTGGGATTGGTGAGCACTTCGTCGACGGGCCCCTCTTCCATGATCTTGCCATGCTGCATGACGATGACGCGATGGCAGAGCGCCCGGACGACCTTGAGATCATGGGAGATGAAGAGGTAACTCAAGCCGCGCTCGTCCTGCAGCTTGCGCAGCAGTTCGATGATCTGCGCCTGGACGGACAGGTCGAGTGCGGATGTCGGCTCGTCGAGCAGGATGAATTCCGGCTCCAGCGCGATGGCGCGTGCGATGGCGATGCGCTGGCGCTGGCCGCCGGAAAATTCATGCGGGAAACGCGACAGGATATTGCCGGGCATGCCGGCGGCAACAAGCGCCTCGCGCACCCGGTCCTGCCGTTCGGCCCTCGTAGCGCCCAGCCGGTTGACGACGAGCCCTTCCTCGATGATCTGGCCAATCGTCATGCGCGGATTGAGCGAGGAGAACGGGTCCTGGAACACCACCTGCATGCGGGCCCGCAGCGGCCGCATCTCGGCCCTGGAAAGGCCGTGGATCGGCTGACGGTCGAAATGGATCTCGCCGGCCTGCGGCGTGTTCAGCCGCAGGATCGCCTGGCCGAAGGTGGTCTTGCCGGAGCCTGATTCGCCGACGAGGCCGAGCGTCTCGTGACGACGGAGCGTCAGGCTGAGGCTATCGACGGCGACGAGCTCACGCATCTCGGGTTTCAGGAAGGTGCCGTGGCGCAGCATGAAGCCGACACGCACGCCCTTGGCGTCGAGGATGATGTCGGAGCCCTCCGGCAGCGGATTGGCTTGTCCACGCGGCTCGGAGGCGAGCAGATGTCGGGTGTAAGGGTGCTGAGGATTGGCAAAGAGCGCCTCGGTGACGTTGTGTTCGCGGACCTCGCCATGCTGCATCACATAGACGTAATCGGAGAACTGCCGCACCACCGTCAGATCATGGGTGATGAGGATGACCGCCATTCCCAGCTCTTTCTGCAGGTTGCGGATCAGATTGAGGATCTGCGCCTGGACGGTGACGTCGAGCGCCGTCGTCGGCTCGTCGGCGATCAACACGTCGGGATCGTTGGCGAGCGCCATGGCGATCATCACGCGCTGGCGCTGGCCGCCGGAAAGCTGATGCGGATATTGCCTGAGGCGGGCGGCCGGGTCGGGAATTTGCACATGTTCGAGCAGCTCGAGGGCGCGCTTTTCCGCATCCCGCTTGCTGATCCGGCGATGGACGCGGATCGCCTCGACGATCTGGCTGCCGATCGTATAGATCGGGTTCAGCGAACTCATCGGCTCCTGGAAGATCATCGAGATGCGGTCGCCGCGCAGCTTGCGGCGCGCCCGCTCTGAGAATTTCAGGATGTTACTGCCGTCATAGGAGACCGTCGATTTGGCGGAGACGACGGCGCGCTTCGACAGGAGACCCATCACCGTGCGCGCCGTCACCGACTTGCCGGAGCCGGATTCGCCGACGATCGCGATGGTCTCGCCGCGATAGAGCTGGAAGGAGACGTCCTTGACAGCCTCGACCATGCCGTCCTCGACCTTGAAATTCACCGCCACGTTGCGGGCGTCGATGATCGGCGTGTCCGAGCGGCCGTCATGATCGTGGCGGACGGGCGGGGCGAAGGAATTGACCAGTGCAAGAGCCATATCAATCACCTCAATATGGATCGACCGCGTCGCGCAGTCCGTCGCCGAGCGCATTGAAGGCGAAGACGGTGACGAGCACGAAGCCGACGGGAGAAAGAATCCAGGGATAGGAGCCGATGACCGAATAGGTCGCCGTATCCTGCAGCATCAGCCCCCAGGAAATCAGCGGCGGCTTGACGGCAAAGCCGAGGAAACCGAGGAAGGATTCCAAGAGCACGACACTCGGTATGTGCAGCGTCACCGCGACGATGACGTGGCTCAGCACGTTCGGCAGGATATGCTGGATGATGATGCGCCGATCGGTGGCGCCGACCGCCATCGCCGCCCGGACATAATCGATGCGGGCAAGTGCCAGGGTCTTGCCGCGCACCTCGCGCGACATCTGCGCCCAGCCGAGCGCCGACATCACGACGATGACGAAGGCGAGGAAGACATTGGTCGGCGCCGTCACCGGGATCAGCGAGGTCAATGCGAGATAGAGCGGCAGCTGCGGGAAGGCGAGCACCAGCTCGACGAAGCGCTGCAGCCAGACATCGAAGGTGCCGCCGAAATAGCCGGAAACCATGCCGACCGTCGTGCCGATCAGCGTGACGATGAAGACCACTGTCAGCGCGATCATCAGCGAGATGCGCGAGCCGATGATGGCGCGCGACAGCACGTCGCGGCCAAACTTGTCGGTGCCGAGGAAATGAACCGGCTGGCCGTCAACCGAGCCGAAGAAGTGCCGGTCGGCCGGGATCAGGCCGAGCAACTTATATTCCGCACCCTTAACGAAGAAGCCGAGCAACCGCGGATTGTCGTAGTCCATACCGACGATCGGCTGAAAGGTAACGGGATCGAGTTCCTCGGAATCCGACAGCGCATAGACACGCGGCTGGAAGACAAAATTTCCGTCCTTGTCGTGGAAGCTCATCACCTGCGGCGGCGCGAAGCCGACGTCGGTCGCCTTCGGGTCCATCGGTGCGAAGAAATCGGCAAAGACCGCCATCAGAATCAAGAGCCCGACGAGCACCAGCCCGGCAACGCCGGTCCAGGAGCGCCGCAACCGGCGCCAGACGAGTGCCAGATAGCTTTCACTGCCATGCGAAGGCTTCTTGACTGCCGGTTCGGTTGTCGGAGGCGTGTCGGACGAATCGAAAGCAAGCATTTCAGGCTCCTCCGAACTGGCGTACGCGCGGATCGAGCAAGGCGAGCAGCATGTCGGCGATGATATTGCCGACGATCAGCGTCGCCGACAGAACCATCATGAAGGTGGCGGTGACATAGACGTCGCCGATCGCCATCGAGCCGACGATCGCCGGGCCGACGGTCGGCAGCGCGAAGATGATCGCGGTTTCGATCTCGCCGGTCAGCATGTAGGGCAGCACGACACCCTGATACATCACCAGCGGATGCAGCGCGTTCGGCACCGCATGGCGCATCACCACCGCGCCACCGGACAGGCCCTTCGCCTTTGCCGTCTCGACATACTGCGCATTCAGCGTATCGAGCAGATTACCGCGCATGACGCGCATGTTATAGGCGAGCCCGCCGAAGGTGGCGATCGCCACAACAGGCCAGACATGGCTGACGAGGTCGACGAATTTCGCCCAGGACCAGGGCGCTCCGCCATATTGCGGCGAGAAGAAGCTGCCGATCTCCGTTACGTTGAACTGGAAGACCAGGAGATAGACGATGATCAGCGCCATCAGGAAGCGCGGCACCGTCATGCCGAGGAAGGAGACTGCCGAAAGCGTGCTGTCGATCCAGCTATATTGCCGCGTTGCCGCCCAGATGCCGAAGCCGATGCCGAGCACCGAAGCGAAAATGTGGCAGACGAGCGCCAACAGCAAGGTCCGCGGCAGGCGCTCGCCGACGACGTCGGCAACCGGCTTGTTGTAGAACATGCTGTAGCCGAAATCGCCGCGCGTTACGATGCCGCCGATCCAGTTGACGTATTGGACGACCATCGGCTTGTCGAGGCCGTGCTCGATGCGGTAGGCCTGCGCCTGCGCTTCGGCCTGGGCATAGGATGCGCCGCCCTGGTTGATCAGCTGGGATCTTATATAATCGGCGTAATCGCCGGGCGGTGCCTGGATGATCGCGAAAGTCACCACGCTCAGGATCAAGAGAACGGGGATCGCGGAGGCTATGCGCACGAGCAGGAATCGTAACATCTAACGGTTCGCTTCTCTCTGCCGCCGGTCGCTCCTTGTCAGCGCGGCCGGCTCGTTGGTCATATCAGGCCGCGCGCGGCACGCGCGGCCCGGAACTCACTTCAGCTGGGAGGGAACCCTCTAGCGCATCGCGTCAGGTGCGACGCGCTTCAGCTCTTCATCTCCGGGCCATGGGCCTCAGTTGATCGGGCCCTTGTCGCCGGGCTTGCCGGGCAGCTGCTCGGGGAACAGCTCATATTTGCCCTGCTTGTCGGCAGCCACCCACAGGCGTTCGCGGATCACCGAATCTTCGGCCCAGTTGAACATCATAATCGGCGTTCCCTGGGGCACGTTGGAGAAGCGCTTGTTGACGATCAGCGCGCCCGGATATTCCGTCAGGCCGACCGTATTGACGTGCTCCGTCGAGATCTTCTGATACTGCTTCATCAGATCGACGCGCTCGTCATTGTCCTGGCTCGTCCTGAACTTGTTGACGACGTCGACAAGCTGCGTTTCGAACGGCATCAGATCGAGCTGGTCATCCTTGCCGGCGCGGTGATGCCAGCTGGTGCGCGGACCGACAGGAGCAAGCTGCTCGGTATTCTGCACCACCGACGACAGCTCCGTCGTGTTGCGCTGGATCAGCCAGTCGAAGCGGCCGGCATAATGGGCATCGTCACGCTTGGCGCCGTCGAGCGCATTGATGACGATCTTCAGGCCGAGCTTCTCCATCTGGCCGACGACACCTTCGGCAAGACTCTTGTCGGTCGTGTACTGATTGTTGATCAGCATGACGATCTCGACATCCTTGCCGCCCGCCGTGCCGGCCGGGAAGTTCACGATGCCGTTGCCGTCAGTGTCCTTGAGGCCGGCTTTGGCGAGTTCCGCCTTGGCGCCCTTGAGATCGAAGGGATAATAGACGGTGGAGTTGCGATCGTAGAAGCTGGTGCCGGAGGAAAGTCCGCCCGGATAGATCGCCGTGAACGGCCCCTTGACCAGCGAGTCACCGATCGCCTTGCGATCCAACGCCATGGTAACGGCCTTGCGGAAGTCCTCGTTGCGGTTGAGCTCGCGGATCGCCTGGCCGCGCTCGTCCGGGTTGCCCCAGCCATTGGCGGAGAAGTTCATCCGCAGGTTATAGCCGATCAGGCGCGGGCCAAAGGCAAGGCGGGCGGGCGCGGTCTTTTCCGCAGCGCGCTTCAGCGAGGCGACGAAGTTTTCCGGCTGCTCGAGGTTGGAGAAATCCGCGGATCCGGCCACCGCCTGAACGTCACGGTCGGCCCATGTCGAGAGCTTGTAGTGCAGCTCGTTGAGATAGGGCAGCTGGTTGCCCTTTTCGTCGACCTTCCAGTAATAGGGATTGCGGCGCAGGACGATGATATCGTCAGGGCGATATTCCACCGGCACCCAGGCGCCCATCACAGGCATGTTCATGAACTCCGGCGGAAAGGCGTTCTTGAACTGGTCGTAGGTGTTCTTCGAATATTTCGGATGCTGCGGTTTGAGGATGTGCGACGGACCCGGGCAGAAGTTCGGGTAAGCCATCGTGTAGAGGTACTGCTTCGGGAAGGCTTCCTTGAAGGTCCATTCGACCGTGTAATCGTCGATCTTCTTCAGCGTCGTGCCGACACCGAAGGCCTCAGGCGAAGCGCCGCCGCCGAGCGGCGAGACGTTCGGGTCGATGACCTCGTCTTCCCAGTAGAACATGATGTCGTCGGCATTGAACGGCGCGCCGTCGGACCACTTGGCGCCTTCGATCAGGTGCATGGTCAGCTTATGGCCGTCCTCCGACCAGTCCCAGCTCTTGGCAAGGTTCGGCAGCGGCTCGGTATCCTGGGCCTTCACCTGGAAGAGCGGCGCGGTGCGCGTCAGGCATTCGGACAGGCCGATATCGATGCCGCCCCAGCCCTGCGTCTGGCCGGCGCCGTAATTCCAGCCTTCCGGCCGGCCACCGATGACATGGCGCATCGTATCGCCGTAGACGCCGATGCCGTCGGGCATATTGCCCGTCTTGAAGACCAGCGGCTCCTTCGGCAGCCGGTCCTTGACCGCCGGCAGCTTGCCGCTGGAGACGAAATTCTTGGTGACCCAGTCGGGCTCGTGATATTCGGGCAACGCCTTGAACTCCAGGATGGAGTCGCGCGCGACATAGTTGATCTTGCCTTCGGCCGGGAACTCCGGCGGCACCGGCGGGACGGTCGCCTCGGAGGCATAGGCATTCAGCGCCATGACTGAGACGCCGAGCGCCAGTCCGGCCAGAATGCTTGTTTTGCGGAAATTCATCATCGTTTCTCCCTCTGTTTCGGAGCGCGGTCACGCGGGCTCCTTTTCCTCGCACGATGTGAAAGCGGGTTTGATGTCATGGATTTCCCTCCCGGAAACCCATGACGACCCATCTTCCACGAAAAAGTCAGACGGCCTGTTTCAGCGCCGCCTTTTCCGCACGCAGCTCCTCGATCGAGCGGACGTTGCGGCGCGCAGCCCCCGCCCAGTCACGGGTCTGCACCTTGGATTTCGACAGCCGCTCCTTGGCGGTCGGCACGGCATCGGCATATTGCGGCAGCCAGCGCGCCTGGGCAACGACCATCTCGTCGACCATCTGCCAGACTTCCTCCGGCGTCGAGACGGCGCCAACCAGCGGATCGTGCAGCACGGCAAGCTTCAGGAGGTCGATATCGCCGGAGATGGCCGCGTGCACCGACATGCGCTGGACGTTGATCGAGGCGATGCAGGTGGCAGCACAGGCTTCCGGCAAGGTGACGCCGGAGACCATGTTGATGCCGAAGCGATCGACGAAGCCGGGCGATTCGATGATCGCATCGGATGGCAGGTTGGTGATGACGCCATTGTTCTTGACGTTGAAATGGCCGCGATAGACCCGGTTCGTTTCCAGTCCCTCCAGGATGTGGCTGGCATGTTCGTTCGAGCGCCTGGCCGGATCGATCGGCCTGGAGGCGGATTCGAGGAACTGCGGGAATTCCGTCTCGAACCAGTTGCGGGTTTCCGTCGAGTGCCGGAGGTAGCCGCCGGTCTCGCCATGGATCCAGTCGGACATGTCGATCCAGCGGGTGATTTCCTCCGGCCGCTTGCGGTACCAGGGCAGATATTCCGACAGGTGGCCGTTGCTTTCGGTGGAATAAACGCCGAACCGCTTCAGCACGTCGATGCGCAATTTCTCCTGCTGCGAATAGACGGGATGCGCCTCGAAGGCGGCGACCAGCTCGTCCTTGCCGATCCTGCGGCCGTTGAGGCGCAGGTCGATGAACCAGGTCTGATGGTTGATGCCGGAGCAGATGTAATCGAGCTCGCGCACCGACGTGGCGCCGAGCACCTCGGCGATCTGTTCGGCGCCGTGCTGCACGCCGTGGCAGAGGCCGACAGTGTCGACCTTGCCATATTCGATCGCCGCCCAGGTGTTCATCGCCATCGGATTGGCGTAGTTGAGGAACTTGGCGCCCGGCTCGGCGACTTCTCTTATATCCTTGCAGAAGTCGAGGATGACGGGAATGTTGCGCTGGCCATAAAGGATGCCGCCGGCGCAGATCGTATCGCCGACGCACTGGTCGATGCCGTATTTCAGCGGGATCCTGATATCGTCGGCATAGGCTTCGAGACCGCCGACCCGCACGCAGCTGATGATGTAACGCGCGCCTTCCAGCGCCTTGCGGCGGTCGGTCGTCGCCGTCACCTTGGTCGGCAGCTTGTTCGCCTCGACGACCCGGTCGAGGATCGCCTTGATCATCTCGAGGTTATGTTCGCTGATATCGGTGAGCGCGAATTCGATGTCGCGAAACTCCGGAACGCACAATATGTCGGTGAACAGCTTCTTGGTGAAACCGACGCTGCCCGCACCGATGATAGCGATTTTGAAACTCATGATCTTCACCTCGACCCAATCGAATGCTAGAGAAAAGATTGATATGGAGGAACAGACCGCATGCCGGCACATGTGGTTGAAAAAGCCGTAAAACTGCCTGTTTTCCTCCCGACCGATCGATCGGCCGTGCTCTCTTCCTTCTTGTCGAGCGGGATTATGCCCGAATTCGGCAGGCCGACCAGAGAAGGATTATGCTTTCAGGGGTAATTTTGTGCTGCAGGATTTAATCGCCAACGGACAGTCGATGAGGACGGTCTCGCTACCCCGCGGCCGTCAGCGGTTGCACGCGATGCCGACCAGCGCCGGTTACGAGGTGCGCGAGAACGAAACCTATGATTGGGACGGCCGCAGACGCGGCCAGACGCCGTTCACCGTGCTGCAGCACACGATCAGCGGCAGCGGCCGGCTGCGCTACCAGAACCGCAACTATCGCCTTCAGGGCGGCGACACGCTCCTCGTGCTCGTGCCGCACAATCACCGCTACTGGCTGGAGAAGGGCGACCGTTGGGAGTATTTCTGGATTTCGATGAACGGCGAGGAAACGCTGCGCATCCACAAGCTGGTACTTTCCACTGCCGGTCCGGTCTTGAAACTGCAGCCCTCGACCATCGATCATCTCGCCGATTGCAGCCTCCGTCTCGTCAAGGGCGCGACCTCGGCGGGAGCGGCCTCGGCGATCGCCTATGAAGCCGCGATGGCGCTCTATGACGACGTCTTCGGCTCGCCGGCCTTTGCCGCCGAGCTCAGCCTGATGCAGCCTGTCATCGATCATATCAACGCCAATCTCGACAAACCGCTGCCGGTCAGCGAACTCGCCGGCATCGTCGGCCTCAGCCGCGCGCATTTCTCCCGCAGCTTCGCCGAGAGCGAAGGCATGCCGCCGGCGGAATACGTGCTGCAGCAGCGGCTGCAGCGCGCCGTCAAGCTTCTGACCAAGGCAGACTTCCTGCCGGTCAAGGAAGTTGCCATCATGTGCGGCTTCGAGGACGCAAACTATTTCTCGAAGGTCTTCCGCCGCGTCTACGGCACCAATCCGACCGAATTCCGCACGACCGGCATGTATGCCAGCATCGGCAAGCTTCGCTGAGCGCCTGATCACCCGAAAGGCGCAACGCGAAATCCATGGCTAGGTGGCGGTTTGACATCGCTTGAACGAACGGCAATGTTGCTTTTCCGGACCTCCGGTCGCCTGCCCGGCGGACGTCGCGAGGAATGGAATTTTCTCAAGGACTATTCGATGACAGCGACGAAGGTTCTTCGACCGGTCATTGCCATAGCGGTTCTGGCCGCACTCAGCCTTCTCTCGCGAGTCGATTTCAATGCTTGACAATCCCACTTGGCCCGACGTGCTTTCCGATCCCATCGTCCAGGTCGGAATGCTGGCCGCGGTCGGCGCGATGGTTACCCGAATTGCCCTTCGCCGCTTCCCGAGCTGGAAGCTGGCCGGTCAGGTGTTCTTCTTCGCGGCGCTGACCATCCTGCTTCTCTATCACGATATCGTGCCCTATGAGGTCAGCCCGACATCGTCGTCCACCTTCGAACGTGTCTTCATCGGCCTTGCCAAGGTGGTCTGGTGGATCAATGCCGCCTGGGCCTTGATCGGCTTCGTTCGTGTCTTCTTGATCTTCGAACGTCAACCGCGGGAGGGGCGCCTCGTTCAGGATCTGGTTATCGGCCTGATCTATCTCGGCGCGATCCTTTCGGTGGTAGCCTATGTCTTCAGCTTTCCCGTCGGGACGCTGATCGCCACCTCGGGCGTCTTCGCCATCATCCTCGGCCTGGCGCTGCAGAGCACGCTGAACGACGTCTTTTCAGGCATCGCCCTCAATCTCGGCCGGCCTTACACAATCGGCGATTGGATCGTCCTCACCGACGGCGTCGAAGGGCGTGTCGTCGAAACCAACTGGCGTTCCACGCATCTCCTGAACGGCACGAACGACCTCGTCATCCTGCCCAACAGCTTCCTTGCCAAGGTGGGGCTGACCAACCTCAGCAGCCCCGACCGCAGCCACGGTGTCATGCTGACGGTCCGCGTCGTACCGACGGCGGGGCCATCGACGATCGTCGAGGTCATGCGCACCGTGCTTTTGAGCAGCGGCTCTATCCTGACGGAACCAATGCCCGGCGTACAGGTCAAATCGCTCAATGCCGATGCGGTGGAGGTTGAGCTTTCTTTTCGCGTCAGGGATATTGGCCACGCTGGGCCGGCGAAGAATGAGATATTCGATCTCGTCTATCGCCACATCAAGGCTGCCGGCCTCACCCTGGCGCGGCCGATCGATGCCGCGGGCCCGCCGCCCGACCGGATGCAGCCGGAAGAAATGGCAGGGCCGCATCGTCCGACGCCGCTGAAGCTCCTCGATGCCATCCCCCTGTTTTCCTCGTTGACGGAGGACGAGAAGGAAACGCTGGCCGCCTCGATGACGCGGCGGACCTTCAAGAAGGATGCGATTCTGATTGAACAGGGGGATACGGTGGCTTCGCTGATGATCGTGCGCAGCGGCGCCGTCATCGCGACGCGGAAGGAGGGCCAAAAGGAAATCGAAGTCGGACGATTGGCACCGGGCGACTATTTCGGCGAGAGCGGACTGCTGATCGGCGCCGGCGAAGCGGCAAGGCTGCGCGCCCTTACCTTCGTGGTCATTTACGAAATTGCGCAGACCAGTCTGACACCGCTGCTGCACGACCGGCCCGGCATCGCCGAGGAGCTCGCCGCCACGCTGTCCCGCCGCATAGAGACCGGCCAGCATTCATTCGTGACCGAAGGCACAACGTTGAACGGCAGCTCGATGACCTCGTTGCTTATGCGAATCCGCCACCTGTTCCAGGTGCCGCAATAGCGGTCAATGCCCGCCGAGACGATTGTCGGTGCGGAAGCTTCGGCGACTTTCGGCTCGTCCATCATAATGACGCGCAACCGCAACCGGCATAGACTGACAGTGAGCCTCGCTTGCTTTCTTCTGCTGCGGTTACATCTTTGTATTGCTGACCCAGAGCAAGAATCGAATTTCGATGCAAGGTAGTGATTTGTATCTATCTCCAGCCCAGTGCCGCGCCGCGCGGGCACTCATCGCCTGGTCTGAGGACGACCTGTCTTCAGCTTCGAAGATCGACAAGGCGACGATTGCCGGTTTCGAGGCGGGAGCGCATCTCCCTGATGAGAAAACTCTCCAGGCCATGAGGCGCAGCCTGGAAGATGCAGGCGTGCTGTTTATCCCGAAAGATGGCGGCGGCGCCGGCGTTCGCTTGGCAAGATCGCCATCGGCTTCTATAGACACGGACGAGACCGAGACGGTCCAATATGAAGAGCATCTCAAAAACGACGCCCCTCCCGGCGCTGGCGGTTGAATGGCAAAGAAACAGAAGCTTGAGCACTCCGAATTGGCGGGGGAATTTACCGATGACGGGGTTACGGTGCTCGTCGATATCTTTCGAACCGCCGGCAGCAATGGAGACTGGACGATGGAAGTCGTCACCCAGGCGGAGGATCTGATCCAGTGGGACGAGCCGTTCGCGACCGACCGTGAAGCCTTCGACGAATTCCTGGCGGTCGTGGCGCGGGACGGCATTCGATCCTTCCTCGACGATGAAGAGCCTTCCGTGCATTGAGGGACAGTCCCGTGAAAAGCATCAATGATCTCGTCGCCTCGGCGAAAACCGTCTGCGAGCGATATCGGGCCGGACGGATGGAGCGCGAGACCGTGCGCGAGTGGGTTCTCCGGCTGGGCGCCTATCCCTCGCCGCACGGGGATCGCGTGCGCGAAGCGGCCGAATGGTTCCGACTGCACAATCGCGAACCTGTTTCCGAAGATATCGTGCTGGGGGACATCGACCGGCTCGAGGCGATTTCAGCGTCGTGATCCGGGCGTGCGAGCTCTATCGGGAATAATTTCAGCCTCGATCCGGGCTGACGCAATTACGCCGTTACTCGACGGCGTAGGACCAATGACGATTGTGAGCCTTATGCATAATGGCTTATCCAGCTTCGAGAGGGAGAGGTCTGGGGTTTTGCAGCTTCGGCAAATGTGACACGCACACGAGGCTGACATGACTCCTGCATCTCACGCGAAGCGTAAGCCAAGCGCGGCTAGGTGGTTTTAATTCGTGCGGAAATAGAAGGAACAGCACGTGGCAGCATTTCCGGAAAAGGCAAAGGTCGTCATCATCGGGCTCGGCGGCATCGTCGGCGCCTCCATCGCTCATCATCTCGTCGAGCGCGGATGGGACGACATCGTCGGCATCGACAAGTCGGGCATACCGACCGACATCGGCTCGACAGCCCATGCCTCGGACTTCTGTTACACCACCAGCCACGACTATCTGTCGGTCTGGACCACGCAATATTCGATCGATTTCTATGAGAAAATGGGCCATTACGCCCGCATCGGCGGCCTCGAAGTGGCGCGTACCGGCGACCATGCCTGGATGGAGGAAATCAAGCGCAAGCTTTCCTCGGCCCGCGCCTTCGGCACACGCGCCCATTATGTCAGCCCTGCCGAGATCAAGAAGAAGTTCCCGCTGATCGAGGAAGATCAGGTGATGGGCGGCCTCTTCGATCCGGATGCCGGCCTCGTCATTCCGCGCTCGCAGACCGTTGCCGGCAAACTGGTCGACGCCGCCGAAAAGGCCGGCAAGCTGCAGGTCTTCGGCAATACCCCGGCGAAGTCGCTGATCGTCGAAGGCGGCCGCATCAAGGGCGTCGTCACCCATCGCGGCACCATCATGGCCGACCACGTCATCGTCTGCGCCGGCCTCTGGGGACGCCTGATCGCCGAGATGGTCGGCGAAGACCTGCCGGTCATGCCGGTCGATCACCCGCTGACCTTCTTCGGTCCCTATAACGAGTTCGAAGGCACCGGCAAGGAGATCGGCTTCCCGCTGCTGCGCGACCAGGGCAACTCCGCCTATATGCGCGATACCGGCGACCCGGCGACGACCGAAGGCGGCCAGATTGAGTGGGGCTATTACGAAGCCAACAATCCGCGCATGTGCCATCCGCGCGAGCTTCTCGAAAAACACGAAGCCCGCCTTTCGCCGTCGCAGCGCGATCTCGAGATGGAACAGATCATCGAGCCGCTCGAGCGCGCCATGGAACTGACGCCGATCCTCGGCGAACTCGGTTATAACGAAGGCCATTCCTTCAACGGTCTGCTGCAGGTTTCCGCCGCCGGCGGTCCATCCTGCGGCGAGAGCCAGAAGGTGCGCGGCCTCTGGTATTGCGTCGCCATCTGGGTCAAGGATGGCCCCGGCTATGGCAAGCTGATCGCCGACTGGATGACCGACGGTCGGACCGAAATCGACCACAACAGCATTGATTACGCCCGCTTCTATCCGCATCAGCTGACGGAAGAGTTCATTGAAGGCCGCTGCTTCGAAGCCGCCCAGAAGATCTATTTCCCGGCTGTCCACACCCGCGAACCCTATGCCTCCGGCCGCAACGTCAAGCGCTCGCCCTTCTACGAGCGCGAAAAGGAGCTGGGCGGCTACTTCATGGAGCTCGGCGGCTGGGAGCGTGCGCACGGCTACGCCGCCAACGAGCACCTTCTGGAAAAATACGGTGACCGCGTGCCGGTTCGCGAGAACGAATGGGACAGCCGCCATTTCTGGCGCGTCTCGAATGCCGAGCATCTGGCGATGAGCGAGGATTGCGGCATCGTCAATCTCAGCCACTTCCACATGGTCGATATCGAAGGACCCGACCATGTCGAACTGATGGAATGGCTGTGCGCTGCCAAGATCGGCGGCGATGCCAACATCGGCAAGGGCGTCTACACCCATTTCCTCGACGACGAAGGCATGGTGCGCGCCGACTTCACCGTCTTCCGCATGGCCGACCGCTGCCGTCTCGTCAACGGCGCCGATGCCGGCCCGCGCGACCTGCACTATATGAAGCGCGTCGCTCAAGACCGCGGCCTTGACGTGACCGTCACCGACGTCTCGGAAAAATTCGTGACGATCGGCATCTGGGGTCCGAACGCGCGCGAGACGCTGAAGAAGGTCGTGGCCGATCCGGCCGGGCTCGATCAGGAAAACTTCGCCTTTGCGGCGATCAAGCCGATCGAAATATCAGGCAAGACCGTCACCGCCTTCCGCATCTCCTATGTCGGCGAGCAGGGCTGGGAACTGCACATGAAGTACGAGGACGGCCTCGCCGTCTGGGATGCGCTGCGCTCGACCGGCGTGATGGCCTTCGGCGTCGAGACCTATGCGAATTCGCGCCGCATGGAGAAGAGCCTGCGCCTGCAGAACGCCGACCTGCTGACCCAGTACAATCTGATCGAAGCCGATCTCGCCCGACCTAAGGTCAAGGAAGCCGATTTCCGCGGCAAGGCAAAACATCTGGAATACAAGGCGCGCGAGCACCAGCCGGCCATGCTGTGCACGCTCGTGATGACCGAGAATACCGACAAGACAGGCGTGAAGCGTTATCCTCTCGGCAACCTGCCGGTTGTCGATCCCGCCACTGGAGAGGTTCTGGTCGACGAACTCGGCCGCCGGTCCTACACGACCTCGATCGCCTACGGACCGACGGTCGGCAAGAACATTGCTTTGGCCTATCTGCCGTGGTCGCATTGCCAGGTCGGACGCAAGCTGAATATCGAGTATTTTGCCGAGAGCTACCCGGTGGAGGTTGTCGGCGTCGGATACAAGCCGATCTACGACCCGGAAAATCTGAAGCCGCGCACCTAAAGCGGTTCAGCTTTCAACGAAAGCGGCAGAACCTAGAGCGGATCATTACTTATCGGAATCGGTGCGGGATTCCCAAATCAGCAGATTTGTGATTCATGATGGATGCTGGAATGGAGGCCAGCATCCATGACGCGACCCTATTCGAATGATCTTCGCGAGCGAGTCATTGCAGCGGTTGTGGACGGTCAGAGCTGCCGGGTGGTGGCGGAGCGGTTCGACATAGCTGTCTCATCCGTGGTGAAGTGGTCGCAGCGTTATCGGGCCACCGGTAGTGTGTCGCCCGGCAAGATGGGCGGCCATCGCCGACGTGTGCTGGAGCCGCACCGCGCCTTCATCGTCGAGCAGATCGAGCAGACATCACATCTGACGCTACATCGGCTGAAGGATGAGTTAGCCGCCCGCGGTGTGAGCGTCTCCCACAATGCCATCTGGCAGTTCATGCGCCGCGAGGGCTTGAGCTTTAAAAAAAACGCTGTTCGCCCTTGAGCAGGGCCGCGCCGACATTGCCCGCCGCAGAGCTCGCTGGAAAGCCTGGCAAGACCGCTTCGATCCGAAGCGGCTCGTCTTTATCGACGAGACCTGGATCCGCACCAACATGGCGCCGTTACGCGGCTGGGGGCCGAGGGGCAAAAGATTACGCGGCTTTGCCCCGCATGGCCGCTGGCGCACCCTCACCTTCCTCGGCGCCCTACGCTGCGACAAGCTCACTGCGCCCTGCGTCTTCGACGGTCCCATCAATGGCGAATGCTTTCACGCCTATGTCCGCCAGCAGTTGATCCCGACCCTCAAACCTGGCGACATCGTCATCCTCGATAATCTCGGCTCTCACAAAGCCAAGGCCATCCGTGATGCCATCAGGGCCGTCGGCACCAGGCTCTGGTTCCTGCCGAAATATTCCCCCGACCTTAACCCGATCGAGCAGGCCTTCGCCAAGATCAAGCACTGGATGCGCCAAGCCCAAAAGCGAACCATCGAGGAAACCTGGCGCCATCTGGGCATACTCGCCGACACCATCAAGCCAGAGGAATGCGCCAACTATTTCTCAAATGCTGGCTACGCTTCCGTCAAAACATGAAAGGCTCTAAGCCCTCAAGCACCTGTGGCGCCGCCAGCACGGCGCCACATTCATGCGGTTGAGCCGCATTGAGCTATGTGTTGTCTCCATTTGCAGTCTCGACGCCATCGTCAGGCGCACGGCTCGGGACGAACCTCTTCGAGATCAGCCAGCAGCCGAGCGCCCACAGTGCCCCGGCGCACCATCCAGCAAAAACATCCGTGGGGTAATGGACGCCGAGATAGATCCGGCTGAACCCGATGATGACGGCGAGGAAGACGCCGACGCCCATGACGAAGATCCGCGTCGAGCGGTACCGCTGGGTGCGCGCCACCAGCGCCCCGAGCGTCAGATAGGTCACTGCCGAGACCATGGCGTGCCCGGAGGGAAAGCTGAGATCGCTGACCTCGATCAGATGCGGCACGACATCCGGACGCGGCCGCGCGACGAGGATCTTCAACAGCGTGCTCGCCAGCCAGCCCGATAGCACAGACGAAAAGACGAAGATCGCGATCGGCCAGCGCCGATCAAGCAAGAGATAGACGGTGATGAGAACCGTCAGCAGCGCCAGGACGGTGATGCCGCCGAGGCTGGTGATGTCGTCGACAGCGTGGGTCAGCCAGGCCGGACCGATCGGCACGGCAAGATCATCCGCCCGCCGCAGCGCCAGCAGAATCGCCTGGTCGAAACCAAAGGTCTCGCCCTCGAGTACCTCGCTCGTCAGCCGCTGCAGCACGAACAGCCCGCCGGCGACCGATGCCAGCATGATCAGGGTCAGTGGCTCATAGGCGTTGAGCCTCGCCAGGAAACCGCTTCGTCGAACCTCCGTCATGCCTGCCGTCGAGCTCCCTTCGCATCATGTCCTCACCTGCCAAATCGGCAAGGCGAGGCGAAAATTCAAGACCTTGCGGCCGTCGAGGAGCCGCTCGCCGCCTGGTTTCCAAACCGTCGGTAGCAAAAGCTCAACCTTCTTTTGCTATGGCTGAAGCCGATTGGCCTGGAGGTTTCGGCGATGAAAATTCTGACCGCGATGGTTCTGCTGGCATCCGCCCTGCAGCCGGCTTCCGCCTCCGGCGAGACCGAATGGATGGGCGGCGCAAGACAATGGTCGGTGGGCTATGCCAACGAACAGCCTGCCTACTGCCGCCTGCGCTGGGACAGCGAGATCGGCAAGACCATGGAATTCCGCCAGAGCGCGAGCGAGACCTTCTGGCTCGTTGCCAAGACTACATGGGACATTCCAGCCGATACCAAAACCGAGGTGACGCTCACCGATCGCCAAGTGACGAAGGTGGTCGCGGCCGAGTTTTTCGACAAGAATACGCTTCGCCTCTGGCCAGTGGGCAGCAAGGGAAGCGCTGGACTGAAGAAGATCATCAAGAATTCGTTTGCCGGAACCCCTGATGTGCAGCTGACCTTTGCCGGCGACGAGGGCGACTGGACGCTGCCACTCTCGCGGGTAGACCAGCTCTACCCCACCTTCGCCCAATGCCTAAAACGCCTCGAGGCTGGCGGAAAGCTGAAGCAGGATTCCGACACCAGCAAGCCGTTCTGACGGTCAGCCCGAGTCAATTCATCGGTGGCGGCGCAGTCTCGCGGACCAGGCTGCGCACCGCCTCGATATCGCCGTTGAGCGGCCGCTCGTCGCCATAATGGGAGATATGCTCCCGCGCGGCCTGATAGACCAGATCCGTCCCGGCCGCCCGGGGCGCTGTCGCCGCCAGAAAATCATGCGCCTGGGCGGCGGTCATCAGCTCGATCGCCAGGATATATTCGGCATTGTCGATGACCGCGAGCAGCTTGCCGGCGGCGGCTGTGGGATGGGCGAGGAAATCCTCCTGCAGGCCGGAGGTCAGGCCGCCGTCCATCGCCGCGGGCGCGGCAAGGCGGCGGTTTTCATTGCTCAGCGCGGCGGCGGTATATTGCGCGATCATGAAGCCGGAATGGCTGCCGGCGTCGCTCGCGAGAAACGGCGGCAGGCCGCTCACCAGCGGATTGACCAGCCGGTCCATGCGCCTTTCGCTGATCGCGCCGATCTGCGCCAGTGCAATGGCGAGACTGTCAGCCGCCTGCCCGAGCGCCGGGGCGACGGCATGGGCCTCGGAGGAGACGATCGGCTGCTCCGGCGTGCCCGAGACGGCCGGATTGTCCGTCACTGAAGCAAGCTCCTGGTTGACGATGCGAGCCGAATTGTCGAAGACGTCGCGGGCGGCGCCATGCGCATGCGGCACCGAACGGAGGCTGAGCGCATCCTGGGTGCGCCGGCCGAAGGCGGCGGCGACAAGGCCGCTGCCGCGAAGGCGGGCACGAAGGGACGCTCCCACCTTTTCAATTCCCGCCGATGGGCGCAGCGCCAGCACCGCCTCGTCGAAGGCGGCGATCTGGCAACCCGCCGCTTCCAGCGTCAGCGCGGCGATGGCATCGGCCCAGTCGAGCAGCCGTTCGGCGCGCATAAGTGCCGTGGCGGCCAGGCCGGTGGCGCAGGCCGTGCCGTTGACGAGGCTCAACCCCTCCTTGGCGCCGAGCACCAGCGGTTCGAGGCCGATCGCCGCAAGTGCCTGGCGGCCGCTCATGCGTTCTCCGCCCAGCATGGCGCTGCCTTCGCCGATCAGGACGAGCGCCGCATGGGCATTGTGGGTGAGGTAACCCGCCGAGCCTTTCGACGGCACGTCGGGAATGCAATCATGCGCCAGCAGGGCGGTGAGATGCTCGACGATCTCGCGCCGCACGCCGGAATGGCCATGGGCGAAATTGGCAATCTGAGCGGCAATGATGGCGCGCACGGCGCGGGCATCAAGCAACGGCCCGACACCGCAGGCGTGGCTGAGCACGATGCTGCGCGACAGCAGGCTCTGCGAGGCGCGATCGACCACGGTATCGGCCAGCGCCCCGACGCCGGTGTTGACGCCATAGGCGCGTACGCCGGTTTCGACGATGCTGGCGACGATGCGGCTTGCCTGCTCGACGCGCGCCCAGGCGGCCGGCGACAGCGCAAGAGCTTCCCCTGCCCCGACGCGCGCCACATCGCGCCAGGTCAGCACTCTATCGATGATGATCGTCATTGACCTGTCCCGAAATGGCCGATGAACTGGCGGAAGGCGGGGGTCGCGCCTGTTGTGAACATCTCGTCCGGCTTGCCGCTGCTTTCGATCAGCCCCTCGCGCATGAAGACGACGCGGTTCGAGACGTTGCGGGCAAAGCTCATCTCATGGGTGACGACGAGCATGGTCATGCCTTCCTCGGCAAGTGCCCGCATGACGCGCAGGACCTCACCGACGAGTTCCGGATCGAGCGCCGAGGTCGGCTCGTCGAACAGCATGACCTTCGGCTTCATCGCCAGCGCGCGGGCGATTGCGGCGCGCTGCTGCTGGCCGCCGGAGAGATGGGCGGGATAGGCATGGCGCTTGTCTGCGATGCCGACCTTTTCGAGCAGCGCTTCGGCCTCGGCGATGCAGTCGGCGCGCGGCCGCTTCAACACATGGATCGGCCCTTCGATGACGTTCTGCAGGATCGTCATATGGGACCAGAGATTGAAGGACTGGAACACCATGCCGAGTTCGGAGCGGATGTGGTCGACCTGCTTCTGGCTGGCCGGCCTTGTCTTGCCGTTCTTGTGAACCATCTCGATGTGCTCGCCATCGACCCAGATCTCACCGTCGCTGGCGGTTTCGAGCAGGTTGATGCAGCGCAGAAAGGTCGATTTGCCGGAGCCGGAGGCGCCGAGCAGCGAGATCACATCGCCGTCCTCAGCATCGAGGGAAATGCCGCGCAGCACCTCGTGCGTGCCGAAGCTCTTGCGGATATTGCGGACCGAAAGTCGGGTTACGCCTGGCATGGTTGCTCCAATCGATTCAGGTTCCGCCTAGGCCTTCAGCGCTTGCGGGATCGCACGGCGGTGTCGGGACAGCGAATATTCGAGCAGAGCCATGCCCTGCAGGATGATGAAGTTCAAAACGAGATAGATGATCGCCGCGCAGAGGAAGACTTCCATCGTGCGGTAGGTCTGCGAGATCAGCCGCTGGGCCACACCGGTGACCTCCCAGACGGTGACGAGGCTGGCGAGCGCCGTCGATTTCATCATCAGCACGATCTCGGTCGAATAGGCCGGCAGCGCATGGCGGAAGGCGATCGGCGCCAGGATGCGGCGCACCATCAGGAAACCGGACATGCCGATCGAACGGGCCGCCTCGATCTCCTTCGGCGAAACCGCGCGGATGCCGCCGCGGAAAATCTCCGCCGTGTAACCGGCGGTGCAGAGCGCCAGCGACAGCACGGCGCAGACCATCGGCTCGCGCAGGAACGGCCAGAGGAAGGAATAGCGGATGACGCCGAACTGGCCGAGGCCGTAGAACACCAGGAACATCTGGATCAACAGCGGCGAGCCGCGAAAGACGAAGATATAGCCCTTGGCGAAACCCGACAAATAGCGGTTGCCGCTGACCCGCATCGTGACGATGACGAGCGCCAGCAGGCCACCGAAGAAGATCGACAGCGAAAACAGGATCAGCGTCGTCGGCACAGCCTTGAGCAGCGTCACCATGGTCGAGGCGAGAAAGGTGAAATCCATCGTCGTCCCCTTACGCCTGGCCCATGGCGGAGGCCGGCATGCTGCGATTGGCGCGGCGTTCCGCCCCGTTGAAGATGCGGTCGGAAAGGCTGGTCAGGATCAGGTAGAGGCAGCCGCCGGCGATGAAGAACAGGAAATATTGCCGGGTCGAACCCGCCGCCACCTGGCTGGTGCGCATCAGCTCGGCAAGGCCGGTGACCGAGATCAGCGCCGAATCCTTGAGGCTGAGCTGCCAGACATTGCCGAGGCCGGGAATGGCGAAGCGAAGCACCTGCGGGATGATGATGCGGCGGAAGCGCATGCCGCGATTCATGCCGATCGCCGAAGCGGCTTCGAGCTCACCCTTGGCGATCGCCAGATAGGCGCCGCGGAACACCTCCGCCTGATAGGAACCGGAGATGATGCCGACGGCAAGCGCGCCGGCGGCGAAGGAAGGCAGGCCGAGGAAACCCTCGTAGCCCATCGCCTTGCCGATCGAAGTGACGGCGGAGGAACCGCCGAAATAGATGAGATAGATGATCAGCAGTTCCGGCACGCCGCGAAAGACGGTCGTATAGACATTGCCGAAGGCGACGAGGAGAGGATTGCCGGAGAGCTTCGCACCCGCGACGATGGCGCCGAGCACCGCGCCGATCGCAAGCGCCGTCGCGGTGACGGCCAGCGTCATCAAGGCGGCGAGAATGAGCAGCGCGCCCCATCCCGTCGAGCCGAAGCCAAGCAGTTCCAAGGTTGCCATAGCGTCCGTTCCCCGTCCGTGGCAGTGTTTTGTCGATCGAGAATAACACGCGGTCCCCGGCGATAAAGCCGGAGACCGCGCCTGCGGCCAAACGGCCGAAGCGATTACTGCTGCGGGCTGACGTCGACCTTGAACCACTTCATCGAAAGGTTCTTGACCGTGCCATCGGCCAGCGCCGACTTGATCGCCACGTTGAACTTGTCGCGCAGATCGGTGTCGGCCTTGCGGACGCCGAGGCCTTCGCCCTCGCCCCAGATCGAGCCGACGATCTCGGGACCGGTGAAGTCGAGCGCGCCGTTGGCGGCCTGGAAGGCATTGGCGAAATAGACGGCGTCATCGAAGCCGAGGTCGATGCGGCCGTTCTGCAGGTCGAGATCGCGGTCGGCGCCGGTCTTGTATTCGCGGATCTCGGCAATGTCGCCGAAATTGTCATAGACGAACTTGGCATAGACGGTCGCCGCCTGGATGCCGATCGTCTTGCCCTTGAAGGCCTCCTTCAGCGCGTCGATCTCCTTCACGCCGGTCTGGCCGGGCGTCATCTTGATCGTGGCGCCGGTGCCGGCGGCTTTCGCCAGCGGGCTGTCCTTGGCGGTGGCGAAGGCGGCGGGTGTCGCGGCATAGGGAACGGTGAAGTCGATGACCTGCTTGCGCTCCTCGGTGATCGACAGCGCGTCCATGATGACGTCGAACTTGCCGGCGTTGAGCGCCGGGATCATGCCGTCCCAGTCGGAAGCGACGAGCGTGCATTCGATCTTGGCGCGTTCGCAGAGCACCTTGGCAAGCTCCGGCTCGAAGCCGCCGAGCGTGCCGTCGGCATTGGTGAGGTTCCACGGCGCATAGGCGCCTTCAAGCGTAATGGTCGCCTTCGTCCAGTCCTTGGCAAAGGCCGGGGCAGCAAAGGCGGAAAGAGCGGCGACGCCGCAAAACAGGATTGTGCTGAATTTCATTGATGAATTCTCCTCTGGAGTTGAAAACAGACCTTGCGGCGCCATGCCGATCTTCGCCGGCTTGCCCTTTCCGTCCTATTTTTGTGTCCAGGACCGATTGGGAGGTTGTATATGGTACCATATGAGATATTTTGTGATATGCAAGAGGAAAGTCGATTATGTGGCAAATTGCATCCGTGCAAAAGGAATAGGCAATGAAGCGGTCCGGCGAAATGAAGCGCGATCTGGCGGGAAATGACAGCACGCCGCTCTACGCCGGCGTCAAGCAGGTGATCCTCGACCGCATCCACAGCGGAGAATGGCCGCCGAAATACCGCGTGCCGTCGGAAAACGAGTTGGTCGTCGAACTCGGCGTCAGCAAGATGACCGCCAACCGGGCACTGCGCGAACTTGCCAACGAAGGCGAACTCGTCCGCATCCAGGGCGTCGGCTCATTCGTCGCCGAGCGCAAGGGATATTCGGCGCTGTTCGAGGTGCGCAACATCGCCGAGGAGATCGCCGAACGCGGCCATATCCACGAGGCCACTGTCGTCGTTCTGGCCCGGGAAACCGCCTCTCCCGAGATTGCCGACGCCTTGGAGTTGGCAATCGGCGCGGCCGTTTTCCACTCGCTGATCGTGCACAGCGAAAACGGCGTTCCGGTGCAGATCGAGGACCGGTTCGTCCATCCGGAGGCCGCTCCCGAATATCTCGAGCAGGATTTCACGACGCTGACGCCGAACGCCTATCTGACGGCCGCCGCCCCGCTCAGCGGCTCCGAGCACGTCGTCGAGGCGGCGATGCCGCAGGCCTGGGAATGCAAGCTCCTGACCATCCTGAAGAGCGAGCCCTGCCTGACGATCCGCCGGCGCACATGGTCGGCAAAACAGGTCGTCTCGACCGCCCGCCTTGTCTATCCCGGCTATCGCTACCGGCTCGAGGCGCGCAGCGGCAAGATGTTCGAAGACTAAAACACTCGTTACCTTGTATATGGAACTTACGATTATTGCGACGCCGGCGTGAATCGCGCCATCAGCGCGTGACGATCGCCGGGATAGGTGAAGCGCACGTGGGTCACCGGGCCGGCGCCACTCCAGGTGCGGCGCTCGACCACCAGGCACGCAGTGTTGCGGGCGATGCCGAGGGCGGCCGCCACTTCGGCGCTGGCGGAGACGGCGTGAATCCGGTGTTCGGCGGTGCTCCACGGCACCTGGTTGAGCAGCCACGGCCCCGGCGCCACCGTCAGGAAATCGGCATCGGCCGCCTCCGGCACGGTCGCAAGGCTGATCAGCCGCTCCTCCAAACAGAAGGGCCGTGCGCCGGCATTGTGGATGCAGACGACTTCGACGACCGAGGACCCCAGAGGCAGCTCCAGCCGGCGGCTGTCCTCCGCCTTGGCCTTGCGGCTCGCCTTCTTCGACAGCGCATAGGAATAGGGCAGGTTCAGCGACTGCACCTCGGCCTTGATGTCGTGGATTTCGAGAACCGCCGATTGCGCCTGCGGCTGGGTGACGAAGCTGCCGGATTTCTTGCGGCGCTCGATCAGGCCGGCCTTGGCGAGCTGGGTCAGCACCTTGTTCACCGTCATCCGCGAGACGTCATACTGCGTGGCGAGATCGACCTCGAAGGGAATGCGATGCCCCGGCGGCCATTCGCCCGACACGATACGGCCCTCGATGTCGCCCAGGATGCGCTGATGCAAGGTAGGATCCCTGCTTTGATTCATCGCCACGTTCCGAATTGGTTCCCCGATCTAGATCGAATGCGCCACCGTGAAAAGCGCTTTTTCAGGCAGCCAGCAACTCACCCATCGCAGCAAGGAAGCGACGATCGATGGCGTCACGCTTGAGATGGCGACCGCCCTCCACCTGTTTGCGGCCGCGCGCCCAGACGCAATCGACGGAAATGCCGCCGGCAAACAGCCAGTGATCGAGGATCTGGTCACCCGAGAGATAGGAAACGGCCGACGTATCGAGCGAAACGAAATCGGCATGACGGCCCTCGGCGATACCCGCCGGGGCCTTCAGCGCCGCACCGCCGCCGCAAAGCGCCTGGTTGAACAGGCAAAGCGCCGTCGAACCGCCGGGCGCGGCCACGACATTGCGGGCGCGCAGCGCCAGGCGCTGCGAATATTCGAGCTGGCGCAGTTCCTCCGGCAGGGAGATCCGCACGTTGGAATCCGAGCCGATGCCGTAACGCCCGCCCTCCTCAAGGAAGAGTGGCGCGGCAAAGGCGCCGTCGCCGAGATTGGCCTCGGTGATCGGGCAGAGGCCGGCAATCGCGCCGCTTTTCGCCATCCGCCGCGTCTCGTCCTCGGTCATGTGCGTCGCATGGATCAGGCACCAGCGCGCATCCACAGGCATGTGATCGAGCAGCCATTCGACCGGCCGCGCGCCCGACCAGGCGACGCAGTCCTCGACCTCCTTCACCTGCTCGGCGACATGGATATGGATAGGGCCCTCGCCCGCCAACGGCACGACCCTGGCCAGTTCCTCCGGGGTTGCCGCCCGCAAACTGTGGGGCGCCAGTCCGAGCTCGGCGCCATCGAGCCGGCCGATCACCGCCCCGCATCCTTCCATCAGCCTCTCGAAGCTTTCGAGCGAATTGATGAAGCGCCGCTGGCCGTCGATCGGCGCCGTACCACCGAAACCGGAATGGGCATAGAAGACCGGCAGCAGGGTCAGACCGATGCCCGTCTCCAGGCTCGCCGCACCGATACGTTCGGCGAGCTCGGCAATATTGGCATAGGCCGCTCCGTCCTTATCATGATGGAGATAGTGGAACTCGCCAACCCGGGAAAAGCCTGCCTCCAGCATCTCCGCATAGAGCTTGGCTGCGACCGCCTCGACATGCTCCGGCGTCATCGCCAAAGCGAACTTGTACATGACCGTGCGCCAGCTCCAGAAGCTGTCGTTTGCAGGACCGCGCACCTCGGCAAGACCGGCCATTGCCCGCTGGAAGGCGTGGCTGTGCAGATTGCCCATGGCCGGGACGATCAGAGCATGGCGCTCATCGCCGGGCGCAGCGGCAACCCCCACCTCGACCCGGGCGATGCGCCCGGCCTCGAGCGTCAGCCGCACGTCCTTCTGCCAGCCTTGCGGCGTCAGCGCCGTGCCTGCGTGAAGTGTAGTCATGGACTTTTCTCCCCTTCTGCCGCGCCGCCGATCTTTCTTTTCCAGAGGAGCGCGCAAAATTTCGCTTGTCACCTGCTTATTATGTATATACATGTTTCAGCATAAGGAAAGGCGCAAAGCTGATGACCGGGAACAATTTTTCTGAAGAGACCGCATCCGCCGACGTCAGGCCGGCGCTGTGGCGCAATGCGCGCCTAGCGACCCTCGCACCTGACAAAGCCGGGCTCGGCATCATCGAAAAGGGCGCCGTTCTGATCGAATACGGCCGCATCGCCTTTGCCGGCGCCGAAAGCGAGCTGCCGGCATCGGCGATCGAACGCTCGGACATCATCGATCTCGAAGGCCGCTGGGTGACACCGGGTCTCGTCGACTGCCACACCCATATCGTTCACGGCGGCAATCGCGCCCGCGAATTCGAGATGCGGCTCGAAGGCGCGACCTATGAGGAGATTGCGCGGGCCGGCGGCGGCATCGTCTCCTCCGTTCAGGCAACCAATGCCCTGTCGGTCGAGGAGCTTGTCGCCACGGCGCTGCCGCGGCTCGATACGCTGCTGGCCGAAGGCGTGACGACGATCGAGATCAAATCCGGCTATGGTCTCAACCGAACCGGCGAAGTGAAGATGCTGCAGAGCGCCCGCCTGCTCGGCCATGTCAGGCCGGTCCGCGTCGCCACCAGCTATCTCGGCGCGCATGCGACGCCTGTCGACTATAAGGGCCGCAACGGCGACTATCTCGACGATGTCGTGCTGCCCGGTCTCGACGACATGTATAATCTCGGCCTTGCCGATGCCGTCGACGGCTTCTGCGAAGGCATTGCCTTTTCGACGGCCGAGATCGCCCGCGTCTTCGACAAGGCGAAGGCGCTCGGCCTGCCGGTCAAGCTGCATGCCGAGCAGCTCTCCAATCTCGGCGGCGCCAAGCTGGCGGCCGCCTATGGCGCGCTCTCCTGCGATCACCTCGAATATCTCGACGAGGAAGGCGTTGCGGCAATGGCCGCCGCCGGCACCGTCGCCGTGCTGCTGCCCGGCGCCTTCTACGCCATTCATGAAAAGCAGAAGCCGCCGGTGGATGCGCTGCGCCGGGCGGGCGTGCCGATCGCGATCGCCACCGATTGCAATCCGGGCACCTCGCCGCTCACCTCGATGCTGCTCACGATGAACATGTCGGCGACGCTGTTCGGCCTCACCGTCGAGGAATGCATCGCCGGCGCCACCCGCGAAGGAGCCCGCGCGCTCGGCCTCATCGGCGAGACCGGAACGCTCGAAGCCGGCAAATCCGCCGATCTCGCCGTCTGGAATATCGAGAGCCTTGCCGAGCTCGTCTACCGCATCGGCTTCAACCCGCTTCATACACGCGTCTTCAAAGGCGAAAGGAACGGTCGATGACCATTACGCTCCACCCGGGCTCCGTCTCGCTCAAGGATCTGGAAAGCATCTATTGGACCGGCGAGCCGGCAAGGCTCGATCCCGCCTTCGATGCCGGTATCGCCAAGGCCGCCGCCCGCATCGCCGAGATCGCCGCCGGCAATGCGCCGGTTTACGGCATCAATACCGGCTTCGGCAAACTCGCCTCGATCAAGATCGACAGCGCCGACGTCGCCACGCTGCAGCGCAATCTCATCCTGTCGCATTGCTGCGGCATCGGCGCGCCGCTGCCGGAAAATGTCGTCCGGCTGATCATGGCGCTGAAGCTGGTCTCACTCGGCCGCGGCGCCTCCGGTGTGCGGCTGGAACTGGTGCGGCTGATCGAAGGCATGCTTGATAGGGGCGTCATCCCGCTGATCCCGGAAAAGGGCTCGGTCGGCGCCTCTGGCGATCTTGCGCCGCTCGCCCATATGGCCGCCGTGATGATGGGCGAGGCCGAAGCCTTCTTCGCCGGCGATCGCCTTTCCGGCGCTGAAGCTCTGGAAAGAGCCGGGCTGAAGCCGGTCGTGCTCGCCGCCAAGGAGGGTCTGGCGCTGATCAACGGCACCCAGGCCTCGACCGCACTGGCGCTCGCCGGCCTCTTCCGCGCCCATCGCGCCGCCCAGGCGGCCCTGATCACCGGCGCCATGTCCACCGATGCCGCCATGGGCTCTTCGGCGCCCTTCCATCCGGATATTCACACGCTGCGCGGCCATAAGGGCCAGATCGACACGGCTGCAGCCCTTCGCGCCCTGCTCGAACAATCGGTCATCCGCCAGAGCCACATCGAGGGCGACGAGCGCGTGCAGGATCCCTATTGCATCCGTTGCCAGCCGCAGGTCGACGGCGCCTGCCTCGACCTCTTGCGCTCGGTCGCCCGCACGCTGGAGATCGAGGCCAATGCGGTCACCGACAATCCGCTGGTGCTGTCGGACAATTCGGTTGTATCGGGCGGCAACTTCCACGCCGAACCGGTCGCCTTCGCTGCCGACCAGATCGCCCTCGCCGTCTGCGAGATCGGCGCGATCTCGCAGCGCCGCATCGCGCTGCTGGTCGACCCGGTGCTCTCCTACGGCCTGCCGGCCTTCCTCGCCAAGAAGCCGGGCCTGAACTCCGGCCTGATGATTGCCGAGGTCACCTCGGCGGCGCTGATGTCTGAGAACAAGCAGATGTCGCACCCCGCCTCGGTCGATTCGACGCCGACCTCGGCCAACCAGGAAGACCACGTCTCGATGGCCTGCCACGGCGCCCGCCGCCTCCTGCAGATGACTGAAAACCTGTTCGGCATTATCGGCATCGAGGCGCTGACCGCCGCCCAGGGCGTCGAACTGCGCGCGCCGCTCGCAACGAGCCCGGAGCTTTTGAAGGCGATCGCGGCAATCCGCAGGCAGGTGCCGAGCCTGGACGTCGACCGCTACATGGCAGACGACCTCGCCGCCGCCACCGAACTGGTGGCGACGGGCGCGCTGAACGCCTCGGTTTCGTCAGGCATCTTGCCGGTTTTGGAGGGCTGATCGCGATGTATCTGCACTCGGTACCCCGAGACGCCGGAGCTCTTTGCTTATGACCGAACCATATGAAATCCATCGAGGCACCTCCCCCGTCATCCTCGCCTTCCCCCATACCGGCACCGACGTGCCGCCGGCGATTTACGATCGCCTCAACGACAATGGCCGGATCCTCGCCGATACCGACTGGCACATCCATGAGCTCTATGATGGCCTGCTGTCCGACGCCACGACCGTGCGCGCCACCTTCCACCGCTATGTGATCGACGCCAACCGCGATCCCCAGGGCATCAGCCTTTATCCTGGCCAGAACACCACAGGCCTCGTCCCGGAAACCGACTTCGACGGCAAGGCGATTTGGAAGGATGGGCAGGCGCCTGACGAGGCCGATATCGCGGCGCGGCTGACGGACTTTCATGCGCCCTATCATGCCGCCCTTGCCGCCGAAATCGAGCGCGTCAGAACGATGCATGGCGTGGCGATCCTCTATGATTGCCACTCGATCCGTTCGCACATTCCCTTCCTCTTCGAAGGCAAGCTGCCGGATTTCAATATCGGCACCGATATGGGCAGGACATGCGACGGCGCCATCGAGCAGGCGACGCTGACCGGCGTCGAAGCCGCAGAAGGCTATGACAGCGTGCTTAACGGCCGCTTCAAGGGCGGCTGGACGACCCGCCATTATGGCCGGCCCGAGACCGGCGTGCATGCGATCCAGATGGAGCTCGCGCAATCGACCCATCTGCAGAGCGAGGCGCCGCCATTTGCCTACGACACTACGAAAGCGGACAGGCTTCGCGTCCATCTCAAAGACATTCTGGTGCGCATCGAGCAGATCGCGCCAGGCCTGAAACGATAACGATCACTCGACAGGGGAACCGCCATGAGCAATCCACGCCACAATATCCGCGAAATCCGTGCGCCCCGCGGCAACGAGCTCAATGCCAAGAGCTGGATGACCGAAGCGCCGTTGCGCATGCTGATGAACAATCTCGACCCCGACGTCGCCGAAAATCCCAACGAACTCGTCGTCTATGGCGGCATCGGCCGGGCCGCGCGCACCTGGGAGGATTTCGACCGGATCGTCGCGACGCTGAAGACGCTGACGGAAGAAGAGACCCTGCTCGTCCAATCCGGCAAGCCGGTCGGCGTCTTCCGCACCCACAAGGATGCGCCGCGGGTGCTGATCGCCAACTCCAACCTCGTGCCGCACTGGGCGACCTGGGATCATTTCAACGAGCTGGATAAGAAGGGCCTTGCCATGTACGGCCAGATGACAGCCGGCTCGTGGATCTATATCGGCACGCAGGGCATCGTCCAGGGCACCTACGAGACCTTCGTCGAGGCCGGCCGCCAGCACTACGACGGCAATCTCAAGGGCAAATGGATCCTGACCGGCGGCCTCGGCGGCATGGGTGGCGCCCAGCCGCTCGCCGCCGTCATGGCCGGCGCCTGCTGCCTCGCCGTCGAATGTAACCCCGACTCGATCGATTTCCGCCTGCGCACCCGCTATCTGGACGCCAAGGCCGAGACGCTCGACGAAGCGCTCGAGATGATCAACCGCTGGACCAAGGCCGGCGAAGCCAAATCCGTCGGCCTGCTTGGCAATGCCGCCGAAATCCTGCCGGAAATGGTCCGCCGCGGTATCCGCCCCGACATCGTCACCGACCAGACCTCGGCCCACGACCCGATCAACGGCTATCTGCCGAAGGGCTGGACGATGGCTGAGTGGAAGGCCAAGCGCGAAAGCGATCCGAAGGCGGTGGAAAAGGCCGCGCGCGCTTCGATGCGCGAACATGTCGAGGCGATGATCGCTTTCTGGAACGCCGGCATCCCGACCCTCGACTACGGCAACAACATCCGCCAGGTCGCCAAGGAAGAAGGCCTGGAAAACGCCTTCGCCTTCCCCGGTTTCGTGCCGGCCTATATAAGACCGCTGTTCTGCCGCGGTATCGGCCCCTTCCGCTGGGCCGCCTTGTCCGGCGATCCGGAGGATATCTACAAGACCGATGCCAAGGTGCGGGAGCTGACCCCCGGCAATACCCACCTGCACAACTGGCTCGACATGGCCAAGGAGCGCATCGCCTTCCAGGGCCTGCCAGCGCGCATCTGCTGGGTCGGCCTCGGCGACCGCCACCGCCTGGCGCTGGCCTTCAACGAAATGGTCAAAAACGGCGAACTTTCCGCGCCGATCGTCATCGGCCGCGACCACCTCGATTCGGGTTCGGTCGCCTCGCCGAACCGCGAAACCGAGGCGATGAAGGACGGCTCCGACGCCGTCTCCGACTGGCCGCTGCTGAACGCGCTGCTCAACACCGCCTCGGGCGCCACCTGGGTGTCGCTGCACCATGGCGGCGGCGTCGGCATGGGCTTCTCCCAGCATTCCGGCGTCGTCATCTGCGCCGATGGCACCGACGATGCGGCAAAGCGTCTCGAGCGTGTGCTCTGGAACGACCCGGCGACCGGCGTCATGCGCCACGCCGATGCCGGCTACGATATCGCCCTCGACTGCGCCCGCGACAAGGGTCTGCGCCTGCCCGGCATTCTCGGGAACTGAGCCTCGTGAAGATCCTGCGCGCCGGCGATTACAAACGCATGCCGTGGAAGAACGGCAAGGGGGTGACGGTGGAGATCGCCGTCTCCCCGCCTGGCGCCTCGATCGACGATTTCGACTGGCGCATCAGTATGGCGGCGGTCGCGGAAAACGGGGCGTTCTCGATTTTCCCGGGCATCGACCGGACGCTGGCGATCCTCGACGGCAATGGCATGGTGCTCGAGATCGACGGCCGCGCCCCGACGCTGCTGACGACGCAAAGCGCCCCCCTTGTCTTCCCGGCTGACATCCCCGTCATCGCCAGGCTCGAAGACGGCGCGATCACCGACCTCAACGTCATGACGCGCCGGGGCGGTCTCACCCATAGCCTCACCCGAATCGAGATCGACGCCGCGGTGCGCGTGCCGTTGCCATCGCGGACATGCCTGTTCCTCTGCCATCGCGGCAGCGTGTCATTCCGCCGGTCCGGCGAGACCGGGACGCTTTCGGCCGGCGACGCGTTGCTGATCGAGGATGGAACGGCAACCGCACTTGATATCGACGGCGAGGCCAGATGTTATTTCATCTCGATCGCCACGCACTGATTTCGTCTTAACAATCTGAGAAGACAGTAAATTTCTGGACGAATGGGCGCGCCCGCATCGACGATCGCGATATCAGGCCATGGACGCCATTCCTGCTTTCGGTCTAAACTTTGCCCTTCTGATGCAGAAGAAGACCTAGACTGCCCGTGACATCCAGGGCGGCAAGGGAGCAGGTGTGACGGATCCATACGATATTCTCGGCGTTGAACGCGATGCGGACGAGGCGAAGCTGAAGGCTGCCTATCGGCGCCTTGCCAAAGTCGCCCATCCTGATTCGGGCGGCGACACGGAAGCCTTCGACAATTTGCAGAAGGCCTATGCGCTGCTGCTCGATCCGGTCCGCCGTAAGGTCTATGACGACACCGGCTATGACGTCGAGTTCGCCGATGCGGCCGAGCTGCAGGCGCTTGTGATGATCGAGAAGCTCGTGACCGACGCCGTGCTCGACGAGCGGGCGCCGGGAAGTTTCGATCCGGTCGCCGTCATGCAGGAAAGCCTCTCCGAGGAACTACGCAAGGCGCGGTTCAGCAAGAGCGAGCTGGAACGCCACGCCTCACGCGTGGGCCTGCATCTGGAGCGGTTGGAAAAGCAGTCCGGCCGCGATGTGCTCGCCCATATGTTCCGCGCCCGCATCGAAGCGATCTCCAAGGCGGTCGCGGAAACCGAGGCGAAGATCAAGGCGGCCGAACGGGCCGCCGACATGCTGAGCGGCTATGTCTACGATCTCGATCCATCGCTGCTGCCGGAGGCTTCGGTCACCAATCTCGAATGGATCGAGACCTCCAGAAACCGCTCCACCGGCTGACGCAGCACGCGCTAAAACCGTCAGTAGGACAGCTTCGGATACCAGTCCGGCGCCCGGCCTTCCGGTGTCGTGTCGATCAAGGTCCAGAGCGGCATCAGGTCGGGGGCGCCACGCGGGTCCTCGCCGGGATCCGAGGTAACGTCGCCCATTTCCTGGCTCCAGAAGTGGCGGATGGTGCCGTCGCGCCGTGTGAAGACGTTATAGGCAGGGTCATCGCCGCCGCCTTTGCCGATGGCATGATAGTCGCGGCTGTAATCGCCCGTCGTGTCGGAATAGAGCGGCAGGTGATGCCAGCCGCGTTCCTTCTTGAAGGCAAGCAGCTTTCCGATCGGCGAGCGGGCAATGACCGCGAGGGCGGCGCGTTGCTGGATATCCGGTACCTCGCCATCCCAGGCCGACAGCAGCGAGGTGCACATCGGGCATGGGCGTTCGCGCTCCGGCCCAAACATGTAGCTGTAGACGATTAGCGTATCCTTGTCGGCGAAGAGTTCGCTCAGCGAGATCGCCCCGTCCGCACCTTCGAAGCGGTAATCCTTCTTCACCTCGCCGCCGGGCGGCAGCGCCCGGCGCTGTCTTGCCACGCGCTCGATGTGCCGGCGCAATTCGATCTCCTCGGCCAGCAGCGCGTCGCGGGCGATACGATATTCCTCGCTCTCGTTCGGGAAACGAACGCCGTTCTTGGCCGCGAGTACGGCGGCGGGTACCAGCTGACTGTTATCCATCACATATCCTCCTTCTGTCGTCGCGCGTCTCGAGCGCTCAAAGGATGTGCCGCGATCGCAACGGATTTCCAGCACATCGTTAGGAAGACGATCCTCAGATGCGAAAATCGACAGGACCGGCGGGAAAAATCCGCCTTTGAGGAGGAATGGAACAGAAAACCACCTAAGCGACCGAAACGACCGGCATGAAGATCGTCATGCCGGTGCTACCGTTCGCGTGATGCGGTGCCGCTTGTCTGCTTTTCAGTGTTTGAGAACGACCTTCCCGGGAGCACCTGCCGCAACCGCGTTCTGGGCAAGGCCGATCTGCTCCAGGGTGAA
This sequence comes from Rhizobium sp. NLR10b, assembly GCF_019685435.1. Taxonomy (NCBI): domain Bacteria; kingdom Pseudomonadati; phylum Pseudomonadota; class Alphaproteobacteria; order Hyphomicrobiales; family Rhizobiaceae; genus Rhizobium; species Rhizobium sp. NLR10b. The sequence goes on along the minus strand of NZ_JABDWV010000001.1, from coordinate 132,635 downwards.
GGTATGGGAAATCGGGATCACCAAGTCACCGCTGGCGGCGGACGCCAGAACAGCGTCAAGCATGGCCGCGTCGGTGCGATGGTAGAGTTCGCGGATGATAACGCGGTTTCCGGCGTTGGCGCCTTCCGGCACCGAAACGATGCTCGCAACTGTGCCACCGTCGCGGACATGACCGATGAGGTTGCCGACCACCGGGCCGGCGGTGCTGATCGCATAGTCGAAACTCGGGCTTGCGGCGGGAACCGTGATGTCGAGCGCTTCGCCCGCCAGCTCCTGGCCTTCGTTCAGCCGCTCGGGCCGGACGCCCGCAACCGGCTGGGCGCCGATCTGCCTGAGGTATTGGATGGCGGACCGTCCGACCGTGCCGAGGCCGCCGGAAACGAGAACCCGGTCGCCGCCCTTGACGCCGAGCGCTTCGACGGTCTGCCGGCCGGTAAGACCTGCCTTGACCAGCGAGGCGCCCTGCTCGAAGCCGAGTGCGGCCGGCAGCCTTGCGATGGATGTCGAGGGAACGACACCATATTCCGCATGCGCGCCTCTGCCGTTTGCGGCAAAAACGGCGACCACCCGGTCGCCGACCGCAAAACCGGTCACACCTTCGCCGAGTGCCGAGATGGTGCCGGCGGCGTCACCTCCGAGCACGGCCGGCAGTGGAAGCGGGATGTACTGCGCCATGAAGCCCTGGCGGAGAATGAGATCGAAGGGGTTGACGGCGGATGCCTCGATCTTGATCAGGACTTCGCCCGGTCCGGGCTTCGGCGCCGGAAGATCCGCGATTTCGAACTGATCGACATCACCATAGGATTTCAGAAGTGCCGCTTTCATTGCGCCTCCAGAATTTCTAGCGTTTCGTTTGCGCCTATGCCCGGCTGCCGGGCACAGGCGGTTCCCGGATGATGCCGTCTCAGGCCGTGGCGGGGGGACGCGCGTTGTCGAGCGTCCAGGCTCCGCCGCCGGCAAAGGCGATGTAGAGGAAGATGAAGCAGAACAGAATGGCACCTTCGCCCATGTTCAGCGCCGGCCAGAAGCCATACGGCGTGTGGCCCATGAAGTAGGCGGCAGCCATTTCGCCCGACGCGATGAATGCGGCGATGCGCGTTTGAAATCCGACGAGCATCAGAGCAGAGGTGATCACCTCGATTGCGCCTGCAACCAGCAGGAGGGCGGGCAGCGGATAGGGTACGCCTTGAATCGGACCCGGAAACTGCAGAAACTTCATTGTGGCATGTTCGAGGAAGAGTAAGGCCGCCATGATGCGCAGAAGTGCGAGAATGTATGGCGTCCATTTGCCGGTATTGATCATCGAGTTTCTCCAATGAGGTTGATGGGAGGTCAGGCGGCGGAGGCCGCCTTCTGAGTTCCTGGTTTCTTTCCAGAGCCTTATCGACATGGCGAAGACGGCTTGAAGATTTCGCCGGTCATTGCGCATCTCCATGTGATCGGGGGGTTGAGGGGGCGCGGCCGAAACGGAAGCTCGATGCGGTGAGCCCGCCGGCAAAATCCTTCTGGTGATAGGTGGTGGCGCCGGCTTCGTTCTCGGCGGCGCCGACGACCACCATCAGCGGGATGAGGTGGTCTTCGCGCGGATGCGCCGCCCGGGCGGCCGGCGCCTGCTGCCATTCGATCAGCCGCTCGGTGCGCTTGTCGCAGGCTGCGTGAACCAGTGTTTCCTGAAGCCAGGCGTCGAAGCGGCGGGACGGCTCATATCCGCCGGTGCCGCGCATGGCCGAAAGATTGTGATAGCTGAGACCGCTGCCGATGATCAGGACGCCCTCGTCACGCAAGGGCGCCAGCGCCCGGCCGACGCTGATGTGCAGCGCCGGATCATAACCCGCATCCAGCGAAAGCTGCACGACAGGGATGTTCTCTTCCGGATAGAGCGGCTTCATGATGCTGAACGTGCCGTGATCGTAACCACGCGTCGGATCAAGCGCCGCTTCGATACCGCTCGCCCGCAGCAGATGCTGCACGCGGTCTGCGAGATCAGGCGAACCGGGGGCATTGTAGGTGATGTGATAGAGGTGTTCGGGAAAGCCGTGATAGTCGTAGACCATGCCCGGCTTGACGCCCGACGATATGACAAAACCTTCCTCTTCCCAGTGCCCCGAGACCACGAGGATCGCCTTCGGCGCATCGCCGAGTTCAGCGCGCATGTCGACCAGCGACCGTTCGAGCACGTCGAAGTTGCGACGGAATTCTCCTGTCATGTAGGGCCAGGGACCACCGCCATGGCTGACGAAATAAGTCGGGAGTCTGGAATTTGTCACCGGAATTGTCCTTGGGCATCATTGTCGCGAGCATTGGGCAGCGCTTCGATAGGAAGATTTTGATTTTTTCTCCATTATTGATCAATGTGGCAGATATTGAAGAACCATTTCCTGGGTGTTGATGATCAGTGGATACGTTGACGAGCCTGCGGGTGTTTTGCACCGTCGCCGAACTGAAAAGCTTCACCGCTGCTGCCGATCGCCTGGGCGTTTCACCGGCAATGGCGAGCAAGCATGTGATGCAGCTCGAGAACCGGCTGGGCACGCGGCTGCTCAACCGAACCGGCTGGGCACGCGGCTGCTCAACCGAACCAGCCGGCACGTCAGCCTGACGGAGACAGGGCGGCTTTACTTCAACCAGACCAGGGAGATGCTCGAACGGCTGGACGAGGTGGAAGACGCCATCGGGAATGTGACGGTCGCTCCCCGCGGCATGCTGAAACTGAGTGCGCCGGTTTGGGCGGCAACCAACTATTTTACCGACATGCTGACAGCGTATAACCGGCGCTACCCCGATGTCTGCCTGGACTTGGATCTCAGCGGCCGGCTGGTCAACCTAGTTGACGAAGGTTTCGATCTGGCGCTGCGGGCAACGTCGCAGGACCGGCTCGATCCGGGCCTCGTCGCCCGCCCGCTGACGAACGTGCAGTTCCGTCTCATGGCCTCGCCGGATTACCTCGAGCGAACCGGGCGGCCCCGAAACGTCGGCGAGCTCAACGGCCACGCACTGCTTCGCTACTCCGGTGTCAATTTTGGGGAAAGCATGTCGCTGGAAGGTCCGGACGGACCACACAAGATCACCTTCCGCACGGTGATGCAGAGCGACAACGAGACAATTATGCACCTGGCGGCCCTGCGCGGCATGGGCCTCGCCTTCCTGCCGACATGGATGGCTGAGCAGGATATCGAGGCAGGCCGCCTGGAGATCGTGCTGCCGGCCATTATGCTCGGTTTCAACAGCACGCTTTACGCCGTCTATCCGAGCCGCAAATATCTCTCGGCCAAGGTCCGTACCTTCATCGATTTTCTGACGGCGAGCACGCGGGAGATGGGATAATCCTCGCTCAGCGAGAACACCGGCGCGAAAAAAATCCCACTTCGGACTCCCGAAATCCGCCCGCTTCGGGATTCCGAAATTCGACGCCTTTTCAGCCATGTGCCCGTGGAATAAAATTGAACGATTTCAACGACGCAGCCAATTTCGGGATTCCGAAGTGCTCTATAGATTATGGTGGGAGTTGCTCGCTATCGCCACCAATGCAAACCCAAGCCGTGATTCCACGCGACGTCGGAAAAGCAAAAAGGGCGCTCGACCCTTGCGGGGAGCGCCCTTATCCTGTCGGACAGCGAACAGCTCGACGACGTCGATACCGGGCGCATCCATTTTTCAGGCAGAGCCGCTATATGGACGCTTGCATTCGCCGTTTCAAGGGGTTTTTGCATCATCTTTAGCGAGCGGCCGCTAAAGGGCGGCGCCGGTCACCGGATTGACCACCGGCCGCTCGCTTTTATCGCCCTCCCCAGCCGGTTGCACGGCCGGCGGGGCCATCGATTCGGCGTCGGCGGGTTCCGGCTTGCCGGGTACGGCATTGACGTCCTTGGGACGGCGCTGCTCGGGCTTTACGTTTTCATCATTCGTCGACATTGTCTGTCTCCTTTCCAGGGACGAAGCCCGGGCTGCCGACATGGTTCCGGCGGCGGATGGAGGATTGCCGATGCTTGAAAGGTTTTTGCTGCAGGGGCCGCAGGATGCGCGCTTCACCATCCTTCTTGCCCATGGCGCCGGCGCGCCGATGGATTCGGCTTCGATGACAGCGGCGGCCGACGCGCTTGCCGGCGTCGGCTTTCGCGTCGCCAGGTTCGAATTCGCCTATATGGCCGCCCGCCGCACTGCGGAAGGGCGCAAGCCGCCGCCGCGCGCCGAAACCCTTAACCCCGAATATGAGGCGGCGATTGCCGCGCTCGACGCTGGCGGTCCTCTCATCATCGCCGGCAGGTCGATGGGCGGACGGGTTGCGAGCATGGTCGCCGACGGTCTCTATGACAGGGGAAGGATCGCCGGCCTGCTCTGCCTCGGCTATCCCTTCCATCCACCCGGCCAGCCGGACAAGCTGCGCACCAGCCATCTCTTGGGCCTGAAGACGCCCACACTGATCTGCCAGGGAACACGCGACGAGTTCGGCACGAAGGACGAAGTGCCGGGCTACGACCTCTCCGACAGGATCGAGGTCCTCTGGCTCGAGGACGGGGATCACGACCTGAAGCCGCGCAAGAAAATTTCCGGTTTCTCCGCTGCCGATCACCTCGCGACGATGGCAAAGACGGCAAAGGCATGGGCCGAGCGCCTGCCGGTTTAACGTCTACCTTGCGGCAGTCGGTCGCCGCCGGACTGCCAGCTTCCTGACATCGATGCGCCGGTCGGCGGCGAAAACGGTGATTTCGAAATGATCTGCCTGCAGCACATCGCGGATATTCCTCGGCCGGTGCGCCGCGACGTTCACCCCGCCCCTCAGCCGCACACTGTCATAGAGGATGCCGGCACCGCCGCTCGAGCGCACGTCTTCGCCGAGCACCTGCGACGCCGCATAGCTCGTGCCGTCATAGACATCCGGTCGCAGCGCCTGTTCGCCGCGAATGTCGAGATAGTCGCCGATCAGGGTGGCGGCGTAGCTGCGATAGGTGCGCGCCATCGTCGCCACCCCGCGCGCCACAGCCTCGCGCCGGAGATGATGGCCGACTTCAGCCGCGGCTGTCTTCAGATTGTCGGCGGCATACCAGGCGCCGAGATCGGGCCCGTTGAAGCGCATGCCGCCGGGTGCGACATGGAGGAACGCCGCCATCACGATACTGGCGTTCGGACTGCCGTAGACCCACTCGTTTTCGGGAAGCCGCCGAAGGCGGTCGGCCACGAGCCGATCATTGGTCCATCCCACAAGTTCCATTACGGCTTCGAGATCCGCCGCCCTCGTCACCGTATCGAACAGACCGATCGGCGGAAATTGCGACGGGATCAGCCGATGGGACGGATGCGGCGCCTCGGCAAAACGATCGCTCACCGGAAGACGATGTCCGCGTCTTCGTAAGGCGTGAAGGCCTCGTCGAGCCTATTGGGCGGCATGTAGAGCCCGCCGCGCGCGCCGTCCAGAAACCGGCGCACGGTCATCAGCCCGTCCTGAGTTCCGCTTGTGACGATATCGAGCGGCGGATGGCCGCCGAAAACCGGCGCCTGATGCGGCGTGCGCAGCCAGGCGATACCGGCGCGTTCGTCGGCAAACAGCACGCCAAGCGCCTGGTGGATGCCGAACACGGCGGAGATCCTGGTCAGTGCATCGACGTCGAGGGTAAAAGCGCCGTGCTCACGCGCCTGCTTTGCCCAGCTGTGATAGGTCGAGCGGGAGGGATAGCCGAGCACGAGCAAACGCTGCTCTTCGGTGAGCCCCCAGAGATCGGCGATCGCCAAAAAGGTTCGCAACGCCGGCGGGCTCAGCCGCCTTCGATTGGCAGGTGCAAACCGCTCCGTGTCCAGCCGCTCCGGCTCTTGCTCTCTGCGTCTTGCCTGCTGCATAGGAATCTCCCGTCTTGAACTAGATTTAATCCAGATCTGGGCAAATAGCAAGCGTTGGAGGGGGGCTTCAGGAAACCTCCCGCGCCGCCTCGCGGATTGTCTGCATCAGGATCGATTGCGGCGCCGACGGCACGGCATCGGCGCGCGTCGTCAGCCCGACCGGCCCCCTGGTTTCGCCGGTGTCGATCGGCAGCAGCGCCAGCCGTCCATCGGCGACATCGCCTGCTACCACACCGTTCGAAATGATCCAGATCGCGTCGCTTGACCTGAGGAAGGCGCGGCCGAAGGAATCCGACACCGTCTCGATCTGGTCCGGCAGGCTGGAGACGCCATTGGCGATCAGGAAATTTTCGACAACCGGCCGGATGATCGAACCGCGTGTCGGCATCAGCACCGTATAGTCGGCGAAACCTGCAAACAGCGATTGCCGGCCGTTCAGCAGCGGATGGCCGCGGCGCACGGCAAACACCACCTGTTCTGAATAAAGATGCTCGAAGGAGAAGCCCGCCATCTTTTCAGCGCCGGCGAGGCGCCCGACGACCAGGTCGAGATCGCCGACACGAAGCTCTTCCAGCAGCGCGGCGTTCTCGCCGGTGACGATCTTCACCCGGCTCCAGGTTTTCTCCTTGAGGAAGAGTTCCATCGCCCGCGGCATGATGCGCGATGAGACCGTCGGCAGGGCGCCGATGCGGATCGGTGGCGCGTCAGCGAACTGCTCCTGCGAGACGGAATCGAGACCCTGGCGCAGCGCCGTCAGCGCCGCGCCGGCGTGCCGCAGGAAAACCTCGCCATAACGAGTGATCTTGATGCCGCGGCCGTCGCGCTCGAAGACGTCGACGCCGAGCACCTGTTCCAACTCGCGGATCGTCTTCGTCACCGCCGGTTGGCTGACATGCAGCAACTCCGCCGCCTTCATGACGCTCTTCTGCCGCGCCACCTCGACAAAGGTCTGCAGATGGCGAAACTTGACGCGGCTGTCGACCATCGATCACTTAACTCCAAGGTTATCGAAATGCCTTAAAATATCATTTTACTTAACCGGATCAACCATTCAGTCTTGACGCCAAGAGGTGTGGCGAGTTTGACGGGAAAGCCAAGCCGACACTCCGTCATCCTCGGCCTTGAGCCGAGGATGACGGAGGTGGGGTGCTCGGACTTGAACAAGGAGGACGTAACGTGCAATTCGCCCGCATAAACGACGTGACGATCCACTATCAGCTTATCGGCGCGCCCGCCGACCGGCCGGTGATCGTCTTCATCAATTCGCTCGGGACGGATTTCCGCATCTGGCGCGACGTCGTCGTACGACTGGCCGGCGATCACGCCATCGTGCTTTACGATAAACGCGGCCACGGCCTTTCCGACGTCGGCCAGCTCCCCTCGTCGATCGAGGACCATGCGACCGATCTTGCCGGCCTGCTCGACCTGCTGTCAGTGAAAAATGCGGTCATCTGCGGCCTGTCGGTCGGCGGCCTCATCGCCCAGTCGCAGACGCAGCGCCGGCCGGATCTCGTCGGCGCCCTTATTCTTTGCGACACCGCCCACAAGATCGGCACGGCTGAGAGCTGGAACGCCCGCATTGCCGCCGTCAAGAAAGATGGCATCGGCAGCATCGTCGACGCCGTCATGGAGCGCTGGTTCACGCCCTCCTTCCGCCGGCCCGAGAACACCGCCTATTCCGGCTATTGCAACATGCTGACACGCCAGCCGGTCGAGGGTTACCTCGCCGCCTGCGAAGCGATCCGCGACGCAGATTTCACCGAAGCGGCCAAGTCGATTGCTGTGCCGACAATCTGCATCGTCGGCGACCAGGACGGCTCGACCCCGCCCGATCTGGTGCTCTCCACGGCGCGGCTTATCCCCGGCGCCCGCTACGAGGTGATCGCCGACTGCGCCCATATTCCCTGCGTCGAGCAGCCGGAAGCGCTGACGGCGATCATCCGCGCCTTCCTCACATCCATCCCCCCTGGCATCCCACCTGGAGACACCAACCGATGAACGAGACCGCCTCCTCCGAGCGTTACCGACAGGGCATGGCGACCCGTCGCGCCGTGCTCGGCGACGCCCATGTCGAGCGCGCCGCAGCGGCAACGACCGAGTTCGACCGTCCCTTCCAGGAGCTGATCACCGAAGCCGCCTGGGGCCATGTCTGGTCGCGCCCGGCGCTGACCAAGCGCGAGCGCTCGATCATCACCATCGCACTGCTCGCCGCACTCGGCCAGGATGACGAGGTCGCCATGCATGTGCGCGCTACTGCCAATACGGGAGCAAGCCGCGAGGATATCTGCGAGGCGCTCTTGCATGTGGCGATCTATGCCGGCGTCCCCGCCGCCAACCACGCGATCAAGATTGCCAAGCAGGCCTTTGCAGAGATGGACGCCGAGAAGGCGGCCTGAGGGAGAGAGATGTCCGAACGACCCAACCAAAAGCCGGAGACCGGCGCCTTCTTCGCCCGCGACCGCGCCTGGCATGCGCCGGCCCTGACCCCCGGCTACAAAACCTCGGTGCTGCGCGCGCCCCAACGGGCACTGCTGTCGCTCGACGGCACGATCTCCGAGACGACCGGGCCGGTCTTCGGCCATTCGCTGATCGGCGAACTCGACAACGACCTGATCCTGAACTATGCGCGGCCCGGCGAAAGCGCCATCGGCGAGCGCATCATCGTCCACGGCCGCGTGCTCGACGAACGCGCCAAGCCAGTGGCCGGCGCGCTGGTCGAATTCTGGCAGGCCAATGCCGGCGGCCGCTACCGCCACAAGAAGGAAACCTATCTGGCGGCAATCGACCCGAATTTTGGCGGCTGCGGCCGTGCCATCACCGACGAGGAAGGCCGCTACCATTTCCGCACCGTGCGGCCGGGCGCCTATCCCTGGCCGAACGGCGTCAACGACTGGCGCCCCGCCCATATCCACTTCTCGATCTTCGGCCACGGCTTCGCACAGCGCCTGATCACCCAGATGTATTTCGAGGGCGATCCGATGATCTGGAAATGTCCGATCGTCGGCACGATCCCGGACAAGGCGGCGATCGAGCAGCTGATCGCGCCGCTCGACTGGGGCAATACGATTCCGATGGATTCACGCGCCTATAAATTCGACATCGTGCTGCGGGGCCGCCGCTCGACGATGTTCGAAAACAGGCTGGAGGGCAACTGACCATGCAGCAGCTCGGCTATCTCAAGGAAACCCCGTCGCAGACCGCCGGCCCCTATGTCCATATCGGCCTGACGCCGAATTTTTGCGACATCACAGGCGTCTACGACAGCGATCTCGGCGCCGCGATGCTCAATGACGAAACGCTCGGCGAACGCATCACCGTCACCGGGCGCATCTTCGACGGGGCGGGCGCGCTGGTGCGCGATGCCGTCGTCGAGATCTGGCAGGCCGACAGCGCCGGCCTCTACAACAGCCCCTCGGAAATGCGCGGCGCCGCCGACCCGAACTTCGCCGGCTGGGGCCGCTGCCCGACCAGCGCCGACGATGGCGTCTACAGCTTCGAGACGATCAAGCCCGGCCGCGTTCCCTTCAAGGACGGCCGCAGACAGGCGCCGCACATCACCTTCTGGATCGTCGCCCGCGGCATCAATATCGGCCTGCATACGCGGATGTATTTTCCGGAGGAGACGGAGGCCAACGCCAGCGACCCGCTGCTTGCCCGTATCGAACATCGCGAACGCGTCGCCACCATGGTCGCCGGCCGCGACGGCGCGATCTGCCGTTTTGACATCCACCTGCAGGGGCCGAAGGAGACCGTGTTTCTGGATATTTGAAGGTCGACGGCTATTTGTAAGGAGAGCTCTTAGCAAGCAGCCCCCTCACCCTGCCCTCTCTGCGGGGGGTTCGAAGGATGGGTCGGGTCGGCGCCCACCCCTGCACTTTGTCTGAAATGCTCGAATAGAGACCCCCATGACCGCATCGCCCTTCGACCATCCCTTCCTCTCCGGCCTTCTCGGCGATATCGAAATCGCGCCCTATTTTTCCGCCGAAGCCGATATCCGCGCCATGCTCTCCTTCGAAGCCGCGCTCGCCAGGGCGGAAGCCGCGCACGGTGTCATTCCCGGCGAAGCCGCAAGGAAGATCGCCGAAGCCTGCGCCGGTTTTTCTCCGGACCTCACCAGCCTTCGCGCGGCAACGGCGAAGGACGGCGTCATCGTCCCCGACCTCGTCAAGCAGCTGCGCGCCAAGGTCGGCGAGGAAGCCGGCAAAAACCTGCATCTCGGCGCCACCAGCCAGGACGTCATCGACACCAGCCTGATGATCCGACTGAAGGCGGTGGTCTTCCTGTTTGCCGGCCGGCTTTCCTCGATCCTCGCAGCGCTCGACGGGCTCGACCGGCGGTTCGGCCGCAACCGCCTGATGGGGCATACCCGCATGCAGGCGGCGATCGCCATCAGCGTCCGCGACCGTCTCGATGCCTGGCGCCCGCCGCTCGCGACCTATCGCGACCGCCTGACCGAGCAGAGTTTTCCCGTCCAGTTCGGCGGTGCTGCCGGCACGCTCGACAAGCTCGGGCCACAGGCCACCGCAATCCGCGCTTCGCTCGCCCAGGAGCTCGGCCTCACCGATATCAGGCAATGGCAAAGCGCGCGCCTGCCGATCGCCGATATCGCCGGCCTGTTCGCTTCGATTTCGGGCAGCCTCGGCAAGATGGGACAGGATATCGCGCTGCTTGCCGAGATGGGCGGCGAGATCGAAATCTCAGGCGGCGGCGCCTCGTCGGCCATGGCGCACAAGCAGAATCCGGTTGCCGCCGAAGTCCTGGTCTCGCTCGCCCGCTTCAACGCCACGGCGCTCTCCGGCATCCACCAGTCGCTTGTCCATGAACAGGAACGCTCCGGAGCGGCCTGGACGCTGGAATGGCTGCTGCTGCCGCAGATGACCATGGCAACCGCCGCCAGCCTGCGGCTTGCCGGAGAGCTGATCGGAAATATCAAGCGGCTTGGGACGGCCTGAGATCGCAGCCGCGGCCAGCGCTGTGGCAAGCCCGTTCGTCAGGGGCTCCAGCGCGAGCGCGGTGATTTGCATTTTCGATCGCGCGCAACCATCTAATAGGCATGACTTGCGGAAAACGCCCCGCCCGAGCAGCCCATTTACCGAAAACCAACCATACCGGGTTGCTTTCCGAAGCGAAAGCCGATTGCTTAGGAGAATATACTTCTTCTTCCGCTAGCGGTTAGGAGAACGAAAGGGGGCGCAGGCAAACTCGTGGAATTCTGCTGCTTCGCATCGGGATAAACTATGATTACGATGGCGATGCGGGAAGGCCGGTTTGAAAAACGATGACGACAGAACTGTTTCAGATAAAATTTTGGGGCGTCCGCGGCAGTATTCCCGTATCGGGCCCCGAGTTCGATCGCTACGGCGGTAACACTTCCTGCATCGAGATTCGTTGCGGAAAACATCGGTTGCTTTTCGACGCAGGTTCGGGCTTGCGCGAGGCGGGACTGTCGCTGCTCGCCGACGGCGTCAGCGACGTGGATCTGTTCTTCAGCCACTGCCATTACGACCACATCATCGGCCTGCCCTTCTTCAAGGCGATCTATTATCCCTCGATCAACGTCAACATCTGGTCCGGCCATCTCGACGGCAAGATGAGCACGCGGGAAATGGTCGAGCAGTTCATCAGCCCGCCCTGGTTTCCGGTCAAGACAGATATCTGTCAGGCGACGATGAACTTCCGCGATTTCCATCCCGGCCAGGTTCTGACCCCGCACGAGGGCATCGAGATCAGGACTTTCACGCTGAACCATCCAGGCGGCGCCATCGGCTACCGCATCGAATGGCAAGGCCGTTCCATCGCTCTCATCTACGATATCGAGCATATTCCAGGCAGCTATGATCCGGTCTCGCTGGAGATGATGCAGGGCGCCGATCTCGTCGTCTACGATTGCACCTACAATGAAGATGAGATGCAGCGCTTCAAGGGCTTCGGTCATTCGACCTGGCAGCACGGCACCGAGCTCGCCAAAATGGCCGGCGCCAAGCGCTTCGCCCTGTTCCACCATGCGCCCTCCCGCACGGACGAACAGCTGGCCGAGATGGAAGCGCAGGCTGAGGCCGCCTTCCCCGGCGCCTTCGCCGCGCGCGACAACCAGACCGTGGTGATCTAGGACACCGAGTCTCCTGCGGGCGCGCAAGACGACGTCCGTTCGCGCCTTGCTGACGGAACAGATGTCGGGTCCGACCGTTTCCCCGGCAGCGCAAGATCGATGAAACGGGGTATCAGCCATGACCGTGCTCTCCGGACAATGCCTTTGCGGGCAGGTGCAGCTTTCTGTGCGAGGCGAACCGCTGCGTGTCGGCATCTGTCATTGCACCGACTGCCGAAAGGAAAGCGGTTCGGCCTTTACTTTTTATGGAATCTGGCCCGCCGGGCGGTTCGAACATTCCGGAGAAACGGGCGAATTTCACGGCCGGCGCTTCTGCACCGGCTGCGGTTCGCGGCTGTTTTCCGCCGATGACCAGGAGGCGGAGATCAAGCTCGGCATCCTCTCGCAGGCGCCGACGCCGCTGGTGCCGCGCTATGAACTGTGGATCAAACGCCGCGAAACGTGGCTGCGACCCGTGGAGGGCGCCGAGCAGTATGAGGAGGACCGAACGTGAGCCTCGCCACGCTCGTCCGGCATAGGTTCGTTACGATCTCAGGCATCGAGACCTTTTACCGCGAGGCCGGCCCGCCGGACGCACCGGTCCTGTTTCTGCCACACGGCTATCCCTGCTCTTCTTACGAATTTCGCAATCTCATGCCGCGCCTTGCCGACCGCTGGCGCCTGATAGCCCCGGATTTCCCCGGCGCGGGCTATAGCGACACGCCCGACGATTTCGACTACAGCTTCGACGGCTATGCCGCCTGGCTGGAGGCTTTCATCGACGCGCTCGGTGTCGACCGCTTCGCCCTCTATCTCCACGATTTCGGCTCGCCGATCGGAGCGCGGCTGGCCATCAGAAACCCTGGCCGCATCGTGGCGCTGATGATCCAGAATGGCGATATTCCCTATGAGGATGCGCTTGGCCCGAAATATGCGGATATCGAGGCGACCTGGGCGCTACCGCGCGCGGAGATGAGGAAGGCGCTGGCGGAAGCAATCAGCGAGGAGATGTTCCGGGAGGAATTCCTCAACGACCTGCCGCCGCCTCTGGCCGAAACGATCCCGCCGGATCTCTGGAGGCTGCACTGGTCGCTGGTCACGCCGCGGCGCACGGAAATCGCCATCGACCTGATCGCCGGATTGAAGGAGAACCGCGCCTGGTTTCCCGAGCACCGGAAATATCTCCGGCAAAACCGGCCGCCGACCCTGATCGTCTGGGGGCCGAACGACCACTATATGCCGGAAGAGTCGGCACGCGCCTACCTCCGCGACTGCCGGATGCCGAACTGCATCTGCTCGATGGCGGGCATTGGCTGCTCGAGACGCATCTCGAAGAGGTCGCAGCCCTGATGCGGGACTTCCTCGGGCGCGTTCACGCCGGCTGATCGCTCCTTCGCGCTAAGCTTTGAGAAGTGCGCCCGGCGACGACCAGGAGACGGCAGGATGATCGGCCGTCAGCGCAAACAAGGCCGACAGGAAATCCCAGGCGGCCGCATCATGGACGAGATGGTGGGTGAGCACGCCGATCGGCTCGTCGCTGCCGGCAAACCGGTCGCGGAGTTCGGCGACCAGTTCGGCCACCAGCTCCTCCTCGTCGCGGCCGCCGCGCGTGCCGTGCCAGTCGATAATGTCGACATGGGTGTTGAGAAGCGGGATCGGCCCGCCCTCTCTTGCCCGCCCGTAAACCGAAAGCGCCGCAAAGGCGAGGTCGGGCAATGCCGGGATGAGCGCGGCGTCGATCCGGTTCCACGGCGGCACCAGCACCGGCAGGAAGCGAGCCGGATGGAGCCGCTTCAGGCGCTGTAGTCCCTCACGCAACTCGCCGAGCACCACCTCGGGCGGGCGTTCGCCGCCGAGTTCCTGCTTCTTGCGCTCAGGTCCGGCGTGGTTCGTATGCCACCAGCCATGCACAGCGACAGCGACGCTCGCCTCTGCCGCCAGCCGCGCCGCCAATGCTTCGCCGGTCCGGCCGGGAATGACGGCAAGCGTCAGCGGAATTCCGTTCGCGCCGGTCAGCGACAGCAGCCGCTCCAGATCCGGCGTCGGCTCGACGGCATCGTCGTCGCGCAGCCAGAACCGCGCCACGCGGCCGGCGGCGCGCCAGCGGTCGAGCTCCCGGCGCAGCGGTTCCCAGCTCATCCCTCGGCTCATCATCTCACTCCTGTTCCTGCGCCTTGCGCAAAATCCCGTCCAGGGCGCCGGCAGCCATCGCGAGCGAGCGCTCCCCGAGCACGAAGCGCCGCGCTGCCTGCCCCATCGCGTCGCGTTTCCGCCCGTCGCCGAGCAGGGCCGCGACAGCCGCGGCATAGGCGGCGACATCGCCCTCCGGCGTCAGCAGGCCGGTGACGCCGGCCTCGACCACGGCGGGCACGCCCGCCGTCTGCTGCGCCACGACAGGCAGGCCGGCGGCCTGGGCTTCGAGATAGGCAAGGCCATAGGCCTCGCCGCAGCCGGGCCAGACATAGATGCCGCCACGCGCGAGCAGGCCGGCGATCTCAGCCTCACCTTGCTCGCCCAGCCATTCGATGCGGCCGGAAAGGCCGGCGAACAGCGCCTCCACCTCCTGGCGCATCGGCCCATCGCCGATGACCGAAAGCGTCCATGGCCGGTCTCCGATCAGCCGCAATGCTTTCGCGAGCATCGCGAAGCTTTCCATCTTGTCGCCGGCCCGCATCATCGCGACCGTCATCAGCCGGCTGCGATCGGGCGCCGGGCGCACCGCCTCGAACAGCGCCGGATCGATGAACGGCTTGAGAGCCGCAAGCCGCGCCTGCGGAAAGGCGGAGCGGAGCCCGGCCCGGTCGCGCTCGGTGAAGCCGATATTGACCGCCGCCTGCATGACCGCCTCGCCCACGCGCTTCTGCCGGGCCGCCCAATCGGTCTTATCGCGTTTTGCCGCATAAGAAGCTTCGGCGGTGACATAGGGAATGGCGAATTCGGCCGAAATCGCCGGCCCGAAGGGATCGGGGGATTTGTAGTAGGGGTGGTAGCAGAACCAGAGATCCGGCCGAGGCTCTTCTTGCCATTTCGCCCGCAGCCGCGCCAATTCGGCTGAGATCGCGGGTTCGAGCGCTGCCGCCGCCTCGGGCGTCGCAGCATGGGTACGGAATTCGGAGACGACCTCGACCTGATGCCCGGCAAGCTGCAATGCCCGGATCAGCAGCCGCGCCATCAGCCGGTCGCCCGAGGGCACCGGGTGGTTCGGTGATTTTATCGGCGCATAGAAGGCGACCCGCATGCGATCCCTCACATAGACACACTGTTTCCAATCGGTATTCACAGGCATCATAGATCATTCGAATTCATAACCAGATCAGGCACATGCAGCATGCGGTCGCCTTGAACCTTCCCATGGTGCGCGGCATCGTGCCCGGAGGCGAAAAAATCCCTTATTGCTGCCTTCCCGAAAACTTGCGCATAAGCATATGCAATGTGATCGCAATGGAAGCAATTCCGCCTCCTTCCCCATCTCTATGGGCCTGCGATTGCATCGACAAGAACGGGAATGAATGACGACGGCCTCGGTCACAGGGATTTTTTCGGAACGCTCGATCAGAAGGGCAAGGCTCGGTTCCGGGCTGGTTATCTTTGTCTTCGTTCTCTTGCATTTGTCGAACCATGCGCTCGGACTCGTCTCGATCGCCGCAGCCGATAAGGCCCGCCATCTTTTCCTGGCTGTCTGGCGCAATCCCGTCGGCACCGTTCTGTTCTATGGATCCGTCTTCGTCCATATGGCCCTGGTGCTGCGCGCCATCTACATCAGGCGCAGCCTGGTCATGCCCAAGGGAGAAGCAGCTCAGATGGTGCTCGGCTTGCTGATCCCGCTGCTTCTCATCGATCACGTCATCGGCACCCGCATCGCGCATGAACTCTACGGCTATATCGACAATTACGAGACGATCGTCGGCATGTTGTGGCTGCGGACGCCGGCGACGGGGGTGCGCCAGGCATTCGGCCTTCTCGCGGTGTGGATCCATGGCTGCATCGGCATCCATTACTGGCTGCGTTACCGCCCTTGGTACGGCGATTTCGCACCGCTGCTGCTGGCGCTGGCGATCCTTGTGCCGGTGCTGTCGCTGCTCGGTTTTGTCGAAATGGGCCGCACCCTCGCCGACCCCGCCTACCAACTGACCGCGATCGAGCCTTACGCGACGACCGTGAACTCTCACTATGTCTCCGATCCTGAGATTCGCAGTCAGATCGCCATGGTTCGCGCCGGGCTCTATGGCGCCTTCTCGGCCTCGCTGATCATCGTCGTTGCCGCCCGCACCCAGCGCAGGCTGAAGGAGCGTCTCGATCAGGTCGCGGTGCATTATCCGGGTGGCGAAGTGATCCGCGTGCCGCGGGGCTTCACCGTGCTGGAGGCGAGCCGCCTCGGCGGCCTGCCGCATTATTCGGTGTGCGGCGGCAAGGGCCAGTGCTCAACCTGCCGGGTGCAGATCCTCGGCGATTACCAGAAGCTGCCGCCGCCCGACAAGCTGGAGCAGACGACACTGAAACGCATCAATGCCGGCCCTGACGTGCGGCTGGCCTGCCAGCTTCGACCGAATGCCGAGATCGCGGTCGCGCCTCTCATGGTTCCGGCGGAGGAGGCGGCTCTGCCTGCCAACAGCCAGGAGACGAGCCCCGGCCGTGAGCGTGAGATCGTCGTGCTCTTCGTCGATATCCGTCATTTCACCACGCTGACGGAAACGCGCCTGCCCTTCGACGTCGTCTTCCTGCTGAACCGCTATTTCGCCATCATCGGCAAGGCGGTGGAACAGGCCGGCGGCCGGCTCGACAAGTTCATCGGCGACGGTGCCATGGCGCTCTTCGGCCTCAACGCCGCGCCGGAAGAAGCATGCCGCCAGGCGCTCGACGCCGCCGCGGCGATCGTCGCGGGGATCGAGAAACTCGCCGCCGAACTGGCCGAAGAGCTGACGCTGCCGCTGCGGATCGCCATCGGCATCCACGCCGGGCCGGCCGTCGTCGGCACGATGGGCTATGGCCGGGTGCGCAGCATGACGGCGATCGGCGATACGGTGAATGTCGCGAGCCGGCTGGAAAGCGCGGCCAAGGAATTCGACGCGGCGATCGTCTTCTCCGAGCCGGTGGCGCGGCTTGCCGGCGCCGACCTTGCCGACGTCGAAAGCCGTGAAATCAGCGTGCGCGGCCGCGCCCTGCCCTTGAAAGTTTATGTCATTCCGAGAGAGAAAGCGGCAGAACCGCTCGAAGGAAATGTCTGATGCCCGGCAAGCCCTGGCTCACCGCCAAATATTGGAGCCGCCGGCTACGCAAGGCGCGCAATAGAACCGCCTCGCGGTTCTTCGACACTCGCCTCGGCCGTCGCTTGCTGATCGAGAATATCGGCCCGCGCGTCGTCTCGATGACGGTCGATGCCGGTGATCATCTGATGACCTTCTCGCCCGCCGACTATATCGGCCGCAAGGTCTTCCGCAAGGGCCATTTCGAGCGCGACGCCGTCGACCGGCTGATCGTCATCCTGCGCGAGCGCGGCCTGCTCAGAAAGGATGCGACGCTGCTCGAGATCGGCGGCAATATCGGCACCCAGACCGTCTATTTCGCCTTGAGCGGCACCTACGCCAACATCGTCAGTGTCGAGCCCGATCCGCGCAATTTCCCGCTGCTTGAACTCAACATTCGCCAGAACCGGCTGGAGGAGAAGGTTCGGCTCGTCAACTGCGCCGCCGGCGAGCACGCAGGCGAGATCGACTTTTTTCTCAACCTCAACAATCACGGCAAGAGCAGCGCCATCCGCCAGAGCCCGATCGACCGGAAGATCAGCGTGCCGGTGAAGCCGGTCTCCGAAATCCTCGCCGGCCTCTCGATCGATCCGGCCGCAATCGGCCTTGTGTGGATGGATATCGAAGGCTACGAGCCGGTCGCCTGCCGCTCGATGCAGCCGCTGCTTTCCCGCCGCGTGCCGCTTCATATGGAATTCACGCCGCTGTTCTACGGGCGCGAGGGAACGAAGGCCTTCATAGCGATGCTGTCAGGGTTCTACGAGGATTGTCTCGTGCTCTTCGAGGACCGCGAGGAAGAGATGAAGGTGCGGGACCTGCCTGAAGAGTTCGATCAGTACAACGTGCTGTTTCTGCCTTAGGCTTACTTCTCAAAAACATACTGACGCCCGGAGCCGGGCGCGCGGGACCGGCTTGTGCAAGCCCGAAAAAAGCAGTTAGCTACCGTCGTTGGGGACGCTCTTCATGCACAGTTAGACGACCCGTGGGCGATAGGTGTGCTGAGACGTTTCCGCATTCGAGGGAAGTCTCGTGCGCTGGTCCAAACCGCTCAGAGTACATCTCGGGGTCCTGATCGTTGCATCGCTGCTTTGCACGTCGATGCCGATTATCTGGATGGCGTTCAGGCAGGGAAGCAATGCTGCCGTGAGTGCCGGCGCGCAGCAGATGCGCGAGATGAGCCTGCGGCTGATCGAGGGATACCGCAACACGCTGGAAGGAGGCTACGAGGCGGTCGCGCTGGCAGCGACCCTGCCGCAGCTCGCTTCGCCGCCGCCTCAGGATATCGAGGCAAAACAGGAACTCTTTCTCGAAGTTCTGCGAAACGTCCCCGAGGCAACGAGCATCTATACCGGTTATCCCGACGGCTCGTACCTGCAGGTCATCAAAGCTGCAAGGAGGGATGTCCGCCAGACCCTCTCGGCGCCTGACAATGCGGCTTTCGCGATCAGAACGATCGCCGAGCGACAAAGCGCGAGCGTCATATCGACGCTTCGCTTTCTCGACAGCAAGGCGAGACCCATCGGCGAGCGGAAGATCGAAAATGCATCTTTCGATCCGCGGCAACGCCCCTGGTATCAAGCGGTGGTCCAGGATGGAGTTCCGGTCTCGGTCGGACCCTATGTGACCGGAACGCTCCAGGTTCCGACCCTGACGATCGCGGCACCGACGAGGGACGATGGGCGGGTGGTCGTCGGCATCAACGTTCACCTGCAGACCATCGGTCGCCTGTTGGATGCGCAGGGAATTTCGCCGCATGCCCGAGCCTATGTCATCGACGGGAGCGACAATCTCATTGCTCACTCCGACCCTGACATCATGAGCAGGATCATCTCGATCTGGTCGAGGACCTCAGGCTCTTTCGCCATGACGGCGAACGCTTTCGATACCAGTCTGGAAACGGTTGCGAGGCTGCGGCGAGATCCCGCCTTCGCAGGCGGCGGATTGGCGCGGTTCGATCTTGATGGCGAAGGCTATCTCGTGCAGATCGCTCCCGTCAGCATATCCGGTCTGTTCCAGGGAAGCAGCGCTGCGATCGTCGTGCCGTTGGAAGACCTCGTGGCCGATGCCCACCGGCTGCTCGTGCGCAATCTGCTGATTGCCGGCGCCTTAGTGCTCGCGGGTGTCGCGGCATCGGTCATTCTCTCGCGGATGGTCAGCCGCTCTCTCTACCGACTCGCCGACGAGGCGCGCAGGATCGGTGATCTCGATGTCGGTGAGAAAGCCTCGTCGCACTCCTGGATAACCGAAATCAACACATTGGCGAGCGCGCTCTCGGCAAGCCGTCACGCCATCGGCCAGTTTGCCCTCTATGTACCGCGCGAAGTGGTTCGCCGTATCGTCAGCCCTGACGGGCGAACGGTGGTCAAGGCGAAGCGGCAGGACGTGACCGTGCTTTTCACCGATATCAGGGACTTCACGACCATATCGGAGCAGAATTCACCCGAGGACGTGGTCGATACGCTGTCGGCCTATTTCGAGCTGCTGAACACCATCGCCGAGCGTCATGAGGGCACGGTCGTGCAATATCTCGGCGACTCCATTTTCGTCATGTGGAATGCCCCTGTTCAAGATGGCGGGCATGTCGAACACGGCTGTCGCTGCGCGCTTTCGATGAAAGCCGCGATCGACGACCTCAATCGGGAAAACAGAGTTCATGACCGCCCCGAACTCTTCACGCGGTTCGGGCTCCACACAGGTCCCGCCGTCGTCGGCAGTTTCGGAGCAATCTCGCGCCAGCAATACACGGCCATGGGCGATACGATCAACGTCGCCTCACGGCTGGAAGGATTGAACAAGGATTACGGCACCTCGATCCTGGTGAGCGCCGCAGTCCACAATGCCGTCGGCGACCGCTTCCAGTTTCGGCCGTTGGGGCTGGTGCAGGTGAAGGGGCGGGCTGAGAAGGTTGATCTATGGGAACTGGTTGGGGAGCGTGGCTGACGGGCAGCTTTGGCTGGCGTTACCCGCGGAGGCGCAAGGCGGGCGGTCCATTTTTCTGCTGACACGCTCGCGCTTTGTTGGAACGACGACAGATCCTCAACGCCCTTGCCGCGGGCACCGCCGCCAAACACTAGCTGGCAGGCGGCATCACCAGCGACTGATGGCAATGCACGCCGGCGAGAACACCCGAGGCGGAGGCGAGCGTGCCGCTGTGCATGGAGCTCGCCGCATCGCCGGCGGCGAAGACGCCCTTGACGCTGGTCTCCTTGTTTTCGCCGGTGCGGATCACCGGCCCGAAAGCGCCGTCGTCGAAGGCGCAGCCCAGCTGTTCGGCGATCGGGCTCGCCATCGCGGTCTTCGGCGCGACGAAGACGGCGTCGAGCGGCACGATGCGGTCATCGGCGAGACGTACCGCCTGGAGTTTCGGACTGTCGCCGAGCAATTCCACGATCGGGCTGCGTTCGATGCGTACACCGCGGTTCGTCAGCCGCGCCAGCTGCTCTTCATCGGGCTCGAACAGTGCCTGGGCGAAGAAGGTGGTCGCGCCCCAGTCCGGGATCATCATGGCGGAATGGGCCGAATGCGGGTGGTTTGCAAGGACGCCGAGTTCGCCGCCGCTCACCTCGTAGCCGTGGCAATAGGGGCAGTGCAGCACGGAGCGGCCCCAGCGCTCCCCAAGGCCGGGGATGTCGGGCAGCGTATCGCTGACGCCGGTCGCGAGAATGAGGCGGGCAGCGCGTTCTTCACCGCCGCCTTCGATGGTGATGACGAATTCCTCACCCTCCTTCCGGGCGCGGGTAACCTTGCCGTCGCGAAATGTTATGTTCGGATAAAGCGAAAGCTGCCTCTTCCCCTCACCCATGATCGCCGCCGGCGCCTGGCCGTCCTGGCCGAGAAAACCGTGCGAAGCTTGCGAAAACCGGTTTCGCGGCGCGCC
This sequence comes from Rhizobium sp. NLR10b, assembly GCF_019685435.1. Classification (NCBI taxonomy): domain Bacteria; kingdom Pseudomonadati; phylum Pseudomonadota; class Alphaproteobacteria; order Hyphomicrobiales; family Rhizobiaceae; genus Rhizobium; species Rhizobium sp. NLR10b. Next base: position 111,595 of record NZ_JABDWV010000001.1, on the reverse strand, counting down.
GGCATCGACGAGCAGAACCCGCCGCCGCGCCCGGGTGAGCTGCATGGCTGCCGACAGGCCGGCAAAATTGCCGCCGATGACGATGACTTCGTAGGACATGCGCTGACTCCTTCGATATTGGTTCATGAATCATCATAAGTTACATGAAACCTGGCGGTCAAGACTCATGTCACTTGTCTTGTTACAAACTGGCTGCGATAATGGCGCGCTCGCTCGACAGGACAGAACCATGCGCAACGACAGCCGCCTTTCCCGCATGCTGCACGTGCTGATCCACATGGATCGGCATCAGCATGCGGCGACCTCCGAAATGATTGCAAAGATGCTGAACACCAATCCCGTCGTCGTTCGCCGCACGATGGCCGGGCTTCGCCAGCAGGGCTATGTGCGTTCGGAAAAGGGCCATGGCGGCGGCTGGACGCTGGTGCGACCCTTGTCCGAGATCACCCTGCTCGACGTCTACAACGCGCTTGGCGAACCGCACGTCTTTGCCATCGGCCCCGCCGACGATCAGCCCAAATGTCTGGTCGAGCAGGCGGTGAATAACGCGCTGGCCGATGCGATGAAGGAGGCGGAGGCGCTGCTTTTGAGGCGGCTGGGCAGCGTGACGCTGGAGGAAATCGCGGCTGAATTCGAGGCAAAACTGACGGCGCGCTCGGCAGCGGCTTATTCCTGTGCCTCGTGAGCGGAAGCTCCTAGAATTCAGCCGTCACGCCCCCTCACCGTCCAGGAGGTTGTATCGCGATCGGGGTGCTGATTGCTGCTCTCCTTGATCGCCGCCGCCCAGTCGGCGCCGTTATTTTCGGTTGCACCGGTATTTTCTATGTCGGTGATCGTGTCGAACCATGTCACCATGTTCTCGGTGCAGGTATTGGCATGCGGCGAGAAAGGGTGCGGATTGTCGAGCGAACCGATCATCAGGTTGGTGCGACCGTTTTCCAGGTGGTGGAAGAACAATGGGGTGCCGCAATTGGCGCAGAAGCCGCGCTCGACAAGCTCCGAACTCTTCCAGACGCTCGGCTTGCCGCGTGTCCAGCTGAGCGCATCATCGGGAGCGGCGACCAGCGCGGCAAAGATGTTGCCCGAGGCCTTCTGGCACATGCGGCAATGACAGAGATGCGAATTGTCGAACATGGCGGTGGCGTGGTAGCGCACGGCACCGCACTGGCAGCCGCCGCTCACTTCCATCTCGATGCGTTTCATTTTCTCCTCCTTCAACAGGCGGGTGGGGCCGGGGCCTACTCTCCCCCTCACACCCGCCGATACAGAAAGTAACGCCCTTCCTTGATTCCCTCCGGCAGCGGCATCGCCGCAAGCTCCGAATGCTCCAGCGGCAAGCCGCTGACCGCAATGCCGTTCGGGGCGAGCACGCCGGCCATCAGCTGCGGCAGCCAGGTCAGCGTCACCGCGTCGATCTCGTCATGGCCGGTGCCGATATCGGCGTGGGCAAGGGCCGCGCCGATCCCGAGGAAGGCCTGACCGGAATCGCGGATGTTGCCGGTCACCATATCTTGCGGCTCCGGGGTCGAGGCCGAATAGGAACGGACCTCCCAGTCGAAGGCGATGATGCGGCGGTCGGGGAATTTTTCGCGCAGGTGGTCATAGGTGCGGCCGTTGCCGAGGCCGAACTCCAGCACCGGGCCTTCGATGTCCTCGACCAGATCGGTGATTGCGTTCAGAATGTCGCGCTGGGCCGTCAAGCGGCGAATGAAGCTGTCGAGGCGGCTCATCGAAATCCGTATCCGTGATGAAAATCGTGAGCGCGTGCTAACACATGAAACCTTGCCAAGTCGATTGCCGTAAATGGGAATTGGCGTTGCAGCAGCGATATGGGTCTGTGCTAAGGTCGATGCCATGACAATCGTGAATGACGAAGAATTCTTTGCGAACGTGCCGCGCTTCAGCGCCTTCGAGGGCGTGACCGATGCCGGCAATTACCGGCCGCTGCCGGAGGGATGGGTGCTGGCGCTTGCCGATATCGTCGGTTCGACGCAGGCGATCGCCGGCGGCCGCTACAAGGACGTCAACATGGCCGGCGCCAGCGTCATTTCGGCGGTGCTGAATGCGGTCGGCAAGGGCGACTATCCCTTCGTCTTCGGTGGTGACGGCGCCCTGATTGCGCTTCCGGGTTCGCTGGAGAAGGCGGCGCGGGATGCGCTGGCCGCCGTGCAGGTCTGGGTCGAGGAGGATCTCGGCCTGATGTTGCGCATCGCCATCGTACCGGTCGCCGATACCCGCGCAGAGGGCCTCGACGTCCGTGTCGCCCGCTATTCCGCAAGCCCGCATGTCACTTACGCAATGTTCTGGGGCGGCGGCACGAGCTGGGCGGAACGACAGATGAAGCTTGGCCACTATGGCGTCGGCCGCGCCGCCCCCGGAACGCGGCCGGATCTCACCGGCCTTTCCTGCCGATGGAGCCCGATCGAGGCCGAGAATGGCGAGATCGTCTCGATCATCGCCGTGCCCGGCGAAGGCCGGCCGGGCGAAGAGTTCCGCGATCTCGTCAACGGCATCGTCGCCATCACCGCCGAGCAGAGCCGCGGCAGCCATCCGGTGCCGGCCGACGGCCCGAAATTCGCCTTCTCGCTGAAAGGTATCAATCGCGAGGCCAAGGCCACCGCGCCGGCCGGCAAACGTCTGCGGCAGAAGCTGATCATCTTCCTGCAGCTCGCGATCACCGTTCTCTGCTACAAACTCGGCATTCCGCTCGGCCGCTTCGATGCCCGCCGCTACAAGGGCGACGTCGCCGGCAATTCCGATTTCCGCAAGTTCGACGACGGGCTGAAGATGACAGTCGATGTCGACGCCGCGCGCTTGAAACGGATCGAGACGCTGCTGGAAGACGCGCGGGCGAGAGGCATCGCCCGCTACGGCCTGCATCGCCAGTCCTCGGCGCTGATGACCTGCTTTGTGCCGACGCCGATCTCGCGCGACCACATGCATTTCATCGATGGCGCCGCCGGCGGTTATGCGGTGGCCGCCAGCCGGATGACCGGCAAGTCGCTTTCGGCCGTTTCCGTTACGCCTTGACGACGTGATCGGCGGAAAGGCCGAGCCGGTCGAAGACGTTGCGCGTGTCGATGATCAACGCCGCACTTTCGGCGAGCGCCGCATAATCCACCCCGTCATGATCGGTCGCGACCAGCACGACATCATAGCCGGCAACGGCCTGCGCCGTCAGTGCCACCGATTGGCGCCCCTTCAGCGCTTGATGTTCGCGCGTCGGCGGGATCTCGGCGACGAAGGGATCGTGGTAATCGGCGCTGCCGCCGCGCTCCTCGATGATCTCGATCAGCCGCAGCGACGGGCTCTCTCTTATATCGGCGACGTTCTTCTTGTAGGCGAGCCCCAGCACCAGCACGCGGCTGCGGCTCAGCGCCTTGCCGGCGCGGATGTCGAGCGCTTCGGCCAGTTTGCCGACGACATAGCGCGGCATCGCCGAATTGATCTCGCCGGCAAGCTCGATGAAGCGGGTCGGAAGCTCATATTCACGCGATTTCCAGGTGAGGTAGAAGGGATCGATCGGGATGCAATGGCCGCCGAGGCCGGGGCCAGGATAGAAGGGCATGTAGCCGAACGGCTTGGTCTTGGCCGCGTCGATCACTTCCCAGACGTCGATGCCCATCGCCGCATAGACCGTCTTCAGCTCGTTGACTAGGGCGATGTTGACCGAACGGAAGATGTTTTCGGTGAGCTTGACGGCCTCGGCCGTCGCATTCGAGGAAACCGGAACGACGGTCGACACCGCCGCGCCATAGAAGGCCTTCATCAGAGCCAGCGCCTCCGGCCCGTCGCCGGCGACAACCTTCGGGATAGTCGCGGTGTGGTAATGCTGGTTGCCGGGGTCCTCGCGCTCCGGCGAGAAGCCGACGAAGAAATCCGCGCCGGACTTCAAGCCGGTGCCTTCGAGGATGACCTTGACGATATCGTCGGTCGTGCCGGGATAGGTGGTGGATTCCAGCGCGACGAGCTGGCCGGGGCGCAAATGCTCAGCGATCGAGCGCGAGGTCGCCTCGACGAAGGAAAGATCGGGGTCGCGATGCTTGGTGAGCGGCGTCGGCACGCAGATGATGATGACATCACATTCACCAAGGCCGGCGAAATCCGTCGTCGCCTGGAATCGGTTCGCATCGATCTCGGCGGCAAGCGCCTCGTTGCTGACGGCGTCGATATAGGAGCGGCGGGCATCGAGCGCCACCATCTTTGAGGGATCGATGTCGAAGCCGGTGACCGCAAAACCGCTGTGCGCGACGGCGATCGCCAGCGGCAGGCCGACATAACCGAGCCCGATAATGCCGGCACGCGCCGCGCGGCTTTCGATCTTCTGCAGGAGCGTGTCGAAGGTGGAGGTGGCCAAGGCGGGATCTTTCGAATGGGAATTTAGAAAGCTGATCTAATGCATCATGGCGGGGAATTAAACCCGGAGCTTCTTCTCGCCACGGTGCCACCCCTGTTTACGCCGTGCCCTCAGAGCGCACGAGGGCTGGTCTCGCCGATATCCCAGAGCACCACCTCTCCGGGGTGTGGCCGAAATGCCCCGGCGGCGGCCTTTGCCGCAACCTGAGCGCACAAAAGAATCCGGGTCCCATTGTTTCGCATCTGCAGCACCCCTATGTGAGTTTGATATTGAACCATCGAGAAAGGACTTCCCCTCCGATCCGCGTTCCGGGGAACTGAGGGCGCTGCTGCCGGGCTTTCGGCAGATCGTTGACAAATATTACCGCTCGTACATCCTGATTTCCTTGTGACCTGCGCATGAAAATGCGTCGGCCGGGGGACTTTTGGCTCTTGGGGATGGCGTGCCTTATGAGGATCATACCGAGAATGAGCACGATCGAATCCAGCGTGTCCTCCATCCTGTTGGACCGGGTCGCCGAATGGCTGACACATTCCTCGCTGGCAGGTGACGACCTCGAAAACATCGTGCGCGGCTTCTGCGAAAGACTTGCTTCCGCCGGCCTTCCGATCGCCCGCGTGCACCTGACCTTTTCGATGCTGCATCCGCTCTACGATGCCTTGAGCTTCACCTGGCGGCGGGCCAGCGGCGTCACTATCGAGGGCCTCCGCATGCCGGCCGGGCAGAAGCCGGACCGCTTCCTGCAGAGCCCCTATTATTACCTGCTCGACAACAACCTGCAGCATATTCGGCGGCGGTTGATGCAGGAAGGCCCGGCCGAATTCCCGATCTTCGAGGATCTGCGCAAGGACAGGATGACCGATTACCTCGCCTTCGTGCAGCCCTTCGGCGACGATTCGGTGCAGGGCATGATGGGCTCCTGGTCGACTGACCATCATAACGGTTTTACCGACGACATGATCGACGCGCTGCTCCGGATGCAGAACCATCTGGCGGTGGCCGCCAAGATGGCGGTGCTCGGCAAGCTCGCCAACAACATGCTGACCACCTATCTCGGCGGCGACGCCGGCAAACGGGTGCTGAATGGCCAGATTCGCCGCGGCGACGGCGAAACGATCCGGGCGGCGCTGGTCATGGGCGACATGCGCGAATCCACCATGTATGCCGAAAAGGAAGGCCGCCAGGCCTATATCGATACGCTGAACCAGTTCTTCGACGCGATCGCCGCTCCCTTCAACCGCAATGGCGGCGAGATTCTGAGCTTCCTCGGCGACGGCTTTCTCGCCGTCTATCCCTGCGGGCGTCACAAGGACCCATCGAAAATCGCCTGCGAGGCAGCACTTTCGGCCGTCCACCAGGCGCAGGCGCGGGTGGCCGAGCTCAATCGGGAGCGCGAGGAGAAGGGTCTATCCAGGATCGGCTACGGCATCGGCATGCATGTCGGCAACGTCATGTTCGGCAATGTCGGCCTCAAGGACCGGCTGACCTTCTCCGCCTTCGGATCGGCGGTCAACGAGGTGCAGCGTTTGCAGATCCTGACCAAAAAATACGGCCGGGAGGTCGTCGCCAGCCAGGCCTTCGCCGGTTATTGCGGCGGCGAATGGACAACCCTCGGCGAGGAGAAGCTGCGCGGCATCCGCCAGAAGGTGACGGTACTGCAGCCACGCGCCCCGGCCCCGGATATCCATGTCGACGAACATTTCCGCGAGGCCGTGCAGAACGGACTTTCCGAAGCCGAACAGGTCATTCTCCTGCACCGCGACGCCAAGAAACAGGTCAAGCGCACAAGCATGGAGAAGTTCATTCAGTAAAACGCCAGGTTGCGGCCGCCAGAACTGCGCGTTACAGAGATGGTGAACCGCGGCAATTTCCCCTTGCTTGTCATCAGCTAGACACCCCGTTTGCGGTACGATAGTGTTGCCTTAACGGGAACATAGAAGACTGGGGAATTTCATTGGTATGGCGTCCGCTGCCGATCTGTTGCGTATCGAGAATCTCGACGTCTCCTTCTCCGTTTTCGGCGACCGCCTGCGTGTCGTAAAGGAAGCCAATCTCCGCATTCTTCCGGGTAAGGTTACCGCCCTCGTCGGTGAGTCCGGTTCCGGTAAATCGGTGATCAGCCAGTCGGTGATGGGCATCCTGCCCAACCCGGCCAATGCGTCAGGCAGTATCCTCTTCACCGATCCGCTCGACGGCAGCACGACCGATATCCTGTCGCTGCCGCGCGACAGTGAAGAGATGCGTGATCTGCGCGGCAAGCGCATGGCGACGATTTTCCAGGAGCCGATGACCTCGCTGTCGCCGCTGCATACCGTCGGCAACCAGATCAGCGAAGTGCTGTTAATCCATACCGACGTCGACAAGCAGGAAGCACGCCAAAGGACCGAGGAAATGCTCGGCCTCGTCGGCTTCTCCAATCCGCACCGCACCTACGACATGTATCCATTCGAACTGTCGGGCGGCATGCGCCAGCGCGCGATGATCGCCATGGCGCTGATCTGCAAGCCGGCTCTCCTGATCGCCGACGAGCCGACGACGGCGCTCGACGTGACGATCCAGGCGCAGATCCTCGAACTGCTGCGCGACCTGCAGGCCAAGCTCGGCATGGCGATGCTGCTGATCACCCACGATCTCGGCATCGTCGCCAACATGGCCGACGAGGTGGTCGTCATCTATCACGGCGAGATCATGGAAGCGGGACCGGTCGAGGCGATCTTCCGCAATCCGCAGCATCCCTATCTCAAGGCGCTGATGGCGGCCGTTCCGCATTTCGACATGAAACCCGGCGAACGGCTGAAGGCGCTGCGCGACGTGCCGGTCAATCTCGAGACGCTGGTCGGCAAGAAGAAGCCGCTGCAGGCTGAAACGCCGGGCACGCTGCTTTCCGTCGCCAATCTGTCGAAGACCTACAGGACGCGCAGGCGCAGCCTGTTCGGCAAGCACGAAGCCGCCGTCGTGCATGCGGTCGACGACGTCAGCTTCGACATCCGCCGCGGCGAATGTCTCGGCCTGGTGGGCGAATCCGGCTGCGGCAAGACGACACTCAGCAAGATCCTCATGCGCGCCGTCACCCCTGATGGCGGCTCGGTGGTGTTCAACGACGGCAAAGAGGTCATCGACGTGCTGGCCGTCAAGGGCGCCGAGCTGCAGGAGCTGCGCACCAAGATCCAAATGGTGTTCCAGGACCCGGTCTCCTCGCTCTCGCCGCGCATGACGGTGCGCAACATCCTGAGCGAGCCGCTCGAGATCCACGACCGCGGCGACAGCGCCGAGCGCAAGCGCAAGGTCGAGGGACTGATGGGCGCGATCGGCCTCGACAAGCGTTACCTCAGCCGTTACCCGCACAGCTTCTCCGGCGGCCAGCGGCAGCGCATCGGCATTGCCCGCGCCCTGGCGCTCGGGCCGAAGCTCGTCATCCTCGACGAGCCGGTGTCGGCCCTCGACGTCTCGGTGCAGGCGCAGATCCTCAACCTCTTGAAGGATCTGCAGAAGGAGCTGGGCCTGACCTATCTCTTCATCTCGCACAATCTCGCCGTCGTCGATTACATGGCCGACCGTATCGCTGTCATGTGCAAGGGCCGCATCGTCGAGATCGCTCCGCGCGAGATCATTCTGCGCGATCCGGTGCACCCCTATACGAAATCACTGCTCGCCGCCGTCCCCTTCCCCGATCTCGACCGGCCGCTCGATTTCAAGGCGCTTCGGGAAAACGGCGCCGCCGACAAGCAGAACTGGGGCAAGACCTTCACCGCCGAGCATGACGACGCCTCCGAGCTTGCCTATGCCGATCTCGGCGACGGCCATCTGGTGCGCGCCCGCAAGGGCGCTGATATCCGGGAGTTGCGCTGATGGTGACGCGTCGCACCTTTCTCGGCGGCCTCGTCGGTGCTGCGATCGCGCCGGCGGTGCTGCGGGCCGAACAGGTCGGCGAGCCGGAATTCCTGAAGGAGCGGCTGGCATCAGGCAGCCTGCCTGGTATGGCCGAACGCATTCCCGCCCGCCCGCGCATCGTCAACCTGAAGGAGATGGGGCTCGAACCCGGCGCCTATGGCGGCACGGTGCGCACCATCATCGGCAGCCAGCGCGATATCCGCTTCATGACGATCTACGGCTATGCCCGCCTGATCGGCTACGACAAGCACCTGCAGTTCCGGCCCGACATTCTGGCCGATTTCCGTTCCGAGGAAGACACGGTCTTCACCTTCACGCTGCGCGAGGGCCATAAATGGTCGGACGGGGCGCCGTTCACCGCCGATGATTTCCGCTACTGGTGGGAAGACGTCATCCTCAATGACAAGCTGACGCCGGGCGGCGGCGCACTCGAGCTTCGCCCACACGGCAGCCTGCCGCGCTTCGAGATGCTCGATCCGCTGACCGTTCGCTATACTTGGGATAAACCCAACCCGATGTTCCTGCCGAGCTTGGCCGGCCCGCAGCCGCTCGTCATCTTCGGGCCGGCGCATTACCTGAAGCAGTTCCACAAGAAGTTCCAGCCGGACCAGGCGAAGATGGAACAGATGATGCAGACCTTCCGCGTCAAGAAATGGCAGGACCTGCACATCAAGATGGCGCGCTCCTATCGTCCGGAAAATCCCAACCTGCCGACGCTCGATCCCTGGCGCAACACGACGGCGCTGCCGGCCGAGCAGTTCGTCTTCGAGCGCAACCCGTTCTTCCATCGCGTCGACGAAAACGGCAGGCAGCTTCCCTATCTCGATCGTTATATCCTCAACGTCTCTTCCTCGTCGATCATCGCCGCCAAGGCCGGCGCGGGCGAGGCCGACCTGCAGGCAACCGGCATCGACTTCAACGACTACACCTTCCTGAAGGAGGCGGAGAAGCGCTTTCCGGTGAAGGTCAATCTCTGGAAGGTCGCGCGCGGCTCGCGCATCACGCTCTTGCCGAATCTCAACTGCGCCGACGAGGTGTGGCGCGGCCTTTTCCGCGACGTGCGCCTGCGCCGGGCGCTGTCGCTGGCGATCAACCGGCACGAGATCAATATGGTCGCCTTCTATGGATTGGGCACGCCGAGCGCCGATACCGTGCTGCCCGACAGTCCGCTCTTCAAGCAGGAATATGCCGACGCCTTCGTCAAGTTCGATCCCGACGAGGCCAACCGCCTGCTCGACGAGCTCGGCCTGACCCGCCGCGGCGACGACGGCATCCGGCTGCTGCCGGACGGGCGACGCGCCGAGATCACCGTCGAGACCGCCGGCGAAAGCAATCTCGACACCGACGTGCTGGAACTGGTGCACGATCACTGGGCCGATATCGGCCTTGCGCTTTATACCCGCACCTCGCAGCGGGACGTCTTCCGCAACCGCGCCATGAGCGGCACGATCATGATGTCGATCTGGTACGGCCTCGACAATGGCGTGCCGACGGCCGACATGTCGCCGTCCGGTCTTGCGCCGACGCTCGATGATCAGCTGCAATGGCCGCTCTGGGGCATGCATTATCTCTCCGCCGGCCAGGAAGGTGTCGCTCCCGACCTGCCGGAGGCGGCAGAGCTGGTGGACCTGCTCGGCCAATGGGGCTCGACGGCAAAATTCGAGGAGCGCCAGGCGATCTGGCACAGAATGCTGTCGCTCTATACGCAGCAGGTCTTCTCAATCGGCCTCATCAACAGCACGCTGCAGCCGATCCTGCGCGCCGCCAAGCTGCAGAACCTGCCGGAGAAAGCGCTCTACGGCTTCGATCCCACCTCCTATCTCGGCGTCTACATGCCGGATGTTTTCTGGTACAAGGAGGCCTGAGGCGTGCTCAGATACATTCTCTGGCGCATCGCCGCCATGGTGCCGACGCTCTTCGTCATTTCGGCGCTTGTTTTCACCATCATCGAGCTGCCGCCCGGCGACTTCTTCGAGAGCCAGATCGCCGAGCTGCGCGCCTCCGGCGAGGCCGCCAACCTCCAGGAAATCGAGGAGATGCGCCAGCAATACGGCTTCGACAAGCCGGAGATCGTGCGCTATTTCTACTGGGTCGGCGGCATGCTGCACGGCGATTTCGGCTATTCCTTCGAATACCAGCTGCCGGTCTCGGACGTGGTCGGCGAACGGTTGTGGCTGACGATCCTCGTCTCCTTCACGACGATCCTGCTCACCTGGCTGATCGCCTTTCCGATCGGCATCTATTCGGCGACGCATCAGTATAGCTGGGGCGATTACGGGCTGACCTTTCTCGGCCTGCTCGGCATCGCCATTCCGAACTTCATGCTGGCGCTGATCCTGATGTATTTCGCCAATGTCTGGTTCGGGCTGTCGATCGGCCATCTGATGGACCAGCAATATCTCAACGCACCGATGAGCTGGGAAAAGGCGAAGTCGATCCTCGCCCATCTCTGGATCCCCGTCATCATCGTTGGCACGGCCGGCACGGCCGGCATGATCCGGCGGCTGCGCGCCAATCTTCTCGACGAGATGCAGAAGCAATATGTGACGACGGCCCGCGCCAAGGGCCTGCATCCGATGCGGGCGCTGGTCAAATATCCGCTGCGCATGGCGCTCAATTTCTTCATCGCCGATATCGGCTCGATCCTGCCGTCGATCATCTCGGGCGCCGAGATCGTCGCCATCGTGCTGTCGCTGGAGACGACCGGGCCGATGCTGATCAAGGCGCTGCAGAGCCAGGACATGTATCTCGCCGGCTCCTTCCTGATGTTCCTCGCCTTCCTCAACGTCATCGGCGTGCTGATCTCCGATATCGCCCTCGGTTTCCTCGATCCCCGCATCCGTCTGCAAGGCAGGAGCACCAAATAATGTCGCCCCTTCCCGCACCCGGCGCGCCGCTGCCGCACTACGTCTCCACCGCTCCCTTCGATCCGCATGCGACCGAGAGCATGACGGCGGCGCAATCGCGCATCCATCTCGCCTCGCAGAAGCAACTGATGTGGTGGAAGTTCAAGCAGCACAGGCTCGCTTTGATCTCCGGCATCTTTCTCGCCGCCGTCTACCTGATGATCCTTATCGTCGAGTTCCTGGCGCCTTACGGCCTGCACACGCGCAACGTCGACTTCATCCATGCACCACCTCAGCGCGTCCATTTCTTCGACAAGGGCGAGTTCGTCGGTCCCTTCGTCTACGGCCGCAGCATGACGCTCGATCTCGACACGCTGCACCGCGTCTATACCGACAGGCCGAACGACGTGCAGCCGATCCGCTTCTTCTGCCGCGGCGATTCCTATAGATTCTGGGGTCTCGTCGCCTCGAACTACCATCTCATCTGCCCGGCGATCGGTGGCCAGATGTTCCTGCTCGGCACCGACCGGCTCGGCCGCGACGTGCTGTCGCGCATCCTCTACGGCGCGCGTATATCGCTGACGATCGGCCTGATCGGCATTTCGATCAGCTTCGTGCTCGGCATCGTCATCGGCGGCCTTGCCGGATACTGGGGCGGCGTCTTCGACCTCATCGTCCAGCGCCTGATCGAGGTGCTGCAATCGCTGCCAAGCCTGCCGCTGTGGATGGCGCTCGCCGCCATCATGCCGGTGACCTGGAGCCCGATCGTCATATATTTCGGCATCACCGTCATCCTCGGAATCATCGACTGGACCGGGCTGGCGCGGGCCGTGCGCTCCAAGCTCCTGGCATTGCGCGAGGAGGATTACGTCCAGGCCGCGCAGCTGATGGGGGCCAGCACGCCGCGCATCATTGGCCGCCATCTGGTGCCGGGCTTCATGTCACATCTCATCGCTTCGGCGACGATTTCGATCCCCGGCATGATCCTCGGCGAGACCGCGCTCTCCTTCCTCGGCCTCGGCCTTCGACCGCCGATCACCAGCTGGGGCATTCTGCTGACCGAGGCAAAAAGCGTCAGCGTCATCGCCTTCTATCCTTGGCTGCTCTTTCCGATCATTCCTGTTGTTCTTGTCATTTTGGCGTTCAACTTTCTGGGAGACGGCTTGCGCGATGCGGCAGATCCCTACAAATAGCGGCAAGCTCGGCGGCGCCGTCCGGCATCGCGCCCGCCTCTTGGCCTCCGGATGGTGGGGGTGCTAACTATGATGTTCACCCCGGAGGGAACACCCATGGCCAGACGTCTCGAAGATGCTCGCATCCTCATGTACAGCCACGACACGTTCGGCCTCGGCCATCTCAGGCGCTGTCGCGCCATCGCCCATGCGCTGGTCGAAGACTATCGCGGCCTCAACATCCTGATCATTTCAGGGGCGACGATCGCCGGCGCCTTCGATTACCGCGCCCGCGTCGACTTCGTGAAGATCCCGAGCGTGATCAAGCTGCGCAACGGCGAATATACGTCGCTTGCCAGCCACATCGATCTGCACGAAACGCTGAAGATGCGCGAATCGAGCATCCGCCACACGGCCGAGACCTTCCAGCCCGACATTTTCATCGTCGACAAGGAGCCGATGGGATTGAAGGGCGAGGTCGAGGATACGCTCGCTTATCTCAAGGCCCGTGGCACCGTGCTGGTGCTAGGGCTGCGGGAGATCATGGACGCGCCGCATCTGCTCGAGGCCGAGTGGAAGAAGAACAGCGTCATGCAGAAGATCGACCAATATTACGACAGCGTCTGGGTCTACGGCCCCCCGGATTTCTACGATCCGCTTGTTGGTCTCGACGTGCCGGCCAGCCTGCGCCGGAAGATGGATTTTGTCGGCTTCCTGCAGCGCAGCGTCTCCAAAGGCAAGAGCTCGATCAACGCCCGCAAGGACAATTATCTGCTCGTCACCACAGGCGGCGGCGGCGACGGCTCCGATCTCGTCCATGACGTCATGAATGCCTATGAGGCCGATCCGACGCTGACGCAGAAGGCGCTGGTCGTGCTCGGGCCCTATATGCCGGCCGCCGAGCGCGCCAAGCTGGTGCAGAAGGGCGAAGCCATTCCCTATATCGAGGTGATCGAATTCGACAATCACATGGAAGAGCTGATCGCCGGCGCCACCGGCGTCGTCGCCATGGGCGGATATAACACCTATTGCGAGATCCTCTCCTTCGATAAGCCGGCCCTCATCGTGCCCCGCGTCAAGCCGCGCGAGGAGCAGCTGCTGCGCGCGAAGCGGGCCAGCGAACTCGGCCTCGTCGAGATGCTGCTGCCGGAGCAATCGGTTGATCCCGCCATCATGGCCGCGGCGCTGAAGCGCTTGCCCTCTCGCCTGCCGCCGTCGAAAAGCGGCAGCAATATGCATCTCGAAGGGCTGGACCATATCTCGCAGACCGTCGGCCGATGGCTCGACGGCCGGGCCACCCACCTAGCCGTTGTCGGCGCAGAATAGGGCACAGCCTTGCCGCCACGCCGCAAGATACTCGTCGTGCTGAAAGGCTATCCCCGCCTTTCGGAAACCTTCATCGCCCAGGAATTGCTCGGCCTCGAAAGGGCCGGCTTCGACCTGACGCTGATTTCCATGCGCCGGCCGACCGACAAGAAGCGCCATCCGGTGCATGACGAGATCAAGGCGAGTGTCGTCTATCTGCCGGAATATCTGCACGAGGAACCGATTCGCGTGCTGAAAGGCCTCGTCGCCGGCTTCGGTAAAACCGGCTTCAAGGCGCTGATCAAACGCTTCTTCGCCGACCTCAAGCGCGACCTCTCCCGCAACCGCTTCCGCCGTCTCGGCCAGGCGCTGGTGCTGGCGCGCGAATGGCCTGATGGAGGCGAGTGGCTGCATGCTCATTTCATCCATACGCCGGCCTCGGTGACGGAATATACCAGCATCCTGACGGGCACGCCCTGGACCTGTTCGGCCCATGCCAAGGACATATGGACCTCGCCCGACTGGGAACTGAAGGAGAAGCTGAAGCGCGCCCGCTGGACCGTCACCTGCACTCGGTCTGGCTACGAACACATGCGCGTGCTGACATCGCGCAAGGAGGCGGTACATTTGAGCTATCACGGCCTCGATCTCGCCCGCTTCGGCCATTTTTTCGGCGCGCATTCGCAGAGGACCGGCAACAACCCGGCTGATCCGGCCTTCATCCTCAGCGTCGGCCGCGCCGTCGAGAAGAAGGGCTACGACGTCTTGCTTCGGGCGCTGGCGCTGCTGCCGGCGGACCTCCATTGGCGCATGGAGCATATCGGCGGCGGTGACGAGCTTGCCAGGCTGAAGGCGCTCGCCGCCGAGCTCGGCCTCTCCGGCCGCATCATCTGGAAGGGCGCCATGGCGCAGGAAGACGTGCTCGACCACTACCGCCGCGCCGACGTCTTTGCGCTCGCCTGCCGCATCGCCGCCAACGGCGACCGCGACGGCCTGCCGAACGTGTTGGTCGAGGCCGCGAGCCAGCGTCTCATCTGCGTCTCCACGACAGTATCCGGCGTGCCGGAACTGCTGACGGATGGCGAGAACGGCCTCGTCGTGCCGCCGGAGGATCCGGCGCTGCTCGCCCGGGCGCTCGAGGCGGCGATCCGCGATCCGGCGCTGCGCCAGCGCCTCGGCGACGCCGCCGAAAGGCGGGTGCGCGAGGACTTCGACTATCACTCCAGCATCAGACAGCTCGCCGGCCTGTTCGAGGCCGAATGGCAGAAGGCGTCATGACGGCACCGCGTATCTTCTTCTATGTCCAGCATCTGCTCGGCATCGGCCACATCGCCCGCGCCAGCCGCATCGCCAATGCGCTGGTCAGGCACGGTTTCGACGTCACCGTCGTCACCGGCGGCCTGCCGGTACCGGGCTTTCCCGGCGAGGGTGTGAAGACCGTTGCCCTGCCGGCGGTCGTCGCCAGCAATGCCGGTTTCTCCGGCCTCGCCGATGCCGATGGCCAGCCGGCCGGGGAAGAATTCCTGGCCGCCCGCCGGCAATTGCTGCTCGATGCCTTCCATGCCACAAGGCCCGATGTCGTCATCATCGAGGCCTTCCCCTTCGGCCGGCGGCAGATGCGCTTCGAACTCCTGCCCTTGCTCGCTGCGATCGAGAAGACCGAACCGCGGCCGAAACTCCTAAGCTCGGTTCGCGACATCCTGCAGGAAAACCGCAAGGCCGGCCGCGACGCGGAGACCGCCGCCCTGGTCAACCATCACTTCGACGCTGTGCTCGTCCATGGCGATCCCGGCTTCGTCAGGCTCGAAGATACTTTCCCGCTGACGCCAGAAATCGCCGACAGGCTGCGTTATACCGGCCTCGTTACGCCGCCGCCGGCGCCCGAACCGACGGAAACCTTCGACATTATCGCATCGGCCGGCGGCGGCGCGGTCGGCGCCGAGCTGATCGGCGCGGCGAAGGAGGCGGCGGCGCTGCTGCCGGGCGATCTTCGCTGGCTGCTGATCTCAGGTCCCAACCTGCCGGAGGCCGATTTCGCCAGACTGTCGCGGGACGCAGCCCCGAATGTGACTCTGGTTCGCTTTCGCAAGGATTTTCCCTCGCTCTTGCGCGGCGCCAGGGTATCGATCTCGCAGGCCGGCTACAACACGGTCGGCGACCTCTTGCGTACCGAGTGCCGGCCGATCCTCATCCCCTTCGTCGCCGGCGGCGAGACCGAACAGACAGTGCGCGCCGAACGGCTGCAGGCGCTGGGTCTTGCCGACATCCTGCCGGAACGGGGGCTGACCTCCACACATGTGAAAGAGGCTGTCGAAAAGGCGCTGACAGCGCCTCGGCAGGAGCCGGTTTCGCTCGATCTCGACGGGGCGGAGAAGACGGCCGCCATCATTCGCTCGATGATTGCCGAATCGCTCGCCTAATTTAAAAATCCTGTGATATAAGCAGAGTTCCGGCGAGAATCGGCCTTTCTGCAGCCGGTCCCTTCGCCTTGTTTTCATTGCGATATCGGCGGTCCGGCTGCATGGTCCTGTTCTCGACAATTCCTCCCGTCCCGCGCCAGGATCGCGCCTTCGAAATTTCCCAGCACGCTGACGGTTAGCCAATGGAAAAGAGCCTCGCCCGCTATATCTGGAAGAACACGCGGCTGCAGCAGCTGTGGATCCTGGCTGTCGTCGCGGCCTCGATGATCCCTTATTTCCTGTCCTTCGACCTGCCGAAGCAGATCGTCAACGGACCGATCCAGGGCGACGGCTTTGAAGGCCCCGGCGCAACCCAGACCTTCATGCACATCGCCTATGACATTCCGCTGATCGGCCATGTCGAATTCTTCAAGGGCGTGCAGCTCGACCGCTTCCAGATGCTGATGGCCCTGAGCCTCGTGTTCCTGGCGCTGGTGGTGCTAAACGGGCTCTTCAAGTTCTACATCAACACCTATAAGGGCCGGCTCGGCGAACGCATGCTGCGCCGCATCCGCTTCGAACTGATCGACCGGGTGCTGCGGTTTCCGCCGGCTCATTTCAAGCGGGTGAAATCGGCCGAGATCGCCACCATGATCAAGGACGAAGTGGAGCCGATGGGCGGTTTCACCGGCGACGCCTTCGTCTCGCCCGCCCTGCTCGGCGGCCAGGCGATCACCGCGCTCGCCTTCATCATCGTGCAGAATTTCTGGCTCGGCATGATCGCCGCCGCCATCGTCGGCGTCCAGGCCGTCGTCATTCCCCGCATGCGCAAGCGCCTGCTGGATCTCGGCCGCCAGCGGCAGCTGACGGCGCGCGAACTTTCCGGCCGTGTCGGCGAAATCGTCGACGGCATCGGCACGATCCACGGCAACGACACGTCCAACCTCGAACGCGCCGACATCGCCTGGCGGCTTGGCCGCATCTTCTCGATCCGCTACGACCTTTACCAGTGGAAATTCCTGGTGAAGTTCATCAACAACTTCCTCGCCCAGGTCACGCCCTTCCTGTTCTACGCGATCGGCGGTTATCTGGCGCTGCAGGGCCGGCTCGACATCGGCCAGCTCGTCGCAGTCATCTCGGCCTACAAGGATCTGCCCGGGCCGCTGAAGGAACTGATCGACTGGGACCAGATGCGTCAGGACGTGCAGGTGAAATACCAGCAGGTCTACGAGCAGTTCAACGTCGAGCCCTTGATCGAGAGCCACATCCAGGAATTGGCGACCGCACCCGTGGGCGCACTGACCAGCGCGCTGGTCGTCACCAACCTCACGCTCTCCGATGACAGCGGCGCCCGCCTCGTCGACCACGTCTCGGTCGAAATCAAGCCGAACGAGACGGTTGCGATCGTCGGTCCGAACGGCAGTGGCGCCGAAGCCTTCGCCGAAGCGCTCGGCCGGATGGTCTGGCCCGACTCCGGCCGCATCACCATCGACGGACGCGACCTGCTCGAGCTGCCGGAATCGATCACCGGTCGCCGCATCTCCTATGCCTCGGCCGACACCTTCTTCTTCCATGGCACGCTCGCCAGCAATCTGCTCTACGGCCTCAAGCACGCGCCGATGATCGACGCCGTCTACGACGAGAAAGAAGCGCAGGAGTATAAATGGCATTCCATCGAGGCGGTGAAGGCCGGCAACCCGACGCTCGACCTCAACAGCGATTGGGTGGATTATCAGGCGGCCGGCGCCAATGGACCGGATGATCTCCTCAAAGCGATCCGGCCGGTGCTCGACGCCGTGCTGATCTCGCAGGACATCCTCGACCTGGCGCTGCGCTCGAACGTCAATACCGACGTGCATGTGGCGGTCAGCGACCATGTCGTGGCGCTGCGCGCGTCGCTGCGCGACCGGCTGCGCGACGAAGGTCTCGACGGCATCGTCGTGCCTTTCGATTTCGACGCCTACAACGCCCAGGCGACGGTCGGTGAGAACCTGCTCTTCGGCACCATGAAGCGGCCGTTGATGACCAACCGCCGGCTCGCCGCCCATCCCTATTTCCAGCAGCTCTTCCGCGAGACGGGCCTCAGCACCGATCTCTACGCCATGGGCCTCGAGATTGCCGAAAACGCCGTCGAACTCTTCCACGACCTGCCGCCGGATCATCCTTTCTTCCAGCAGCTGACCTTCATGACGGCGGACGACATTCCGACCTATCAGGCGCTCCTGCAGAAGCTGCAAAGCCGCCGCTTCGAGGACGCCACGCCTGAGGAGCGCTCCGCCATCATCCGGCTGAGCTTCGCCTATATCGAGCCGCGCCACCGCTTCGGCCTTTTGACCAACGAGCTGATGGACAAGATCGTCAGCGCCCGCAAGCAGTTCCACGCGCATATTCCGGCCGATCTCGCCGAGCTGATCGAGCGCTACGACGCCGAGCGTTTCACGCCGTCGGCCAGCCTGATGGACAATGTGCTCTTCGGCCGCATCGCCTATCAGCAGGCCGACGCCTCCGACCGCATCCGCGCCATCATGGGCGAGCTCTTCGACGCACTCGACCTTTATGACGATGTCCTGTCGATCGGCCTCGAATTCGACGTCGGCTCCGGCGGCAAGCGGTTGACCATGGTGCAGCGCCAGAAACTGAACCTGGCCCGCGCGCTTCTGAAGCGCTCGGATTATTTCGTCTTCAATCGGCCGTTGTCGGCACTCGATCAGCGCGTTCAGGATCAGATCACCCGCAACATCATCGAAGACCTGCATAAGGAAG
This sequence comes from Rhizobium sp. NLR10b, assembly GCF_019685435.1. Taxonomy (NCBI): domain Bacteria; kingdom Pseudomonadati; phylum Pseudomonadota; class Alphaproteobacteria; order Hyphomicrobiales; family Rhizobiaceae; genus Rhizobium; species Rhizobium sp. NLR10b. The sequence goes on along the minus strand of NZ_JABDWV010000001.1, from coordinate 92,862 downwards.
GTGAGCGCCCAGCGATCATCTGGGTTCTTTCGAATGCGCGGATGGCCGAAATGTTCGACCGAATCCTGCTCTTCGACCGCGGCGGGCTGGCGGAAGCCGGAAACTATCCGGAACTTTCCGAGAAAAACGGTATGTTCAAGGAACTGTTATCGTAATATTCTATTGGGGCGGCGATGGTAGGCGTTCCCGGGGGAACGCCCCGAATTGAGGCGCCTGGTTCCAAGAACCCTGCGTCAGGGGATTGAAACGCTCATGCTATTGAGAGACGAAGTCGAAATGCTGCGCCGGGTGCCGATCTTTTCGAGGATTGCGCCAGCGAAACTCAAGCTTTTGGCCTTCACCTCCGACCGCATGACCTACAAGGCCGGTCAGGATCTCTTCCATCAGGGCGATGTCGGCGACGCCGCCTATGTCATCCTCTCCGGCAGCGCCGATATCATCGTCTCCTCGCCGGCCGGCGAGATCAAGGTCGCCGACGTCGAGCTCAATTCCATCGTCGGCGAAATCGCCATTCTCTGCGATGTCTCACGCACGGCAACGGTGCGCGCCACCTCGCCGCTCGAAGTATTGCGCATCAGCAAGGAGCACTTTTTAAAGCTGCTCAGCGATTTCCCGGAGATGGCCGTGGAAATCATGCGCGTGCTTGCCGACCGCCTGAACCACACGACCGCCGAACTGACGGCAGCGCGGGCTGCCAAGCAGCCGCAGATGGCGCAGTAAGAATATTCAGCGTTTCGGTGGCCATTGTTGAGCGCCGTGCAGAAGGCGCAAAATCTCCACCCGTCTGATTTTCTGACGAACACGATAGATCACAATAAAGGACGTGCGCGAAATGACGAGTTCGCGCGTTCCGCCAATTCGTCCGGGCCGGCCGATCTCCGGCTGATCGATGAGCAAATCCGTTTGGCGCTCGATCTCGTCAAGGTGGCTTATCGCGGCGCTGAGATTCTGATCGGCGATAAACTGTATTGCTCGCTTGCGATCTGACGCAGCTTTCGCACGCCAGATGAGCTTCACTTGGCTTTACCCTTAAGGCGCGCCACCAACTCTGCTCGTTCGCGCGCCATCTCTTTCTTGACCGTCTCGTGCGGAATCCCGACCGTGTCAGGATCATCGGCCTCCCGGATCGCCTCCTCGACCTGTTCGCGAAACCACTTGTCGTATTCTGCTGCCTCATGGGTGCGGCGCAGGGCTGCCGCACGATCCGGCCGAGAGACAGTCTCGGGAGCGTAATCGGCCGCATCGACATCGAACTGGGAGATGCCGACATCCTTGAGATAGGAAACCAGGGTATCCATGCGCTTGAACAGGCGCACCTTGCGGCTGCGCTGGGCGGCAAGCGGGCGTTCGGCCTTGCCGTAGCGGATGACGACGGACCAGCCGCCGGTTTTGCCGACGACGTGAGCAGCATCGACCGCCCCTGCCTCGACAAGACGGGAAAGCGTCGAATGATCGATGGTTTCTGCGGTCATGTCAAATCCTCGCTGATCCCGAAGATTGGCGCATTTAATTATAGATTGCAATGCATTCAATAATTGACATTGTATTTGCAATGGTCCAGCAGATGTCAGGCGCAAGGCCACGGCTGCTGCAGCCTTTGTGCCGCGTGGCTGCCCCTCACCCTAACCCTCTCCCGGTAAACGGGGCGAGGGGACGTGACCTGCGAGAGGCTGGCGGGGAACGGAGGGAATATGCACATGAACAGACTCTTTCGCGGGCGTTCGCGACCACCCTGGATGCGGTGTCTGCCATGATATCTTCCACGATCGTCGTTACAGGGTGCAACGCCGGCAAGGGAAAGTCAGGCCGAAGCGGCCAAGCGACACAGAATACACCCTATTCAAACGGGACTCGGCCTTCGACAAAGGCGGCAATATCCGACCTCAACGGAGATTGAGCGGTATGCGCATCGAGCCGATAAAAATCATGCTGCTTGCCGGCGTAGATTTTCCAGCACTGGGGAACAGCGTTATTCCAGCTTTCAATTGGCCGGTATGGATCGAGTTCTCCCCAGAAGACCATGGTGGGTATAGCGAGGGGAGACGTTTCGAAGCGCAATCTGGTTGATGACACGCAGATCAGCGCCTGGAGTTCCAGACCCTCTTTGACCGCATTCCACAGGACCGTTCCACCGGCGCTAAAACCGATCCCCAAGCACCCGCGTCCGTCGATCTCATGAAGTGCCCGGACCGCATGCCGCATGCCGTCACGGTTGAAAAGATGGTCGTGAAGCGCGTCTCCACGCAGATCGGGACGCCCGCTCAGGTCGGCCAGTTGCAAATGTCGCTGAAAGCTGCCAGCATCCAGCAACTCGACAAAGGTTTCGGGAAAGCCGTGGATATCGCCAACGACCAGATGTTGCATTTCGACGATGCCGCTCTTCGCTTCGATAGATGAATAAGACGGCCGCCGGTTTCCCGGCGGACTGTCTCGATCTTATTCCCGCTGCTCCAGCGCCTTGCTGAAGGCGAGTGCTGCGAGCGTGCAGATGGCGCCGGAGAGCAGGTAGTAACCGACGAAGGTCAGGCCGAAGCGGCTGGAGAGGCTGAGGGCCACCAGCGGCGCAAAGCCGGCGCCGATCAGCCAGGCAAGGTCGGAGGTGAAGGCGGCGCCGGTATAACGATAGCCGCGACCGAAGCGCGACGAGATCGAACCGGTCGCCTGGCCGAAGGACAGCCCGAGCACGCCGAAGCCAATGATGACGAAGGCGTCGTGGCCGTTATTGCCCGAGGCGATCAGGATCGGTCCGATAAAGCTGAAGATGGCGATGATGACGGCGCAGATGGCGAGCTGGGCACGCCGGCCGATGCGATCGGCGATCAGCCCCGAGGCGACGATGGCGACGACGCCGACCAGGGCGCCGATCACCTGCACCACCATGAAGGCGCCGATCGGCTGATTGCCGTAAAGGCTCATCCAGCCGAGCGGGAAGATGGTGACCAGGTGGAACATGGCGAAACTGGCGAGCGGCACGAAGGCGCCGATCAGGATGTCGCGGCCGTGAACGCGCAGCACCTGGAGGATCGGTGCGGCCTCCAGCTCATGCTGCTCCAGGAGCGTACCGAATTCCTTGGTCATGACCAGCCGCAGACGCGCAAACAGCGCCACGACGTTGATCGCGAAGGCGACGAAGAAGGGATAGCGCCAGCCCCAGGAGAGGAAATCCTCGCTGGACAGGTTGGCGACGAAATAACCGAAGAGCGTGCTTGCCAGCGCAAAGCCGATCGGCGCGCCGAGCTGCGGGATCATCGCGTACCAGCCGCGGTGATTGGGCGGCGCGTTGAGCGCGAGCAGCGAGGCAAGACCGTCCCAGGCGCCGCCGAGCGCAAAACCCTGGCCGAGACGGAAAAGCGCCAGCAGGGCGATCGACCAGACGCCGATCTCCGCGTAACCCGGCAGGAAGGCGATCGAGGCCGTGGAGCCGCCGAGCAGGAAGAGCGCGATGGTGAGCTTTGTGCCGCGCCCGTACATCCGGTCGATCGTCATGAAGACGACGGAGCCGACCGGACGGGCGAGGAAAGCGAGCGAGAAGATGGCGAAGGAATAGAGCGTCGCTGTCAGCCGGTCCGGTGCGAAGGGAAAGACGAGCTGCGGAAAGACCAGGACCGAGGCGAGGCCATAGACGAAGAAATCGAAGAATTCCGACATGCGGCCGATCACCACGCCGATGGCGATGCTGCCCGGCGAAACCGGCTTGTCGTCGTGAATGCGCCGCGCGTCGCGTTCCAGCGACGACGATGACGGTCCGTAATGCGATGCTGTGGCCATGAAATGCCTCCCTCATTGAGGCGCTTTCGGCACGGCGCCTCAACCTGATCTTGATCAAACCCGCAGGCTTATCAAGTCCGTAAGATGCAAATAGTTCATCATCGCGGCTTAAATTGAGCCGGGCCGGGAAAAATTGCGTGATCCCGGCGGTGATTTTTCCCCTGCTAAAGCTGGCCGGCCCGGCTCTTGCGGATATATTGAGTGGACATGCGCGCGCAAAAAATCCTTCTTAATTTCATCAGGATTTCAAGGCGGTAGCGCAACACGATTCTGCCGCACTGCGGCATCTTTGCTGCACTGCGACTTTCCGCCTCATGTCGCTATCGGGTTCAGTGCTTTAGTCGCGGTCAAAACGAAACAACAAGAGCTTAGAGACGTGCAAAAACTCATGAAGTTTTCCCGCCTTCTATCCGTCTTGCCGCTGCTTTTCCTGGCAGGATGCAACATGGTGGTCATGGCGCCCTCGGGCGACATCGCCGTGCAACAGCGCGATCTGATCGTCATCTCGACGGTGCTGATGCTTTTGATCATCGTCCCGGTGATCTTCCTGACGCTGCTCTTCGCCTGGCGCTACCGCCGCTCCAACACGGCCGCCGCTTACGCGCCGGAATGGCATCATTCGACCCGCCTCGAAATCGTCATCTGGGCGGCACCCCTGGCGATCATCATTGCGCTCGGCGCCGTCACCTGGATTTCCACGCACAAGCTCGATCCCTACCGCCCGCTCGACCGGCTCGATGCCGAGCGCGCCATCCCGGCCGATACAAAGCCGCTGACCGTCGAGGTCGTGGCGCTCGACTGGAAATGGCTGTTCTTCTATCCCGAACTCGGCATTGCCACCGTCAACGAGCTCGCCGCCCCCGTCGACATGCCGGTCAATTTCAAGATCACCGCATCCTCAGTGATGAACTCCTTCTACATCCCCGCCCTTGCCGGCCAGATCTACGCCATGCCCGGCATGGAGACGAAGCTGCACGCCGTCATCAACCGGGAGGGCGAATATGAAGGCTTCTCCGCCAATTACAGCGGCGCCGGTTTCTCGCACATGCGCTTCAAGTTCCATGGCCTCACCCGCGAAGGCTTCGACGCCTGGGTGGCCAAGGTCAAGCAGCAGGGCACGATGCTCAATCGCGACGCCTATCTCAAGCTCGAGAAGCCGAGCGAGAAGGAGCCGGTGCGCTATTATGCCGGCGCCGACGCCGATCTCTACGACGCCATCCTCAACATGTGCGCCACCCCGGGCAAGATGTGCATGAACGAAATGATGCATATCGACATGACGGGCGGCGGCGGCAAGGAAAGCGCCGAAAACCGCGAGAAGCTGCAATACGACAACCGCCATGCCGCCGAAGACGTCGTCGAGCCTGGAGCTACTGTGCCGGCAACGGGCGTTCCGGCACAGGTCGAGCCGCCCAAGAGCAGCGATGGCAACGGCATGCAGCACGACATGCCCGGCATGCACAGCACGCCCGGAATGGACATGCAGCATGACGGCCATTCCATGCCCGACACGGGCAACGGCGCCGATCCGGCGCCGGCGCAGCTCAACAACAACAATTAACCTGGCGCTTTGCGTCGCAAGACATAATGAACGGGTTGTTCCATGTTTTCCAATCCTGACCTCCTGAAGTTGATCTTCGGCCGGTTGACCCTCGACGCCATTCCCTACCACGAGCCAATTCTGGTCGTGACCTTCATCGGCGTCGTCATCGGCGGTCTCGCCGTGTTTGGCGCCATCACCTATTTCAAGTTCTGGGGTCCGCTCTGGCACGACTGGATCTGCAGCGTCGATCACAAGAAGATCGGCATCATGTATGTGATCCTGGCCGTCATCATGCTGCTGCGCGGCTTTTCCGACGCGATCCTGATGCGCGTCCAGCAGGCGATCGCCTTCAACGGCTCGGAGGGCTACCTGCCGCCGCACCATTACGACCAGATCTTCACCGCCCACGGTGTCATCATGATCTTCTTCGTGGCGATGCCCTTCGTCACCGGTCTGATGAACTTCGTGGTGCCGCTGCAGATCGGGGCGCGCGACGTGTCCTTCCCCTTCCTCAACAACTTTTCCTTCTGGATGACCACAGCCGGCGCGATCATCATCATGCTGTCGCTGTTCATCGGTGAATTCGCCCAGACCGGCTGGCTCGCTTATCCGCCGCTGTCGGGCGCCGCCTACAGTCCGGGCGTCGGCGTCGACTACTATATCTGGGGCTTGCAGGTGGCCGGTGTGGGAACGACGCTGTCGGGCATCAACCTGATCGCCACCATCGTCAAGATGCGCGCGCCCGGCATGACCTTCATGAAGATGCCGGTCTTCACCTGGACGGCGCTCTGCACCAACGTGCTGATCGTCGCCTCCTTTCCGATCCTGACGGCAACGCTCGCGCTGCTATCGCTCGACCGCTATGCCGGCACGAATTTCTTCACCAACGACCTCGGCGGCAATCCGATGATGTATATCAACCTCATCTGGATCTGGGGCCATCCGGAGGTCTACATCCTGGTGCTGCCGGCCTTCGGCATCTTCTCGGAAGTCGTCGCCACGTTCTCGGGAAAACGCCTGTTCGGCTACGCCTCGATGGTCTACGCCACCTGCGTGATCATGATCCTGTCCTACATCGTCTGGCTGCACCACTTCTTCACGATGGGCTCGGGCGCTTCCGTCAATTCCTTCTTCGGCATCACCACGATGATCATCTCGATCCCGACGGGAGCGAAGATCTTCAACTGGCTCTTCACCATGTATCGCGGCCGCATCCGCTACGAGGTGCCGATGCTGTGGACGGTCGGCTTCATGGTGACCTTCGTCATCGGCGGCATGACCGGCGTCATGCTGGCGGTGCCGCCGGCCGACTTCGTGCTGCACAATTCGCTGTTCCTCATCGCCCATTTCCACAACGTCATCATCGGCGGCGTTCTCTTCGGCATGTTCGCCGGCGTGAACTACTGGTTCCCGAAGGCCTTCGGCTTCAAGCTGGATCCCTTCTGGGGCAAGATGAGCTTCTGGTTCTGGCAGATCGGCTTCTGGTTCGCCTTCATGCCGCTCTACGTGCTCGGCCTGATGGGCGTCACCCGGCGCATGAGCCAGTTCGAGGACCCGTCGCTGCGGATCTGGTTCATCATCGCCGCCTTCGGCGTCGGCCTGATCGCGCTCGGCATCGCCGCCTTCCTGATCCAGATCGTCGTCAGCTTCATGAAACGCGAGGAATTGCGCGACGACAGCGGCGATCCCTGGGATGCCCGGACGCTGGAATGGTCGACCTCCTCGCCGCCGCCGGACTACAACTTCGCCTTCACGCCCGTGGTCCACGACCATGACAGCTGGTACGACATGAAAAGGCGCGGCTACGAGCGCCCGCTCGGCGGCTTCAAGCCGATCCACATGCCGAAGAATACCGGCACCGGCGCCATCCTGTCGGCCATCAGCGTCGCGCTTGCCTTCGGCCTGATCTGGTACATGTGGTGGCTGGTGATCCTTTCCGCCGTCGCGCTGCTGGTGGTGGCGATCGGCCATACCTTCAACTACAAGCGCGACTTCTACATTCCCGCCGGCAAGGTGACCGAAACGGAAGGCAAGCGCACGGCGCTGCTTGCCGAGCAGGTGTAATGACCATGAGCGATCAAACCATCGACACGGCCGAAAAGCCTGAATTCTATCTGACCGAAGACCATCATCCGGAAGGGAGCACCAATCTCGGCTTCTGGCTCTACCTGATGAGCGACTGCCTGATCTTCGCGGTGCTGTTTGCCACGCACGGCGTGCTCGGCCGCAACTATGCCGCCGGGCCGTCGCCAGCCGATCTCTTCGATCTGCCGATCGTCGCTCTCAACACCTCGATGCTGCTCTTCTCCTCGATTACCTACGGCTTCGCCATGCTGCAGATGGAGCGGAACGCCAAGGCGGAAACACTGTTCTGGCTTGCCGTCACCGGCCTGTTCGGCGCAGCCTTCATCGGGCTCGAACTCTACGAGTTCATCCACCTGATCCACGAGGGCGCCGGACCGACCCGCAGCGCCTTCCTTTCCTCCTTCTTCACGCTCGTCGGCACACACGGGCTGCACGTCACCTTCGGCATCATCTGGCTGATCACGCTGATGGTGCAGGTGTCGATGCACGGGCTGGTCGAGGCCAACCGCCGCCGCCTGATGTGCCTTTCGATGTTCTGGCACTTCCTCGACGTCGTCTGGATCGGCGTCTTTTCCTTCGTCTATCTGCTCGGAGTTCTCGGATGAGTTCGCAAGCACCCACCCATGAGGATGCCCACGAGGCGCATCACGGCCACAGCCATGGTCACCAGGCCGGCCACGGTACGTTCAAAAGCTACATGACGGGCTTCGCACTTTCCGTCATCCTGACCGCCATTCCCTTCTGGGCGGTCATGTCCGGCGTCGTCGCCAGCCCGGCACTGACAGCGGTGCTGGTGATGGGCCTCGGCGCCATCCAGATCGTCGTCCATATGGTCTTCTTCCTGCACATGAACCCCAGGAGCGAAGGCGGCTGGACGATGATGGCGCTGATCTTCACCCTCATCATCGTCGCCATCGCGCTCTCCGGTTCGCTCTGGGTCATGCATCATCTCAATTCCAATATGATGCCGATGAGCCCCGAGATGATGAAGAACATGCCGTGACAGCAATGAGGGGCGGCGGCAGCGCCGCCCTAAGTCGATGAGCGAAGCCCCCACGCAAAAATCGGAAAGACAGCATTTCCGGGCAAAACGTGCGCTTTTCGCCGTCTGCCTGACGCTGCTTGCCGCCATCCTCTTTGGCCTCGGCACCTGGCAGGTTCAACGCCTGGGCTGGAAGCGCGACCTCATCGCCCGCGTGGACCAGCGCGTGCACGACGCCGCCGTGCCGGCCCCGGCGCGCGCCGACTGGGGGAAGGTCAATGCCGGCAGCGACGAATATCGCCGGGTGACCGTCGAGGGAATGCTGGCAAACGGCAAGGAGACGCTGGTCTACGCCTCGACCGTGCTCGGCCCGGGTTATTGGGTGATGACGCCGCTGATGCTCGCCGACGGCACCGCCATCCTCGTCAATCGCGGCTTCGTGCCGACGGACAGGCGCGACCCCGCGTCGCGCCGCGACGGTCAGATATCGGGCCTGATCGAGATCACCGGACTGATGCGGATGACCGAGCCGAAGGGATCGCTGCTCCAATCCAACGACGTCGCCGCCGACCGTTGGTATTCACGCGATGTCGCAGCGATCGCCCAAAAACGCGGCCTCGGCGCGGTCGCGCCCTATTTCATCGATGCCGACGCCGCTGCAAATCCCGGGGGCCTGCCCGTCGGCGGCCTCACCGTCATCCGTTTTCCCAACAACCATCTCGTCTATGCGATCACCTGGTACGGACTGGCGGTGATGGTGCTGGCATTGCTGGTGTTTGTTGTTCGCGGCGAGATCGGAAGAGGCCGAGCGTAGGCCGGCCTCGCTGTCGCTTTGCAAGGGCGCGAGCGCTCCGGCAAGCAACAGTTGCACGCCGGCAGTTTGCGCGCGCCGGCTTAATCTCTTGTAAAGCGATGTGCGATACTGCTTGCCTCAACAGAACATTTCAAAGTTGCACATGAGCCGGCCGGATTACATCCCCAGTCTCGATGGTCTGCGCGGTGTCGCCGCGCTTCTGGTCGTGCAGGCGCATATCGGGCTCATCTTTCCGAATACAGCCTTGCGTAACATGACGATGGGCAGCGAAGCCGTTGGCCTGTTCTTCGCCCTCAGCGGCTTTCTGATGGCCCATCTCTATGGCGCGCGGCCGGTGACCAGAGAAAATGTCCTGGATTTTCTGGTGAGCCGCTTTGCCCGTATCTATCCGGTCTATCTGGTTGCCGTCCTGCTCGTGGCAATGCTGTCGAGCACGCAAGATCTCAATTTCGTTCAGCCGATCACCGGCGGCACGGAATTTCTCCGCCACGTCTTTCTTCTAGGCTCAAGCGGCGTTTTCTGGTCAATTCCACCCGAAATTCAATTCTATCTGTTCTTCCCGATCCTTTGGCTCTGCTTGACCTGCCCGCAGCGCTATAGCGGTGGGATCGCAGGTTTGGCGGTGCTGGTCGTGGTGGATGGTCTGCTTGAGCTGCCGGGACCAGGCATACTGCTTCTTTCCAAGCTCCCCTATTTTCTGTTCGGCGCCCTTGCCGGGGCGATGCATCCCCACTGGGATAGGTGGACGCCATCCCCCCTCACGGGCGCTTTCACCCTGTTCCTTCTGGCGGTGTTCTTCACCTACAGGCATGTCTTGCCTGATTTCTCCCCTGAATTCTGGAGCCTGCAAAGCGCGGCCGCCGCAGCCATAATCGTGGCGCTGGTCGCTCGACAGCCTCCCATCGCAGCCCATGTCCTGGCAGCGCCACCCGTGCGGTTCTTCGGCGCGATCAGCTTTTCGCTCTATCTTTTCCACGTCCCCATCATGTTCCTTGTAGGCCGGGCTTTCGAGGCTCTGATGCCGGAACCGGCGCTCATCCTGGTGGCGCTTTTTGTTGCGGCGGCAGGAGCATGGTTCATTCATGAGACGATAGAAGTTCCGAGCCGACGCCTGCTCGTCGGCTTGTGGCAGCATCATCGGTGGCGCGCAGCCGCGCGGGAAACTCCGGCTGAGACGATCGAACAGGCGATCGTCGACCTGCAAGAGACCGAAAAGCGCCTGCTGGACGGCGCAACTCCGGGCGCGACGGGTAAACAGCAAATTCCGACGACCTCTGAACTCGGAGCCGGCCGCACTGCCCTTCAGGATAATGGTGACGAGAAGCTTCGCGCCTAGAGCGGTCAACAAGCGATCCGGCTGATCGCTTCGGCAAGCTGCGCCTGCGAGAAGGGCTTGCCCAGGCGGGGCAGATTGGCGGCGCCGTCGCCGTCGGGCAGATCGGCGTAACCGGTGGCGAGAATGATCGGCATCTCAGGCCACTCGCTGCGGATCGCCTCGGCGAGTTGCGCTCCCGTCATCCGCGGCATGGCATGATCGCAGATGACCAGATCGACCTGCTCTTTGCGCAGAATGTCGAGCGCCTCTGGACCGGCCATGGCCTCGAAAACGGTGTGGCCGAGATCCTCCAGCATCAGCGTCGTATTCATCAGGACCAGCCCGTCATCATCGACGGCGACGATGCGCAGCCCCTGCGGCGGGTTATCCGGTTTTTGCGGCGTGTCGGCCGGTGCTTCGGCAGTCTGCTCGGCAATGACGACAGGAAACCATAGCTCGGCCGTCGTGCCTTCGCCCAGCGTGCTCTTGAGGAGGAGCCGGCCGCCGGACTGGCTTGCGAGACCCTGCACCATGGAAAGGCCGAGGCCGGTGCCCTTACCGACACCCTTGGTGGTGAAGAACGGTGTGACCGCCTGCTCCAGCGTCTTCGCATCCATGCCCTCGCCTTCATCGATCACTGCTATTCTTATATAGCGGCCGGCCGACAGTGGCCCCTTGCCTGCGGTTATCGTTTCCTCGGACGCGCGAAGCATGATGCGGCCGCCGGAAGGCATGGCGTCGCGCGCGTTGACAACGAGATTGAGGATCGCCATCTCCAGCTGGTTGGGGTCGGTGAGGATTGTCGGCAGCCTGATCGGGAAGGAAGTCTCGATCGTGGTGAGGGGGCCGAGCGACCGGCTCAGAATGTCCATCATGCCGCGCACCAGGCCCGAGACGTCGATCGGCTCTATGTGCAGCTCCTGCCGGCGGGAAAAGGCAAGCATGCGCTGCGTCAAGGCAGCACCCCGCTGGGCGCCCTGCATGGCATTGTCGACCAGCGAAGTCAGCGAGCGGTCCTGTGGCATGCGCTTCTTCAGGAGTTCGAGACTGCCGAGCACGGCCATCAGCAGATTGTTGAAATCATGGGCGATGCCGCCGGTCAATTGGCCGATCGCCTCCATCTTCTGCGATTGGAAAAGCTCTTCGCGCGCCTGCTCCAACGCCCGCTGCGTTTCCATCTTTTCGGTGATGTCGCGGGTGATCTTGGCGAAACCGAGCACTTCGCCATCTTCGTCGCGGATAGCGTCGACGACGACGCTGCCCCAGAAACGGCTGCCATCCTTGCGGACACGCCAGCCTTCCCTTTCGAACCGGCCTTCGGCGCGCGCGACGCGGAGCGCCTTCTCCGGCAGGCCGGCCGCGCGATCCTCGGGCGTATAGAAGGTCGAGAAATGCCGGCCGATGATTTCATCAGGCCGATAACCCTTGATGCGCTCGGCGCCGAAATTCCAGCTGCTGACATTGCCGTCGGGATCGAGCATGTAGATCGCATAGTCCGAAACGCCCTGAACCAGACGGCGAAACTGCTCCTCGCTCTGGCGGATCGCGTGTTCGGCGGCCCTGCGTTCGGTCAGATCGCGGGTGATCTTGGCAAAGCCGACCAGTTCGCCGGAGGGGTGGCGGATCGGATCGATGACCACATGCGCCCAGAAGCGGCTGCCGTCCTTGCGCCGGCGCCAGCCCTCCCCCTCATACCGGCCCTCTTCCATCGCCGTGGCGAGCGCGCGCTCGGGGATACCCGCGGCGCGATCCTCATCCACATAGAAACGGGAAAAATGCTCGCCGAGAATCTCCGAAGGTTTGTAGCCTTTGAAACGTTGAGCGCCGGTATTCCAGCTGGTGACGATGCCTTCCGGGCTCAGCATGTAGATGGCGTAGTCGGTGATGGCATCGACCAGAAGACGAAAGCGCCCCTCTTCGTCAAGAGACGTATCATGTCGATCCAGCACTTCCATCTGCCCCTCTCGGTTACCAGCGCTCATAACGCGGCATCAGGCAGAAGGTTCCAAAATATCACACTTTTTCACACCGCCCTGACCTGCGGATGGAACCGCTCACCGATACGCTCGGCGGCTGCATAAGCCTGCGAGACGATCTCCGGCACGAGATCGATATCGGGCAGGCTGCCGAGGCCGAGCGGGCCGACGGCAAAAAGTCCGGCGACCGTCGAGCCGTCCTCCAGGAAAGGCTCGCCGCGCGCATTGACTGCCAGTCCGAGCGAAAGTTCGTCCGGCATGGCGAGGCCGGCGGAAAACAGGCTCTGCATCAGCGGCGCGGAAAGATCCGGCGCCCGGCAGCGGCAGTCGATGATGCGCTCGGCATGGATGACCTCCTCGACAGAGGAGCCGGCCGGCGTGAAGAACAGACCGCTCAGGCCCCGGCGGCCGGCCCGGCCGCGGCGCAGCACCGTGCGGCCTTCGGCAAGCTCGCGTTTCAGGCGCAGGTGCATGGCCTCCGGCAGGCGATTGCGGTGACTGTCGTAGATTGCCCGCAAATGGCGGTTGAACTGATGTTTGTCGCGGGCCGGCAGCGATCTCCACAGGGAGCGGGCATGTTTCCTCAGCCCGTTCATCACCGATTGCCAGCTTCGCCCCTCCTCTTCCGCCTCGCGACAGGCCTGGCGGATGAAGCGCACGATGTCGGGCAGGCTCTCCGGCAGCGCTTCGGCCGGAAACACCGGATCGGCGGAATTCGGCGTATGGCTCTGGGGCAGGAAGCCGCGCCGCGAAATGATCGTCACCTGGCCGGCAAAACCGGAATCGCGCAGCTGCAGCAACTGATCGACGACGCGAATGCCGCTGCCGAGCAACACGGCATGCGGCCGCGCGACAAGGCGCTGAGCCCTGACCGGCGAAGGATCCGGCTCGCCGGCGTCCGGTTCACCCAGGCCGTAGCCGGTGGCGAGAATCACGGTATCGAACAGCGGATTGGCCGGATTGGCGCTTTCGAGCAGGAAGCGGTTGCCATGGCTCCGGCGGATCGCCACCACAGGATCGTTGCAGACCTGGACGGTGATGTCCCGGCGTGCGGCGAGCGCTTCCGAAAAGCGCTGATAGACGTAATCGCTGAAGATCTCCTTCGGCACGAAGATCTGCCGGAAACCGGGAATGGCGGCCGGTACGGCAGCGCGGAAAGCGGCGTTGCTACAGAGCCAGTCGTTGAAATCGTCGCTGTCGCCGACCGAAACCGAGAGATCACGCACGCGGGTGTTGAGGATCGTCGAGGCGCGGGCGGCGGCCAGCGCCTGGCCGCCACTGACCGACGAATTCGGATCGAACAACTGCAGATGGAAAGGTGCGCGCAGCGTCTTCATCAGCGCAATGGCCGTCATCATTCCGGAGAAGCCGCGCCCGACGATCGCAATGCGCGGCACGGCTGAGATCTGCGCCGCCGCCTTGGCCCTTCCGGAAAAAAGTCCCTGAACCGTCATCGCAACTCCTTTGCGCTTCATTCGCAGCCTGGGCTCGATCGAGGTTTCAACGCATAAACAGCGGCTTACGCGTTGATGAGGGTTACGCGGCCATTCGCGCCGCAGCTCGGGCCTCACCGAGGCCCCCCAAGAAAACGAGGGCATGATCCCTCGCCATAGTCTATTAAACTAGTCGTGTATGAAAGCGCCAAAAACCGGAAGTGGCAAGAGGTTTGTTAGACACGCGATTAAGTCATTGATACCGCAGAAGATTTTTGACTTCTCCCGAAGTGGCCATGCCGCTGCCTTCGCCGCGGTCGTGCTTGCCAAGTCTGATCGGCCTGCTCGGACGGTCCTGAAGGCACCGTTCAATCAGGCTCCCCATACGCCTATCAACATCTTGAGAAACCGCTCCGCCGCAGGCGACAAGGTGCCGCCGCGGCGGCGAACCACACCGATCGTTCGAGATATCTCGGGGTTGCGAATAGGGCGGGTGATCAGGAACGGATGATCTTCTCGCGGGGTTGCCATTCGAGGCAGCACCGAAATCCCAAGGCCCGCCTCCACCAACCCAAGGGAGGTAGACAGATGAGTTACCTCATAGAACCAGCGCAGCTTAATGTTCGATTTTGCCAGTGCCGCGTCGAGCAGCGTTCTGTTGCCGCTCGACCGATGAACGGTGATCACGTGATAAGGCTCTAACTCCGCCCACTCGACCCATTGTTTTGCTGCAAGAGGATGATCCTTGCGCGCTGCAAGTACGAATGGGTCTTCCGCAAGCCGCTCGAAGGTAAGGTCCGGGTCGGAGGTGCCCATGATATTGATTCCGAATTCCACTTCCCCGCTTGCCACGGCTTGAAGCCCGTCGGTGGCAGGCAGATCGAGGATACGAAAGCGGATGTTCGGATATTCTTCATTGAACTGGCGAATGACCGTAGGCAGGAAGTAGAATGCCGCGGTTGGAAGACATGCGATAGTCACCAACCCCCCTCGATTGGGTCCAACGTCACGCACAGCAAAGAGGGAGCCATCGAACTCCTCCAGCATGCGTCGGACGAGGGGCACCAGTTCCGTCCCGAGGGCCGTCGCTGACACATGCCTGGTTGTGCGTTCCAGAAGCGGTGCCCCGATGGCCTGCTCCAGTTTTTGAATGCGGCGGCTCAACGCAGGCTGCGACATATGCAGGGCATCGGCCGCGCGATTGAAGCTCTCCAGTTCTACGACGCTCAGGAAGGCTCTTAGGTCGAGGATCTCACAATTAATGCTCATTTCGCATCAATCCTTCAAATCTTAGCATTTTACAAATAAAAAATTCTTCCAATAATCGGATCAAACAACGCCGATTGATACGGTGATGGCATAATTCCGGCGAAAGCACAACCGATGAACGATCTGATGGCTATTCCCTGCGTTCTGATGAGAGGAGGCACCTCGAAAGGCCCTTTCTTCCTCGCCAGGGATCTTCCCGCGGACACCGACCAGCGTGACAAGATTCTGCTGTCGATCATGGGCTCGGGTCATCCGTTGCAAATCGACGGAATTGGCGGCGGCAACCCGGTTACCAGCAAGGTCGCCATCATCGGACCTGCCAGCGTTCCCAGCGCAGACGTGGATTATCTCTTTGCCCAGGTGCGAGTCGACCAACAGATCGTCGATACCTCGCCGAACTGCGGCAACATGCTCGCCGCAGTTGGCCCGTTTGCCATCGAGGCTGGACTGGTTCCGGTGCGTGGAGAGACGACGCTCGTTCGGATCCATAACGTCAACACCAGCAAGCTGATCGAGGCCGAAGTTCCCACTCCGAATGGCAGCGTCTCCTATCTCGGTGAAGCTGCAATCGACGGAGTGCCCGGGCGCGCCGCGCCAATTGCGCTTACTTTCATGGACGCAGCCGGAGCTCGTACCGGACGGCTCTTTCCCACCGGCAAAGCCATCGACCTGATCGGCGGCGTGGCTGTCACCTGCATCGACTGCGCCATGCCGATGATCCTGATCGAGGCAGTTTCGATCGGCGCAACCGGCCTGGAATCGGCAGCCGAACTCAATGCTGACAGGGAATTGCTGGAACGGCTGGAAGAGCTGCGGATTGCGGCTGGCGAACGAATGGGCCTTGGAAACGTGCGCAACCAGGTAACGCCAAAGCCGGTGCTCATATCGCGGCCAAAGGCCGGAGGCGACCTCAGCGTACGTTATTTCATGCCGCATCAATGTCATCCGTCGCTGGCAACCACGGGCGCCGTCGGAATTGCCACAGCCTGCATCACCAAGGATACGGTCGCTTCGCTTCTGATCGGCCGGAGGGCCCCTCCGCTTGTTCTTTCCATCGAGCACCCCAGCGGCCACCTGGACGTCAAGCTGTATGAACGGGACGGCAAGACCGTCGCCGGAATCCTTCGCACCGCCCGCCGGCTGTTCGAGGGACATGTGCTAGCAAAACCTGTCACGCAACTGGGTTGCGCGGCATAATAGCTCTGGCCGCCAGGAGGGCGCCAACAACAGGAGGAGAATATCATCATGCGCAAGCTTATGCTCGCCCTCGCGGCAACCGTCGCGCTCGCCGGCTCCGCACTTGCGGATCCGGTCCGTATCAGCGTCGGCTCTTACAACCTCAATAATCTTCCGTTTCCCGTCGCCCAGGGGCTTGGCCTTTATGAAAAGGAAGGGCTGGAGGTGACCGTAGAAAATTTTGCGTCGGGCGGTTCTAAGACGCTTCAGGCGCTTGTTGCCGGCTCAACCGACATCGCCGTCGGCTTCTACGATCATACGATCCAGATGCAATCGCAGAAGAAGGCCGTCGTCGCCTTCGTACAGCTCGCCCGCAATTCAGGGCTCGTATTGGCTGGCGGCAAGGGCAGCAAATTCGATCCGGCAAAGCCGGAAACGATCAAAGGCGCAAAAATCGGTATCACCTCGCCGGGTTCGTCCTCCGATTTCTTTGTTCGCTATTACCTGCAGCGCAACGGCTTGTCCGCAAGCGACGTGTCGCTGATCGGTGTTGGCTCCGGCTCTTCCGCCGTCGCAGCGCTCGAACAGCAGAAGGTCGACCTGCTCGTCAACTACGATCCGGCTGCGACGTTCATCGAAGCCAAGGGCGTCGGCAAGATCCTGATCGATGGGCGCAGCGACGACGGTGCCAGAGCGATCTATGGCGGGATTTACCCGACCTCCGTCCTCTATGCCACGCAAAGTTATATCGAGGAAAATCCCGAGACGATCCAGAAGGTCACCAATGCGACGGTCAAAGCGCTCGAATGGATGAACAGCCACTCCGCGGAAGAAATCGTGGAGAAGCTCCCGAAGGAGTTCATTTCCGGCGATCGTGACACCTACGTCAAGGCGGTCGAGAACGCCAAGGCGATCTTCTCGAAGGACGGGCGCATTAACGAGGAGGACATCAAGATCCCGCTCGCCGTCCTGAAGAGCTTTAACGACAAAGTCGCCGCGGGTGAAATCGACCTAGCGAAAACCTACACGAACGAGTTCGTCGGCAAGGTCCCGAACGCCGCTGCCAACTGATAGGAGGAGGTCATGGAATTGGCCGTCGTGAAAACTGCACCCCCGACCAACCGTCCGGATCATTCGAAGCCGATGGTTTCCATCGACGCAATCACCATGTCCTTCGGTGCTTATGTGGCGGTGCAGGAGGTTAATCTAAGCGTCTCCGATGGCGAATTCCTGGCCATCGTCGGACCGACTGGATGCGGCAAAAGCACCATACTTAACGCAATTGCCGGTCTTCTGAAGCCTGCCAGCGGCACTGTTTCCATCGACGGTCAGCCGGTCCGCGGGGTCCAGACCGATATAGGTTACCTGTTCCAACAGGACGCACTGCTTCCGTGGAAGACCGCAATCGAGAACGTGGAACTCGGTCCCATGTTCAAGGGTGTCGGAGCTGCCGAACGTCGGGAGCACTCGATGAGATGGCTGGCGAAGGTCGGATTGAAGGGGTTCGAGCATCGATATCCGCATCAACTTTCCGGCGGCCAGCGCAAGCGTGTGCAGATGGCACAGGCATTGATCACCGGCCCCAAGGTGATCCTGATGGACGAGCCTTTCTCCGCGCTCGATATCCATACCCGCCACCTGATGCAGAACGAGCTGCTGCGGCTTTGGCAGGAGGAACGGCGCGCAGTGGTGATGATAACGCACGACCTCGAGGAGGCGATCGCCCTTGGCGATCGGGTCGTCGTGCTTGCCGCCGGACCGCGCTCGCGCGTCATCGACAGCTTCCCCGTCAACCTCGAACGCCCGCGTGATGTCGCCGAAATCAAGCTCGATCCGCGCTTCCTGGATCTCTATCGCAACATCTGGTCATCGCTGCGCGGTGAAGTGGAGAAAAGCTATGAACGTCATGACTGAACGCCTCATTCAAATCGTGCTGCTCGTGGCAATTGTCGGCGGCTGGCAGCTCGGTGTCGCGGCAGGCGTCATAGACGTCTTCTTTTTCCCGGCTCCTCTCGACATCTTCGACCAGGTCTTATCCTGGGTGGCCGACGTCGACTTCTATAGCCACGTCGCCATCACGCTGACAGAAACCGTGCTCGGCTACCTCGTCGGAACGGCACTCGGCGTCGCCGCAGGCGTGTGGCTTGGTCTCAGCCGTTCGGCTGCGCGCATTCTCGACCCCTTCATCAAGGGGCTGAACGCAATACCGCGCGTCGTGCTCGCGCCGATCTTCGTGCTCTGGCTCGGCCTTGGGCTGTGGTCCAAGGTGGCGCTCGCCGTGACGTTGGTATTCTTCGTGACGTTCTTCAACGCGATGCAAGGCGTGCGCGAAGTCAACCCGGTGGTGCTGTCGAACGCCCGCATTTTGGGCGGCAATCGGAGGGACCTGCTTCGCCATGTCTATTTCCCGGCAGCGGCGAGCTGGATTCTGTCGTCGTTGCGTACTTCGGTGGGCTTCGCCGTTGTGGGGGCCATCATCGGCGAGTATCTCGGCTCTTCCGCCGGGCTCGGTTATCTGATCGCTCAGGCCGAAGGCAATTTTGATGCGGTCGGCGTCTTCGCGGGCATCCTGATCCTCGCGATCTTTGTCTTGATCATCGACAGCATTCTGGACATCGCCGAGAAGCATCTCATCAAGTGGCGAACAAGTGCTTCTGAACGGCCGGCGTGACGATCGTCGCGGCAACCGAAAGAACTACCGGCACGCGTTCTCCCTTACACAAGAAAGGGAGAACGCAAGCGTTCTGAGCGAGAGGACTTCGAACGAAACGTAATATTCGCCGTTGCCTTGTCGACGAGATAGATCATCCGATCGGTCGGACACACAAAAAGTCCCTGAACCGTCATCGCAACTCCTTTGCGGCTTCATCCGCACCTGGGGTTGATCGAAGTTTCAACGCATAAACGGCCGGTCACGCGTCGATGAAGGTAGGTCATGCGGCAATTCTCCCTGGCAAGAGCTTTATTGCCGAATCGATCTAACGCGTTAAACTGAATGCATATTTGAAGCGCTGCCCGCGATTGGCCTCAGCCGCCCTCGCCCGGATATGGCTTCGCCTTCAACAGACCTGCCAAATGCGCCGTGTTGCGGGCCAACATGTTGACGGCCTTGGTCACGACCTTCGGCACCTTGTCGAGATCGACGAAATTGGTTGAACCCATCGCTACTCCGACCCAGTAGGCGACGGCATTGGCCGGAATGGTGAAACCGACATCATTGAGCGCCTGGTAGAGTTCGGCCGAGATATGATGGGCGCCGTCCTCGTTGCCGACGACGGCAACGGCTGCCACCCTGCCGTAAGACACCATACGGCCCTGATCGTCTGTCTCGTCGAGGAAGGCGTCCATGCGCTCGAGCGCCCGCTTGCAGACGCTGGACGGCTGGCCGAGCCAGATCGGCGTCGCCATCAGCAGGATATCGGCGTCGAGCAGCTTTGCGCGAATATCCGGCCAGTCGTCGCCGGCGCCCTCGTCCGAGCTCACGCCCGGCTTGACGTTGAAATCGGCAAGGCGGAGCACTTCGGTCACGACGCCGTATTCGGACATCGCCTTGTCGATGAGAGCGATCATCCGGTCGGTCGATGACGGATCCTTGGCGTCGCTGGTCTTCAGCGTCGCGTTGAGAGCAAGGGCTTTCAGCGGCATGGGTCTCTCCGTAACGGGCGCCTCTCGGGCCTTGCTGCTGCAACCCACCCGCGCGCCGATAGTTCCCGAGAGGGATGCGTGAGGGCCTCACGCAAAAATAACCAGTTGGTGAATTCTTTACTTGAACGCCCAGTTGGAATCGGCAAAAATGACGGTGCTATCAATCCCTTCATGGATTTGCCGTCTTTTCGGGCCAGCGTCCGAGCACCACATCTATTGGAAAAATACCGTGAGCAGCGATGCGTCAACACGCGCGACGAAGCCTTCGGCTTCGATGGCGCTTGCAACTGCGGCAGGCTGGGGCCGAGGCCTCTATACACTGGTGCGCATCACCGTGATGGCCTTCCGCCATCCCTGGCAGGCCGGCTTGGCGATTGGCGCCACCCTCATCGCCTCCACCTTCCAGCTGATGATCCCCCGCCTTCTTGGCCGGGCGGTCGACCACACGCAGATGGCGATGGGCGGCGGTGCGGCCGGCCAGGCGGCGCAAGACGCGCTTCTGACCACGGCGTTGCTATTGCTCGGCGCCAGCGTGCTGCGCGGTCTCTTCACCATGGTGCAGAACTATTTCAGCGAATCCGTCGGTCACCACATGGGCTACGAGCTGCGCCTGGCCTGCTACGAGAAAATCCAGCGCCTCTCCTTCAGCTTTCACGATACGGTCCATTCCGGCGACCTGATCACCGTCGGCCTGCTCGATCTCGAGGGCGTGCGCATGTATTTTTCCACCGCGCTGGTCCGCATGGTCCTGCTGTCGATCCTGATCGGCATCGGCGCCTATATGCTGCTGTCGACAGATGTCGTGCTCGGGCTGCTGGCGCTCTCCTTCGTGCCCTTCGTCGGTTGGCGCTCCTCGGTGACGCAGCTCAGGCTGCGGGCCACCTGGCTCGACCTCCAGGAGCGGCTGTCGGTGCTGACCCGGATCATGGAGGAGAATCTCGGCGGCATTCGCGTCGTGCGGGCCTTTGCCGCCCAGGAACACGAACTGTCGAAGTTCGAGGCCGCCTCGAAGAACGCGCTGGCGCTTGCGCATCAGCGGGTCGGCATCCGCGTCGTCAACACCAGCGCCATGACCTTCTCCTTCTTCGCCGCCATGGGCCTCGTGCTCTGGGTCGGCGGCGGCAAGGTCATGTCGGGCGAGATCACCGTCGGCACGCTCGCCTCGTTCCTGACCTTCATGACCATCCTGCAGATGCCGGTGCGCCAGCTCGGCCTGATGGTCAATGCCTTTGCCCGCGCCTCCACCTGCGGCTCGCGGCTCTTTGCTCTGCTCGACCTCGACATCGCGATCAAGGATGCGCCGGACGCGACGGATTTGGCGGTGACGGAGGGCGTGCTGCGCTTCGAGAATGTCAGCTTCGCCTATCCCGGCTCGGAAAAGCGCACCGTGCTCCATGATGTCTCCCTTGAAGCCAGGCGCGGCCAGACGATCGGCATCGTCGGCCCTCCCGGCAGCGGCAAGTCGACCATCGCCCATCTGATCCCGCGCTTCTACGATGTCAGCGGCGGCAGGATTACCATCGACGGCCAGGACATCCGCAAGGCGACACTGCAGTCGCTGCGCCGGGCTGTCGCCGTCGTGCAGCAGGATTCCTTCCTGTTCACGACGACGATCGAGAACAACATCGCCTATGGCGACCCCTGGGCCAAGGAAAGCCGCATCGAACGCGCCAGCGAAAGCGCTCAACTGCACAATTACGTGCTCGGCCTTCCCACCGGTTACGGCACCGTCGTCGGCGAGCGCGGCGTGTCGCTCTCCGGCGGACAGCGCCAACGTCTTTCGATCGCCCGCGCCCTGATGCTGAAGCCGGCGGTGATGGTGTTCGACGATTCGACGGCGGCAATCGACGCGGCCACCGAGCAGCGCATCCGCAGCGCCATGCGCCGCTACGCCGCCGACCGGGTGACCATCATCGTTGCCCATCGCCTGAGCTCGCTTATGCATGCCGACCTGATCCTGTTCGTCGAAGACGGACGGATCGTCGAGCGCGGCACGCATCAGGCGCTGCTTTCGCTCGGCGGGCGCTACAAGGCGCTCTACGATCTGCAGGTGCGGCCGGGCGACGAGGTGTTGAGCGCGTGATGAGATGCCTCTCTTCTCCCCACTGGGGAGAAGTGCCGAGCAAAGCGAGGCGAAGAGGGCGAGGAGCGACAGCGACGAGTGCCCTGAGCGGAAGCGAAGGGCAAAGAGGGCGTGCCGTGCGGCCCCCCCATCCGCCCTTCGGGCACCGTCCTTCGGACCCCCCGCTGGGGAGAAGGGGACACGCAATGAACGTGCTGGCCACCTGACATGATGGCCGCAGGAGGAAAGACATGGCCGAGGAACTGGAAACAGAGCGTCCCGACGTTCGCGAGGATGGGCGCCGTCCGCCGCGGGCGGTGGTCGGTTCGCATCGCGTCGAGGAGGAAATGTTCGGCAAGGCCTTCGACGGCAACATCATCAAGCGCATCTGGGCTTTCGTTCGCCCCTACCGCACCCAGGTCCTCTGGGCTGTTGTCGCCGTGCTGACCTTCACGACGATGCAATTGCTGATCCCGCTGATCATCCGTTACGCCATCGATCACGGCATGTCGCCGGGCGGCAATCATGCGGCGCTGATCTGGGCTGTTGCCGCCTTCACCATCGCCATCCTTATCAATTATGCGGCAAGCTACGCGCAGGAGACGCTGGTCGGCAATGTCGCGGAAGAGGTGCTCTTCGACATCCGCAAGGCGATGTTTTCGCATCTCCAGCGCGTCTCGCTCTCCTTCATGGACAAGACCGAAGTGGGGCGGCTGATGTCGCGCCTGCAGGGCGACGTCAACTCGATGCAGGAATTCCTCGAAACCTCGGTGCTGTCCGTCGGCGACATCGTGCTGCTCTTCGGCATCGTCTTCGTGATGCTCTATCTCGATTTCAAGCTGGGGCTGCTGACGCTTTCGGTGCTGCCGGTGCTGTTCGTCGTCCGGCTGTTCTGGCTGCCGCTCGCCCGCAAGTCCTTCATGGCCGCGCACGAGACCAATTCGGTCGCCAACGGCGCGCTTGCCGAAGCGATCCACGGCGTGCGCGCCGTCCAGAGCATGGACCGGCAGGGCGTCAACTTCACGCTCTACGACGACAAGGCGCATGCCAATCTCAAAACGCATCTGACGGCCGCGCGTTATGCCCAGGTGATGGTGCCGATCGTCGACAGCCTGACCGGCGTGGCGATGGCGCTCGTCATCGTCGTCGGCGGCGCCCGCGTTCTCAACCAGGCGCTCGATGTCGGCGTGCTCGTCGCCTTCCTCTTCTATATCCAGCGCTTCTTCGACCCGATCCGCTCGCTGACCCTGCAATATTCGGTGATGCAGCGCGCCATGGCTTCGGGCCAGCGGCTGACCGAAGTGCTCGACGTCCCCGTCGACATCAAGGACGCGCCTGACGCCAAGACCCTGTCGCGCGACATGGACGGCTCGGTGGAATTCAAGGATGTCGTCTTCGGCTACAATCCGAAGCATCCGGTGCTGAAACATGTGAGCTTCAAGGTCAATCCCGGTGAGACGGTGGCGATGGTCGGGCCGACGGGCTCCGGCAAATCGAGCTGCATGTCGCTAATCCATCGCTTCTACGACGTGCAGCAAGGCCAGGTGCTGGTCGGCGGCCACGACGTGCGTGACCTGACCCAGGATTCGCTCGGAGCGCAGATCGCCATGGTGCTGCAGGAACCCTTCCTCTTCACCGGCACCGTCTTCGAAAACATCCGCTACCATAAGCTGGAAGCGACGCGCGAACAGGTGATCGAGGCGGCCAGGGCCGTCGGCGCGCATGATTTCGTCATGCGCCTGCCCGATGGCTATGACAGCATTCTCGGCGAGCGCGGCGGCAATCTCTCGCTCGGCCAGCGCCAGCTTTTGAGCTTTGCCCGCGCCCTTGTGGCGGATGCGAAGATCCTCGTGCTCGACGAGGCAACCGCCAATATCGACAGCTATACCGAGATGCTGATCCAGAAGGCGCTGGTGAAGCTGCTCGAAAACCGCACCGGCCTCGTCATCGCCCATCGCCTGGCGACGATCCGCGAAGCCGACCGCATCATCGTGCTGCAGAACGGCGAAATCATCGAAAGCGGCGACCACCGCCAGCTGATGAAGAACGGCAAGCTCTATTCCAGACTCTACAATCTCAACTACGCCTCGTTCGACGATATTCCCGAGGACGTGCTGGAAGAGACGACGGCGGCGGGGCCGGCAACTTGATGGGGATGACTTGCGTTAACGCGTGTCGTAAAGATTGAACGAACAAACGCGTTCCTGCCGCATTTCCCTCTTATCCGGGGCAAGTGCCACTGAGGAGAATGTCATGAAGAGAATTATTAGCAGCCTGTTGATCGCGACGGCCCTTGTTGGATCGGCTATTCAGCCTGCTGCGGCGCGTGACCACCATCATCACGACAATACCGGCCGGATCATCGCCGGCGGCGTCGCGGCAGGTGTCGTCGGCGGCCTGATCGGCGGCGCACTCGCCAATGGCGGCCCTCGCTACGTCGATGAAGGCCCTCGTTATGTCGAGCCGGCGCCGAGGTGCTGGTATGAGGACCGCGACGTCCGCAACCGCTATGACGGCTATTACCATACCGAAACCGTGCGGGTCTGCGAATAGCCCCTGAATTCTTGCAGCGGCATTGGTTTTAATCGCCGCCGGTTTGCCTCCAGCCGAGGCTGCGTCCCGCAGCCTCGGTTTTTTGTGCGACATCCCGGCCGCTCGTCCGGGCCGAAGACCCCCTCCATGCCGCACCGTTTCACGTAAAAGTCCAACAAGATCTCTTCTTTGATCGCCGCCGAGACCGTGGCTTAGCCCCTCCCCCTTGTGGGGAGCGGTCTTAGCGTGAGCCGGCACGCCAACGAACAGCACGCAAAAGATCCCGCCCATCCCGCCGCCTGTCATCCGGCTGTCAGAGACGCGCAATAGTTGAGAGCCGATGGATGATGGTCCCGTGAACGGCGGCAAGGTGCTGAGAAAAGAGCGCATGCGTTTCGTCAGCGCCGAACAGGTGGCGCAAATGGCGGGCGTTTCGCGCTCGGCTGTCTCGCGCACCTTTACGCCAGGCGCGAGCGTTGCGCCTGCAACGCGCGAGAAAGTGCTGCGGGCCGCCGAAGAGCTCGGCTATCACGTCAATGATCTGGCGCGCGGCGTGCTTGCCAATCAAAGCCGCCTCGTCGGCATGGTCGCCACACGGCCGGAGGTGGGTTTTCGCGCGCATCTGGCCGCCGCCCTTGCCAAAGCCCTGATCCGGCGCGGCAGCATTCCGATTCTGATCAACACCGGCCAGACGGAAGACGAACTGCTCGCCGCCCAGAAGATGCTGATCGGCCACCGCGCCGAGGCGATCATCATCCTGTCCGGCTCGCCGCCGGCGAGTTTCCTCGAACTCGCCCAGCGCAACGGCCAGCCGCTCGTCGTCATCGGCCGCTCGGAGCCCGACGCCGACCATGTGCGCGCCGGCAATTCCGAAGCCTCGCGCAAGGCGGCGACGGCCTTTTATGAAAGCGGCAGGCGTCAGCTGGCAGTGATCGGCTCCAACTCGGGAACGCCTGCTATCATGGAGCGCGAAAGCGCCTTCGTTTCGGCAGCCAAGTCGCTCGGTGCATCGGTCGTCGTCGCACGCGGCGACGATTCGGATTATCAGGGCGGCGTCACCGCCGGCCGCGCCCTCTTATCCAAAAGAATGAAGCCGGACGCCATCTTCTGCGCCAACGACCTGATCGCCTTCGGATTGATGGATGTCGCGCGCCTGGAAGCGCGGCTGCGCATTCCGGAGGATATCGCCGTCATCGGTTTCGACGACGTGCCGGAATCCTCCTGGCTGAGCTATCAGCTGACCACCTTCCGCCAGGACCCGGTGGTCATGGCGCAGCGCGCCGTCGATCTGATGGAGCGGCGGCTCGAAAACCCGGACTCGCCCCCGGCTTACGAACGCGTCATTCCGGAACTCATCATCCGCCAGAGCTTCAAGCCCTGACGTCTCTCCCTGGCTTTTCGCGGGCGCAATCCTGTGGCAAGAAGGACCGGACACTGGGATCGAGGCGTTACGTTCTTTGCGCATTTGGGCGGCGTCGTCAGGGAGGAAGATCGCTGCAGATGAAAGGAATTCGCCAGCTCGCCGAGCACCTCGACATTTCGATCGGGACGGTGTCCCGGGCGTTGAACGGCAAGCCGGATGTCAATGAAGACACGCGCCGGCGCGTGCTGGCCGCCGCCGAAGAACTCGGTTATGTCGCCAACCAGTCGGGCCGCAGCCTGCGCCAGGGCATGACCAACGTCATCGGGCTGATGCTCGAGGTCAGCCGCGAGACGGTCGAGAACAGCGACGACTTCTTCCTCGGCGTCACCGACGGGCTGCAGAGCGTCTTTTCCCGCCACAAGCTCGATCTGGTCATGCTGCCCTGCCCCGATGACGAGGACCCGCATGAATATCTGAAGCGCATGGTGGCGCGCCGGCTCGTCGATGCGCTGATCATCTCGGCGACGCGGCGCACCGACCGGCGCATCGAGTTTCTGGAAAAGGCCCGCATCCCATTCGTGGCGCTCGGCCGCAGTGCGTCCGGCGGCAGCTATACCTGGATGGATCTCGATTTCGAGGGCGTGGCGGCGCGCGGCGTCGACCGACTCGTCGCCAAAGGCCACCGGCGGATTGCGGTGGCGGCCCCCTCCTCCGACATCAATCTCGGCTACATCTTCCTCGACAGTTACCGTCAGGCGCTGAAACGGCACGGCATTCCCTTCGACCCCGCCCTCGTCATCCGTGTGAAGTCGAGTGAACAGGGCGGCTATCAGGCCGGCCACGAATTGCTGATGATCGAAGAGAGGCCGACCGCAATCATCCTGATCCACGAACTGATGGCGATCGGACTGTACCGGCGGCTTGCGGAAGCCGGCATCGTGCCCGGGCGCGACCTTGCCGTCGTCGGTTTCCGCGAAGAATCGCGCACACATTTCCTGCAGCCGACGCTGACCTCCTTCCGCATGTCGCTGCGCGATCTCGGCGCCCAACTCGGCGAAACCCTGCTCGCCACCATGCCGGCCTATGCCGACCATTATCCGCAGGGCGCGCGCAACAGGATCTGGCCGATGGAACTCGTTCCAGGCGAAAGCGACGCCTTCACACTGGCGGGCTGAACCCCGTCTATAGGCAAAGATTCAGCAGGGCCGGCTTGAGGCTGCCTGATGCTCTCGATCGGCTCGCCGACAATGGGCATTGTAGAAAGATGGCATGGCCGCACTCGTTGCCGGGTGCGGCCTGTTTCCGGCTATTCGGCGGCGGCGGCGGCGGCGACGCGGCGACCGATCGTCGCCTGGGTCAGCACGAAGGCCGAGAAGGCACAAAGCGCGATGCCCGCGGCCATTGGAACGGCGGTGCCATCGAAGAACAGGCTCGATACAACCATGGCGACGGCGGCAATCACGAAATGCAGCGTGCCCATCAGCGACGAGGCGGTGCCGGCGATCGCGCCGTGATCTTCAAGGGCAAGCACCGCGCTCGTTGGAATGACGAGGCCGAGGAAGCCGTAGCCGATGAACAGGAAGGTCGCCATAACAGGCAGCTGGTTGAAGCCTGAAGCCATCACCACCGCCATGACGATCATGGCCAGCGCAAAGGCGCTGACGGCAATCCGCATGACGCGCACCAGACCGAACCGCTCCCCGAGCCAGCCCGTCGCCTGCGATACCGCGAAGAAGGATACGGCATTGATCGAGAAGGCGAAGCTGTATTCGGTCGGCGTGAGCCCGTAATGCTGGATCAGCACGAAAGGAGAGTTGGCGAGATAGACGAGGAAGCTCGAAATGCCGAGGCCGCCGATGAAAGTCAGCGTCAGGAAATTGCGGTCGGCGAGCAGCAGACGATAGGCCTTCATGGCGCTGCCGAGGCCGCTGCCGTTGCGCTCCTCGGCCGGGCGGGTTTCCTCGAGCTGGGTGGAAAGCAGGACAAGGCCGATCACCGCGGCGCCGGTCACGGCCCAGAATACGCCGCGCCAGCCGGAGAGCTCGATGACGGCGCTGCCCGTCAGCGGCGCCAGGATCGGCGAGATCGAGAAGACCAGCATCAGCAGCGACATCAGCCGCGCGGCCTGGACGCCGGTATGCATGTCGCGGACGATGGCCCGGGGAATGACCATGCCGGCGGCACCGCCGATGCCCTGGACGAAACGGAAGGCGATCAGCGTTTCGATATCGGTCGCAAATGCGCAACCGATCGACGCGACGGCGAAGAGGCCGATACCGAGATAGAGCGGCAGCTTGCGGCCCCACATGTCCGACAGCGGCCCGTAGACGAGCTGCGCAAGCGCAAAGGAGATAAAGAAAGCGAGCAGGGTCAGTTGCGTGACGCTGTTGTCGGCATGCAGGTCCTGGCCGATGGAGGGCAGCGCAGGCAGATACATGTCGATGGCAAAGGGACCGATGGCCGACAACAGGCCGAGAATGAGGGCAATGCGAAAGAAGGAAGCCGTCATAATGGTGATCTTTCGTAAAAGCGCAGCGGATGCGCCGGATCGTCGCTCCGCACTCTTTGGAATCGACGCATCGTGCTCTCCGAAAATCAGTCCGATTTTCGCGCCGATGCGCTGGGTTCAATGATGATCGTTCGCGCGAAGACGAAGTTGGGAGCTCATATCTCCAGCGGCGGAACCAAGAGTGTCAATAAATTTGGACACGCCTGTAAAACTAGACGCCATTGTCTAAACCGTCAAGACATCTTATCTTCGCTCCATGAAAGACAGCATGACACCGGCAGACCGGATGGCGGGGCACACGCAGCGTGGACAATGCGCCAAGCGTATGTCGATCCTCGACGCCGCCGCCGATGTCTTCTGCCGCCAGGGTTTTTCAGCCGCCAGCATCGACGAGATCGCCGCCGTCGCCTGTGTCTCCCGCCAGACGATCTACAATCATTATCGTGAAAAGGAGACACTGTTCGTCGCCGTCGTCGAGGACGTCATGAACCGCGCCAATGCCATGCTCTTCTCCGTGCTGTCGACCTTTCCTGACAGCGCCGACAATCTGGAGGACGGTCTGACGGCATTTGCCGTGCGCCTCAATAAAAACTGCATCTGCAATCATGATGGAAAATTCCTGCGCAAACTGGTGCAGACGGAGGGCGAGCGATATCCGCACCTCTTCGAAAGCTGGCGCCAGCAGGGGCCGGGCAAACTAACCACCGCGCTTTCCGCGCTTCTCGCCCGCCTTGCCCACAGTCAAGCGCTTGCTATCGATGATTACGACGTCGCCGCCCGGCAGTTCGTGGCGCTCGCCAATGCCGACCTGCAGATGATGACGCTGTTCGGCGGCACACCCACCAATGAAGACCTGGAAAAGGCGGCGCGCAATGCCGTGCGCACCTTTCTGAAGGCCTATGGCTGCCCGAAGGCCGAAAAGGCCGGCGGAGAGCCGCAGCTTGCGGCCATGTCCGGCTGATCACCCCTTGCGATCATGTAAAAACAGTCATCTGCGCCGGCACGACCGCAAACATGCCCACGCGGCGCGCGGCAAGATATGTCACCAGCTGTTCGACAAGCGAAGGCATGACCGGCTTCTGGACGACGCCGACCGCTCCCTTGACGCCGCCGGCGACGATCTCGGGATTGCCGGTCATGAAGACGACGGCGATCCCATGCTCTTCCGCCAGCCGCCTGCCGAGCTCAGGCCCGGTCGGACCATCGGCGAGATTGACGTCGACGAAGGCGATATCGGCGGACGGCGCCAGCCGCAGCGCCTGTTCGCGGTCATTCGCAAGGCCCGCGACCTGCATGCCAATGCCTTCCACGGTCGCGCCGAGATCAAGCGCGATGAGGAATTCATCTTCGACGATCAATACTCTCTGCTTCATGAGATCATCTCGTTGGCAGCGCCGCACGACGTTGGTGGCCATGATTCGTCCTCTTGTTACGCACATACTTCGAAAGAAGGAGCCGCTCGGCAGTCTTCCCTGCCCGAAACTCATTGTCGTAACGGGAAACCTGACGATATGTTCCGGGGTGAAACGCGATTTTTGCCGCTTAACGCATTGTTAACGTTGACAAATCCTTAACACGACGCCGGCAAGGCAAAAACCTGCCGCTCAATCACCTTGAATCAACCGCCTACTTCTGGATGAGAGCGGGCAATGATACGATCGGATTATTCCATCGGGCTCGGCGATTGAGGATCACGTTGCGAACTAAATTTGTTGTCCTGGTCATCGTGGCCGTCAGCCTGTTTGCCTATACCAAAGTGATGGCCAGGATCGGCTCGGGCCTGCCGCCCGCGGATGCACCGCCGGAGCAACGCGCCGACCTCATTCGCGTTTACAAGTCCGAACGCCGCATGGTCCTTTTCAGAGGCGACGCTGCGATCTCGACCTATCAGATTTCACTTGGAAGTGCTGCCGATGCAGGCCCCAAGCAGCGCGAAGGCGACGAGAAAACACCGGAAGGGCGTTATGAAATAGACTGGCGCAATCCAAAATCCGTGGCCCATCTCAGCCTGCACATTTCCTATCCGAATCCGAAAGAGCAACATGAGGCTGAAGTGAACGGCTATCGGCCCGGCGGCAGCATCATGATCCACGGGCTGCCGAATGGCTGGGGCCTGCTCGGAGGGATGCATCGCCTGTGGGATTGGACGGATGGCTGTATAGCGGTCACCGATAGGGAGATGCGGGAAATTTGGGCCCGCGTTCCCGATCATACGCCCATCGACATCATGCCTTGAGCGACTGCGATCCGTACCGGGATCAACCGCCGAAACTGAGCAGGCTCAATTCAGCCCTTGGTCTTCCCGACGAGCACCGGCTGGCTGCGGTAGTCGGCGGGAAACAGCGCCTTCAAATTCTCGATCTTCGGCAGGTCGTTGTAGACGATATAGGGGTAGGTCGGATTGCGCGTCAGGAAATCCTGGTGATAGGCCTCGGCGGGATAGAAGCCGGCGGCATCGGACACCTTGGTGACGATCGGCTTCGGGAAGACATGGGCCTTGTCGAGCTGATCGATGTAGCGCTCGGCCACCTCTCGCTGCCCGGTGGCGGTGACGAACAGCACCGAGCGGTACTGGGTGCCGCGGTCCGGTCCCTGAAAATTCAGCTGCGTCGGGTTGTGCGCCACGGAGAAGAAGATCTGCAGCAACCTGCCGTAGGTCACCTTTTTCGGGTCGAACCTGACCTCGACGGCTTCGGCGTGGCCGGTCGAGCCGGTGCTGACCGTTTCGTATTGCGCCGTTTCAGCCTCGCCGCCGGCATAACCGGAGACGGCGCTCTCGATCCCATTCACATGCTGGAAGACACCCTGAACGCCCCAGAAACAGCCGCCGGCAAAAATGGCGGTCTCGGTGCTCGACCTGACGGCTTCGTCCATGGCCGGCGGCGGAATGACGACCGCTTTCTCGGCGGCGCCTGCTATGCCCGTGTCGAGCAAGACAGCAGTGGCGGCAAGGAGCACGGCAAGGCTCCAGCGGTTGGAAGACATGGACATGTGCGCTACCTCCTGGCGGTCGCTCAAATCCTTGCTCATCCTTGCCAAAGCGGCAAATCACAAGCCGTTCACTCACGCCGATGTGACAACTAAATGAAAGCGTGTGTTTGAAGGCGAAACAGCGCCCAAGTTGAGTTGACAATCTCATGAGGAGTGAGGAGAGTGCCGCCGGTCTGAGCCAGCATTCCGGGGGGAACCTATGTCCGTGCGCTCGTTCTTTGCTTTCGCCACCATCGCATTTTTTTCCGCGATCGCCATCGGCCTTCCAGCCGCCGCTGCGGAGACCAAGCGTGACATCCAGACGATCAAGGATGCCGATTTCTTCGGCTTCGATCTTCGCACCGAGCAGAACGTCTCGCTCGACCAGTGCAAGACCTCCTGCATCGGCGATAAGAGCTGCAAGGCCTTCACCTACAATCCCAAGGTGAAATGGTGCTTCCTGAAATCCGATTTCAAGACGATGAACGCCTTCCCCGGCGCCATCGCCGGCAAGATCGTCGAGACGGCAGCCCAGAAGGAACCGGATATCGGCGCCGCGCCGCGCCCGACCTTCCTAAGCAACGACCTCATTCAGCAGGCCCACGACTTCAAGGACAATCTTGCCCTGACAGACGGCCAGCAGGGCCAGGGCGCCGACAGCCTGACGGCCAATGCCCGTCTCGACATGACGGCCAACAACCTGACGGACGCGCTGATCGCGTTCCACGGCGCGCTGTCGCTCACGCCCGATGATGCCGATCTCTGGCTCGAATCTGCCCGCGCCGCAATTTCCTTCGGCAGCACGGAAAGCAGCGTCACCGGTCAGGCCGTGGTCGACGCGCTGAACGGCTACGAGCTGACCCGCACCAAGGCCAAGCGCGCCGAGGCGCTCGCCGTGCTGGCCACCGCTCTCGAACGAAACGCCAATTACCGCCCGGCGCTCGACGCCTACAAGGCGAGCTTGGCGCTGGTTGCCTCCGACGAGGTGCAGACCGCCTACCTGCAGCTCAAATCGACGCAGGGCTTCCGCATCACCGAACACACGGTCGACGCCGACAGCGCCACGCCGCGGGCCTGTGCCACCTTCTCGGAGGCGCTGATCAAGACCACCGACTATACGCCCTTCGTGACGCTGAACGGCGAGGCGCCAAAGGCGGTCGAGACCAAGGATAAGCAGATCTGCGTCGAGGGCCTGACGCACGGCCAGACCTACAAGATCGCCTTCCGCACCGGCCTGCCGTCATCGGTCGACGAGACGCTCGACGCGCCTGTTTCCATCGACGTCTATATCAAGGACCGCAGCCAGATGGTGCGCTTCACCGGCGACAGCTTCGTGTTGCCCTCGACAGCGCGCCGCGGCATCCCGATCGTTTCGGTCAACCTGACCTCGGCCAACCTCAAACTCTACCGCATCGGCGACCGCGCCATCGCGCCGCTCTTGACCAACTCGCAGTTCCTGACCCAGCTCGACGGCTACAGCGCCCAGAACATCGAGGAACAGAGCGGCGAGCTGGTCTGGCAGGGGTCGATCGACATCGCCAACGAGCTCAACAAGGACATCATCACCAGCTTCCCCGTCGACGAGGCGCTGCCCGAACGCAAGCCCGGCATCTACGTGATGACGGCGACGGCGCCGAATGCGCCGGCGCAGGAGTGGGATTCACAGGCGACGCAATGGTTCCTCGTCTCCGACATCGGCGTCAGCACCTATGCCGGCACCGACGGGCTCAACGTCTTCACCCGTTCGCTTGCCTCGGCAAAGCCGATATCAGGCGTCGAATTGCAGCTGCTTGCCAAGAACAACGAGGTGCTCGGCACGGCGACGACCGACGAAAACGGCCGCGCCACCTTCACCGCCGGCCTGATCCGCGGAACGGCGGCGCTGACGCCCGCCGTCATCGCCGCCAGGAACGGCACGGCGGACTATGTGTTCCTCGACATGACGCGGGCCGGCTTCGATCTCTCCGACCGCGGTGTTACCGGCCGCGCCTCACCCGGCGCGATCGACGTGCTGACCTTTACCGAACGCGGCATCTACCGCGCCGGCGAAACCGTCCATGCTCAGGCGCTTGCCCGCGACACCGACGGCAATGCCATCGAGAATCTGCCGCTGACTTTCATCTTCAGCCGGCCGGATGGCGTCGAAGACCGCCGGATCGTCAGCCAGACCAGCAATCTCGGCGGTTATTCCGTCGATTTCGCCACCCAGGCAAACGCCATGCGTGGCACCTGGACGATGAACATCTTCACCGACCCGAAGAGCAGCGCGATCGCCAGCAAGAGTTTCCTCGTCGACGATTTCGTGCCCGATCGCACCGACATGGAGATCAAGACCGAGGCCAAGGAGATCGGCCCGGATACGCCGGCGAACATCACCATCTCAGGCAAATATCTCTATGGCGCCCCGGCCGTCGGCCTGACGCTCGAGGGCGATGTTGTCGTCAAGCCGACGCGTGAGAGCGCCGCCTATAAGGGCTTCCTCTTCGGGCTTGCCGACGAGGAGGCGAACGAGGATTCGCGTCTGCCGATCGAGGGGCTGCCCGAACTCGACGAAAACGGCGAAGCTTCGACGGACCTCACCGTCGGCGACCTGCCGGCAACGACGCAGCTGCTCAACGCCACCGTTTATATGCGCATGCAGGAAGCGGGCGGTCGCGCCATCGAGCGCTCGCTTGTCCTTCCCGTGAAGAACGATCGCGCTTCGATCGGCATAAAGCCGGAATTTTCCGACGAGCTGCCCGAGAATTCCATCGCCAACTTCACGGTGATCGGCGTCAATGCCGAGGGGCAGAAGCAGGAGGCGAAGGGTCTGCGCTGGAAATTCTACAGCCTCAACCGCGAGTACCAATGGTATCGCGAGGGGACTGCCTGGAAATACGAGCCGGTCTATACCGCCGAGCAGATTTCGAACGGCAGCGTCGACGCGACGATGGATGGCGGCAAGATTTCCGTGCCGGTGACCTGGGGCCGCTACCGCCTCGAAGTGGAAAGCCCTGATGCCGACGGCCCGACCTCCAGCGTCGAATTCGACGCCGGCTGGTTCGTCGCCTCGACGTCGACCGAAACGCCGGACGGCCTGGAAATCGCCCTCGACAAGGACAGCTACAAGGTCGGCGAAACCGCCAAGCTGAAAATCACGTCGCGCTACGGCGGCGAACTGATGGTGACGGCCGGAACCGAAAAGCTCGTCGGCGTGGAGAACGCCACGATCGGCGAGACCGGCGGCGAGATCGACATCCCGGTCACCGCGGACCTGGGCGCCGGCGCCTATGTCACGGCAACGCTCTTCCGCCCCGGCGCCGCGCAGGACAGCCACATGCCGATGCGATCGATCGGCATCAAGTGGCTGAAGGTCGATCCCGAGCAGCGCGCGCTGCAGGTCAAGCTCGACACACCAGAAAAGATGCTGCCGCGCGGACCGCTTGAGATCGGCCTGCAGGTGACCGGCGCCGGCGCCAACGAGGATGCCTACGTGACGGTTGCCGCCGTCGATGTCGGTATTCTCAACCTGACGCGCTATGAACCGCCGAATCCGGAAGACTGGTATTTCGGCCAGCGTCAGCTCGGTCTCGAGATCCGCGACCTCTACGGCCGGCTGATCGACGGCTCCCTGGGCGCGACCGGTAAGCTCAGGACCGGCGGCGACGGCGGCGCCATTGCGCTGCAGGCAAGCCCGCCGACGCAGAAGCTCGTCGCTTTCTTCTCCGGTCCGGTCAAGCTCGATGCCGAGGGCAAGGCGAAGGTCTCCTTCGACATTCCGCAGTTCAACGGCACGGCGCGCGTCATGGCGGTCGCTTGGTCGAAGACGGGTGTCGGCCACGGCGTCAAGGACGTCATCATCCGCGATCCCGTCGTCGTGACGGCGAGCCTGCCGAAATTCCTCGCACCCGGCGACAAGGCCAATCTGCGCCTCGACATCGCCAATACCGATGCGCCGGCCGGTGACTACAAGCTGCAGCTGACCGGCAATGATGCGGTCGGCATCGAGCAGGCTTCAGCCTCGCAAACAATCCGCCTCGAAGCGGGCGCGAAATCCGAACTGACGCTTTCGCTCATCGGCAAACAGCCGGGCGCCGGCAGCGTCTCGATCAACCTGTCCGACGCCTCCGGCATCTCGCTCGACCAGGTCGTCGATGTGCCGGTCCGTCCGGCATCCTTGCCGATCACCCAACGCAGGGTGCTGGCGCTGAAGCCGGGGGCCAAGCTGACGGTGGACAAGAACCTGTTGGCCGACAGCGTGCTGCCCGGCGCCTCAATCAGCGTCAACGTCACCCGTTCGGCGGCCTTCGACATTCCGGCGCTGCTGATGACCCTCGACCGCTACCCCTTCGGATGCGCCGAGCAGACGACCAGCCGGGCGCTGCCGCTGCTCTATTTCGCCGAAGTGGCGAAGCAGGCCGGCATCGAAAACGACGAGGACGTGCACAAGCGCGTGCAGGACGCGATCTATCGCGTGCTTTCCTACCAGGCCTCGGCCGGCAGCTTCGGCCTCTGGGGACCGGATTCCGGTGATGTCTGGCTCGATTCCTACGTCACCGATTTCCTGACGCGGGCCCGCGAAATGAAATATGACGTGCCGGAAAAGGCCTTCGTGCAGGCGCTCGAAAATCTGCAGAACACGCTGTCCTATACCACCGACATCAACGGCCAGGGCGACCAGATCGCCTATGCCATCTATGTTCTTGCCCGCAACAAGAAGGCCGCGATCAGCGATCTGCGCTATTATGCCGATACGATGATCAACCAGTTCCCGACGCCGCTCGCCAAGGCGCATATCGCCGCCGCTCTGGCGCTCTATGGTGACGCCCAGCGTTCGAAGAACATTTTCATCGACGCGCTGCAGATGTCGCAGCAATCGATGGTGTCGCGCGTCAATCTCTCGCGCACCGACTACGGCACTATACTGCGCGATGGTGCGGCGATCCTGGCGCTCGCCGCCGAAAGCCGGCCGGTGCCGCCTGTCATCCCAGATCTCGCCAAGTCCGTCGCCAAGGAATGGGGCCGCAGCAAATACAAGAGCACTCAGGAAGAAGCCTGGATGCTGCTTGCCGCGCGCGCCCTCCAGGGCGGTGACGACGGTCTGAAGATCGATGTCAATGGCGCGGCGCATAGCGGCGCCTATATGGCGCGCATGACCGGCGATGCGCTCGCCGGTCACCCGCTGACGCTGACCAACCAGACGAACGACTCCGTCTCGGCTGTCGTCACCACCGTTGCCGCTCCCACCGTGCCGCTGCCAGCCGGTGGCGACGGCTTCCTCATCGAGCGCAGCTATTACACGCTCGACGGCGAGCAGGCCAATGTCAGCGAGGCGAAGCAGAACGAGCGCTATGTGGTCGTCATCCATGTGCGCGAGACCAATGACTGGTCGTCGCGCATCGTCATTACCGACCTTCTGCCGGCCGGCTTCGAGATCGACAATCCGAACCTCGTCGACAGCGCCCAGATGACGAATTTCGATTGGATCGGCGAAATATCAGCCGCCCATACGGAATTCCGTTACGACCGCTTTGTCGCCGCCTTCAACCGCGCGCCCGGCGAGGAGCGTGAATTCAACGTCGCCTATGTCGTACGCGCCGTCACCCCCGGCACGTACGACCATCCGGCCGCAAGCGTCGAGGACATGTACCGGCCGGAGCTTTCGGCCCGCACGGCGACCGGCAAGATGGAGGTCATAGCAGCACAATAATGAGGCTATGGCACAAGTTCGCGATCGGCTCCGCCGCCGGCATCCTTCTTGCCGGCGCGGCTCTCGTCGCGCTCGACGCGGCCGACCGGGCCTTTCCGCCGCCGCTCGACAAGGCAGCGGTGGTTTCACCCGAGGTGCTGGATGCCGATGGGCAGCTGTTGCGCGCCTTTGCGACGCCGGAGGGCCGTTGGCGGCTGAAGACTTTGGTCGCCGACGTCGATCCGCAATTCCTGCGCATGCTTGTTGCCTACGAGGATCAGCGTTTCTACGATCACGCCGGCATCGACGTCTGGGCGCTCGGGCGCGCCAGCCTGCAGTTCGTCCGCAACGGCCGCATCGTCTCCGGCGCCTCGACGCTTTCGATGCAGGTGGCCCGGCTGATCGAGCCGCGCGCGGAACGCTCGTTTTCGGCAAAACTTCTGCAGCTTGCACGCGCCGCGCAGATCGAACGGCGGCTGTCGAAGGAAGAGATCCTCGACCTTTATCTCACACATGCCCCCTATGGCGGCAACCTGGAAGGTGTACGCGCCGCAAGCCTTGCCTATTTCGGCAAGGAGCCGCGCCGCCTGACGGTGGCCGAGGCGGCGCTGCTGGTCGCCCTGCCGCAATTGCCGGAACGGCGGCGGCCGGACCGCAATCTCCAGGCCGCACAGGAGGCGCGCAAGCGCGTGCTCGACCGCGTCGCAGTGGCCGAGGCCGTCGGCGACGGTGAGGCGGAACGGGCCGAAGCTGTCGCCATTCCACCGCGACGCCTGCAATTGCCTGCCTTTGCCGCCCATCTCGGCGAAGCCGCATTGCGCAAGGAGCCTCTGGTCCTCAAGCACCAGACGACGTTGAAGAAGCAGGTGCAGCAGGGGCTGGAATCCGTTGCTCGCGCCGCGGCGATGAAACTCGGGCCGAAGCTTTCGCTCGCCATGGTAATGGCGGACGCGCAGACCGGCGCGATCGTCGGCGAGGTCGGCTCGGCCGATTATTTCGACGCCAGCCGCTCCGGCTGGATCGACATGACCCGCGTCAACCGCTCGCCCGGTTCGACGCTGAAGCCTTTCATCTACGGGCTCGCCTTTGAGCTGGGCCTCGTTTCCCAGGAGACGATCATCGAAGACCGGCCCGCCGATTTCTTCGGCTACCGGCCGCGCAATTTCGACATGAGCTATCAGGGCGACGTCACCGTGCGCGAGGCCTTGCAGCTCTCCTTGAACGTGCCGGCCGTCAAGCTGCTCGACGCCGTCGGGCCGTCGCGGCTCATGGTGCGCTTCCGCCGCGCCGGGGTGCGCCCGGTCCTGCCGCCGAACGAGACGCCGGGACTGGCGATCGGTCTCGGCGGCGTTGGCCTCACGCTGAAGGATCTGGTGCAGCTTTATACGGCGCTCGCCAATCGCGGCCAACCGGCAAGGCTTGGCGACGGCATCACCGGCACGCCGGGCAAAATCGACGGCGAACCGTTGCTGGAGCCGGTCGCCGTCTGGAACGTTGCCAATATTCTCTCCGGTGTCATTCCACCGGCCGGCGCGCCGCAGCGCGGCATCGCCTATAAGACCGGCACCAGCTACGGCTATCGCGACGCCTGGTCGGTCGGCTATGACGGCCGGTATGTGCTCGGCGTCTGGGCCGGACGGCCTGATAACAGCGCCGTGCCCGGTCTGACCGGCTATGGCACCGCCGCGCCGATCCTGTTCGAGGCCTTCGCCAAATCCGGCATCGCCACGACGCCCCTGCCCCGCCCGCCGGCAGGCGCCGTGCGCATCGCCCAGTCCGAATTGCCGATCAGCCAGCGGCGTTTTGCACTGAATGCCAGCGGCCTGCTCGTCGCCTCCGGCCGCGAGCCCGCGCCGCAGATCGTCTATCCGCCCGAGGGCGCCCATATCGATCTCGGCGCTGGAGCTGGCGATCTATCGCCGCTGATGCTGAAGCTGCAGGGCGGCCGCGCGCCCTTCCGCTGGCTCGCCAACGGCAAGCCCTTACCCGATCTCTCGCGCCGGCGCACCCAGCAATGGCTACCCGACGGCGGCGGCTATTCGAAACTGACCGTCATCGATTCAGCCGGACGCGCCGCAAGTGTGGGCGTTTTCATCGACTGAAGGAACCAAAGACCGGGCACAACCGTTGGAAAAGGTCTCCCTCCAACGTCAGACGGCCTCATGACTCTTCCGACAGCGACCTACCGGATACAGTTCCGCAACGGCATGACTTTCGATCGTGCCTGCGACCTCGTTCCCTACCTCAAGACGCTCGGCATCAGCCACCTCTACGCCTCGCCGATCTTCACCGCCGTCCGCGGCTCGACTCACGGCTATGACGTCACCGACGCCAATGAGATCGATCCGGCGCTCGGCGGCCGCGCCGGGTTCGACCGGCTGACGGAAAGCCTCGCCTCGGCGGGCATGGGACTGGTTCTCGACATCGTTCCGAACCATATGGCCGCTTCGCCTGACAACGCCTGGTGGCGGGACGTGCTGGCCTTCGGCCCGCAGAGCGCCTATGCCAGCCATTTCGACATCGACTGGAGCGAACCGCTGACCCTGCCGCAGCTCGGCCAGGATTTCGAAGAGGCGCTGGCATCAGGCGAACTGCGCCTCGTGCTCGACGAGACGCACGGTAATTTCGCCTTGGCCTATTTTCAGACGCTGTTGCCGGCGAACCCGAGCAGCTACGGCGCGATCGCCAACCGGCTTGACGATCCGGTCGCAATGCGAATGGCCGAGGCCGCGGCCGCGACCTCAGGCGAGGACTTCGCCCGCGCGCTGCGCGACATCCTCTTCGAGGGAGGCGATCGGGCGGTCCTTCGTGAGAAACTCGAGGACGTCTCGTCCGATCGCGAATTCCTCAAGAGCCTGCATGACGAGCAGCATTGGCGGCTGATCCATTGGAAGGAAGCGGCGCGGCATCTGAGTTACCGCCGCTTTTTCGAGGTGACCGGACTGGTCGGCACCCGCGTCGAGGATCCCCATGTGTTCGACGACATGCACCGGCTGGTGCTCGAACTCGTGCGCCATGGCAAGGTGCAGGGCCTGCGCATCGACCATGTCGACGGGCTCGCCGAACCCAAGGCCTATCTCGACAGGCTGAGGGCAGCAGTCGGGACAGACACCTATATCGTCGTCGAAAAGATCCTCGGGGCGGGCGAGGTCCTGCCGGAGAGCTGGCCGGTCGCCGGCACCACCGGATATGAATTCATCGCCGCCCTCGGCGAGCTCTTCATCGACGCCGGCGGCCTGCGGATATTGGACGATGCCTATCGCAGCCTCGCCGGCGAAGCGGGCGATCTCGATGAGGGCCGCCGGCAGGCCAAGCGACAGATGGTCGAGCGCAATTTCGCCGGTGAGACCGGCAGGCTGGTAGCGATGGCGGCCGGCATCTTTCCCGAGATAAGCCGGGAAGAGATTGCCACCGCCATACGCGAGCTGCTGATCGCATTCCCCGTCTACCGCACCTATGGCGACGGTGGTCAGCTGAGCTGGCAGGATTCGGCCGTTCTTGCCGCAACCGCATCGCAAGTGATGGCGCGGCTCGACGACCGGCGCGCGCTCGACTACGTGCTGAAGCTTCTCGAAGGCAAGATCGAAGGCGATGCGGCACACGAATTCCGAATCCGCTTTCAACAGCTGAGCGGGCCGGTCATGGCGAAGGCGATGGAGGATACGCTGTTCTACCGCTATAACAGGCTGCTTGCCGCAAACGAGGTCGGCGGCGAACCGGGCAAGGCGCCCGAGGGCCCGGATGGCTTCCATCGTCGCATGGCCGAGCGGGCGCGGCTGCAGCCGCATGGGCTTTCGGCAAGCTCCACGCACGATACCAAACGTGGCGAGGATGCGCGCGCGCGGCTCTATGTCCTGAGCGAGGGTGCGGATGTGTTTGCCCAGGCGGTAGCGCGTTGGCGTGATATGAACCGGCCTTGGCTGAAGGATCTGCCAGATGGGGCGGCGCCGGAGCCCAATATCGAATGGATGCTGTATCAGGCGCTCGCCGGCGTCTGGCCGGAGGAATTCGACAGAGCACAGATGGAAAACCTTCGCGCCCGCTTTACCGATTACGCGGTCAAGGCGGTGCGCGAGGCGAAATTGCGCAGCGCCTGGACCGACCAGGAGGGCGCCTACGAGGAGGCGATCACAGTCTATGCGGCGGCGCTGGTGTCGCCGGACAATGACGCCTTCCTGGAAGATTTCGAAAGGGTGCTGCAGCCCTTTATTGCGGCCGGCTACGTCAACAGCCTGTCGCAGACATTGCTCAAGCTGACGGCGCCTGGCATTCCCGACATTTACCAGGGCGCGGAAGGTTTCGACTTCAGCCTTGTCGATCCGGACAATCGCCGGCCTGTCGATCACGCCAGCCTGACGGCCTGGCTGGATGAAGCCGGACCCATCGCCAAGCTCCAGGCGGCGGCCTTGAAGCAGCGCATCATCGCAATCGGCCTGCAGCT
The DNA here is from genome assembly GCF_019685435.1 of Rhizobium sp. NLR10b. Classification (NCBI taxonomy): domain Bacteria; kingdom Pseudomonadati; phylum Pseudomonadota; class Alphaproteobacteria; order Hyphomicrobiales; family Rhizobiaceae; genus Rhizobium; species Rhizobium sp. NLR10b. The sequence goes on along the minus strand of NZ_JABDWV010000001.1, from coordinate 51,311 downwards.
GCGCCAGCGGCACCCGGTTCTCTTTGCCGGGGGTGACTATCTTCCGTTGAAGACGACGGGCAGCCGCCGTGATCATGTGCTTGCTTTCGCCCGCGTGCACAACAGCGAATTCGCAATCACCGCCGCCCCGCGGCTGATGTTCGGCTGGCTCGATCCCGGCGTGCTTTTTGCCGGTCCGGAATTCTGGGAAGACACGGCGATCGCGGTCCCCTCCCCTCTCCATGGCTTGAAGGCGGATCTCGTGACGGGAAAAACGATCGAGCCGGGAGGCAGCATTTCGGTCGCCGCACTGCTCGGGAGCCAGCCGCTCGGGCTGATCAGTCCGATCTGAGCCTCGGGCGCGATTTGAGGATCGGGCGACGATCGCCGTCGCGCTGCGCAACGCGGCGGTTTCGAAAAAATCGATGTCGTCAAGATTAGCACTTGACCTTCCAGTTGCTGGAAGGTGGATAAGCCTCTCCAACTGCCCTTTGGGGCACAGGAGATAGCCATGGATACCAAGCACGAACACGACGACCATCATCATCACAGCCACGGCGACGGTCACTGCCATTGCGGCCATGATCATCAGGAGAAGGCTGCCGAAGCGGTGATCCGTGATCCTGTCTGCGGCATGACGGTCGATCCGCGAGCCGGCAAACCCTCGTTCGACCACATGGGCCGCCTCTATCATTTCTGCTCCGAGAGCTGCCGCACGAAGTTTGCGGCGCAGCCGCAGGATTATCTGACGGCGAAGGATCCGGTCTGCGGCATGGCCGTTGATCGTTCGACGGCAAAATACTTCGCCAAATTCGAAGGCGAGAAATTCTACTTCTGCTCGGCCGCCTGCCAAACCAAATTCGAGGTTGACCCCTCGGCCTATCGCAACGGCGCCCGTCCGGCGGCAAAACCGGCGGCGAAGGGTACGCTCTATACCTGCCCAATGCATCCGGAAGTCGTCAGCGACCGGCCCGGCGACTGCCCGAAATGCGGCATGGCGCTGGAGCCGATGGGCATTCCTCCGGCCGACGAAGGACCGAATCCGGAACTTGTCGATTTCGTCAGGCGGCTTTGGGTCAGCGCCATCCTTGCCCTGCCGCTGCTGGCGCTCGGGATGGGACCGATGCTCGGCCTGCCGCTCCGGGAAGCGATCGGCGAACCGCTGGCGATCTATATTGAGCTAGCGCTGGCAACACCGGTCGTGCTGTGGGCCGCCCTGCCGTTCTTCCGCCGCGCCTGGGCCTCTCTCGTCAACCGCAGCCCGAACATGTGGACGCTGATCGGCATCGGTGTCGGCACCGCTTATGTCTACAGCGTCGTCGCCACGCTTGCGCCCGGTCTTTTCCCGATGAGCTTTCGCGGCCATGGCGCCTCGGTGCCTGTTTATTTCGAGGCGGCCGCCGTCATCGTCGCCCTGGTCTTCGTCGGCCAGGTGCTGGAATTGAAGGCACGCGAGCGGACCGGCTCGGCAATCCGCGCTCTGCTCGACCTCGCGCCGAAGATGGCGCGGCGTCTCGATGCCGATGGCAACGAGAGGGACGTGCCGGTGGAGGAGATCCAGACCGGCGACCGGCTGCGCGTGCGCCCGGGCGAGCGCGTACCGGTGGATGGCTCCGTGCTGGAGGGCCAGTCGACCGTTGACGAATCGATGATATCGGGCGAGCCCCTGCCCGTCGAGAAGACGACGGGCGACGGGCTGACCGGCGGCACGATCAACAAGAACGGCTCCCTCGTCATGTCGGCCGAGAAGGTCGGCGCAGACACGGTGCTGTCGCGCATCGTCGACATGGTCGCCAAGGCGCAGCGTTCGCGGGCGCCGATTCAGGGCGCCGTCGATCGGGTGTCGGCCTTCTTCGTGCCCGCCGTCGTCGCCGTCGCCATCCTTGCCTTCGTCATCTGGGCGGCCATCGGACCGGAGCCGAGCCTGGCAAACGCGCTGCTTGCCGCGGTCGCCGTTCTGATCATCGCCTGCCCCTGTGCGCTCGGTCTTGCAACGCCGATGTCGATCATGATCGCGACCGGGCGCGGCGCTGGCGAAGGTGTGCTGATCAAGGACGCCGAAGCGCTGGAGCGCTTTTCCAAGGTCGACACGCTGATCGTCGACAAAACCGGCACGCTGACCGAAGGCAAGCCTGTGCTCACCGACATCGTCGCCGTCGGCGGCGTCGAGGAGAACCGGCTGCTGTCGCTGGCCGCGAGCCTCGAGCGCGGCTCCGAGCATCCGCTGGCCGAAGCGATCGTTGCCGGCGCCGAAGAGCGCGGGGCCGCCTTCGTGGAGGTGACCGGTTTCGAGGCGAAAACCGGCAAGGGGGTCCAGGGCATAGCCGACGGTGCAAAGGTGGCGCTCGGCAATGCGGCGCTGCTCGCCGATCTCGGCGTCGATCGGTCGGCGCTGTCGGAGAAGACCGAAGCCCTGCGCGGCGACGGCAAGACGGTGATGTTCGTGACGCTCGACGGCAAGCTTGCCGGTCTCGTCGCCGTCGCCGACCGAATCAAGCCGACGACATCAGCCGCGATCAAGGCGCTGCACGACAGCGGGCTGAAGATCATCATGGCAACCGGCGACAACGAGCGCACGGCGCGGGCGGTGGCGAAAAGCCTCGGCATCGACGAGGTCCGTGCCGACGTGCTGCCGGAAGGCAAGAAGGCGCTGATCGAGGAACTGCGCGCCAAAGGTGGGGTGATCGCCATGGCCGGCGACGGGGTCAACGACGCCCCGGCACTTGCGACCGCCGATGTCGGCATCGCCATGGGCACCGGCGCCGATGTTGCGATGGAAAGCGCCGGCATTACCTTGGTTAAAGGCGATCTCAACGGGATCGTCAGGGCGCGGCGGCTGGCGGAGGCGACGATGCGCAATATCCGCCAGAATCTCGGCTTCGCCTTCGGCTACAACGCGCTCGGCGTGCCGGTCGCCGCCGGCATCCTCTATCCGGTTTTCGGCTTGCTGCTCTCGCCGATGATCGCGGCGGCGGCGATGAGCCTCTCGTCCGTATCGGTGATATCAAATGCGCTGAGACTGCGCTTTGCAAAATTATAGGAGACGGCCATGAATATCGGCGAAGCATCCGAGCGGTCCGGCTTGCCTTCGAAGACAATCCGCTACTACGAGGATATCGGCCTGATCCGCCCCGAAAGGGGCGCAAACGGCTATCGCGACTATGCTGCGGCCGATGTTCACAAGCTGCGCTTCCTGCAGCGTTCACGCGGCCTCGGCTTTTCCGTCGAGGAATGCCGGCAATTGCTGGCGCTTTATGAGGACAAAGCCCGGGCGAGTGCCGATGTCAGGGACATTGCCGAGACGAAACTCGGGGAGATCGACCGCAAGATCCGCGAACTGACGGAACTTCGCCACGCTCTCGAGCATCTCGTGCATGCCTGCCATGGCAACGACCGGCCGGACTGTCCAATCCTCGAGGAGCTCTCGGACGGTCGCTGACATTCTGGGAAAGCCGGGAGGGTCTAGCTGACCGTCTGGAACGGCGCTGGCTCGGCGGGCTCGTCCTCGTCGCCGTCCTCAAACACGCCCTCATCGAGGCGATGCTTGATCGCAAGCGCGTAAATCACGTCGAGAATATTGCGGTCCTTGAGATGAGGATCGGTCAGAGCGAGAAGCGAAGCCCTGACGATCTTCTTGCTGGTGGCCTTCGGGCATCGCGCCTTGACGAATTCATAGAGCGCCTCACCCGTCAGCCCTTCCATGGCGCCGTCCACGAGAGCTTCGTAGACCCGCTTCTTTTCCTTCATCCTTTACCTTCCCCTCCAAATCAGCGGCGTGATGATCCGTCATGTAATTGTCATAAACAATCGCCGATTTAAGGCACACATGCGTTTGCTGATGCTATTTCCCCGGTTCGGCGGCGGCGATTTCCGGCTGGCATGATTTTTTTATGCCGCCGGGAATAAAACCAGCCGCGCTTGCGTATACTCAAGCATGGAACGCAAAGACCGCCCCTTCGATGTCATCGGACAGCTTGCAGCGCTAAGGCGCTATGCTCGCGCGCTGGTGCGCAACTCGGATGAGGCGGAGGATCTGGTGCACGATGCTCTGGTGCGCGCCTTCGAGAAGCGAAAGAGCTTCCGAAGCGGTGGCAACCTGCGTACCTGGCTGCTTTCCATCCTGCACAATGCCCACATCGATCGTCTTCGCCAGAACCGGTCGCTGGCGCGTCGCCATGACGAAGCGGCTGTCGACGCCGAGCAGTCGCTGCCGGCCGGCCAGGAACATGCGGTGCGCCTGCAGCAGGTGCGCGACGCCTTCTTCGACCTGCCGGAGGAGCAGCGCGAAGCGCTGCATCTCGTTGCCATCGAAGACCTTTCCTATCAGGAAGCCGCCAATGCGCTCGGTATTCCGATCGGCACGCTGATGTCGCGCATTTCCCGCGCCCGGGCGCAGCTGCGCGAATTCGAGGAGAGGTCGCCGCGCGTTTCGCATCTCAAATTAATCGGAGGGAGCGGCAATGAAAGCAGTTGATCCGATCATCGATGCCGATCTCGACGCCTACGTGGATGGCGAGCTCGATGTCGCCCGCCGCATTCAGGTCGAGTCCTATCTCTCGGAGAATCCGGCGATTGCCGCCAAGGTCATGGCCGATCTGAGCATGAAGGGTGAGCTGCGCCTGGCGCTTGCCGGCGAAAATGCCCTCGGCCGTCCCGAGACCCGCGATGCCGCCCGCCGGCTGGAACGTGGCCTTTCCTATGGCCGTATCTTCCATTCCATGCAGCGCATCGCTGCCGTCGGCATTCTGGTCACCACCGGCTGGGTGGCGCATAATTCGTTCGGCGCCTTTTCGGCGACCGAGGTATCGGCGTCGGTGCCCGCACCCGCCTATGTCGAGGATGCCGTCCGCGCCTATCAGACCGCGGCACTGCGCCAATCAATGCCGCCGCAGACGCCGGCCACCTACAGCGCGGACGATATTCGCGCCGCCACCGCCATCGTCATGCCCGAACTGCCTGGGGATTGGAAAGTCGCCGACGTGCAGATCTTCCCGTCCGAATTCGGCCCCAGCGTCGAAATGGCGATCGAGCAGTCGGATGGAAAGCGGCTGTCGCTTTTCGCGGTCCGTCCCGGGGCCTTCGAGGTCAAGCCGGTCAGTCATCTCACGCTGGAAAAAGCAGAAGCCGCCTATTGGCAGATCGGCGAGGTCGCCTATGCGCTGATCGCCGACGACAGCGGTCTCAATCTCGACCAGGCGGCCGAACGGCTCGCCCGCTCGCTCTATTAATTCAAACCGAGGAGATCAGCATGAACCCGATCAATTCCCGCTACGGTGCCGCGGCCGGCACCCAGGCCCTGTTCGACGAGGGCCTGCGCCAGCATATGCTGCGCGTCTACAATTATATGGCTCTCGGCCTCGTCATCACAGGCATCGTCGCCTTCGTCGTCGGCTCGACGCCGGCCCTCTACGTCCCGATCTTCGGCTCGCCGCTGAAGTGGGTCGTGATGCTGGCGCCGCTCGCCTTCGTCTTCTTCTTCTCGTTCAAAATCCAGACGATGTCGGCCAGCACCGCCCAGGTCACCTTCTGGGCCTTCTGCGCCGTGATGGGCCTGTCGCTCGCCTCCGTCTTCCTGGTCTTCACCAAGACGAGCATCGCACAGACCTTCTTCATCACTGCCGCGATGTTCGGTTCCATCAGCCTCTACGGCTACACGACGAAGCGTGACCTGTCGAAGATGGGCTCGTTCCTGATGATGGGTCTGTTCGGCATCATCATCGCCGGCATCGTCAACATCTTCCTGGGTTCGAGCGCGCTGCAGTTCGCGATCTCGGTGATCGGCATCGTCGTCTTCGTCGGCCTCACCGCCTACGACACGCAGAACATCAAGGAACAGTATTCGGAAAACTACGATCAGGAATCGAACCAGAAGCTCGCCGTCTTCGGTGCGCTCTCGCTCTACCTGAACTTCGTCAACATCTTCCAGCTTCTGCTCAACTTCACGGGCGAGCGGGAATAGAACTGCGCTTCTGGGGGCAATGGAAGCGCAAGAGCGTCCGGTCTGCAATCTGTGACAGGATGGCAGACCGGGCGCTCACTCGCAAAGACCCGGCCGGACGTCGACCCGGCCGGTTTTTTCTGTTTCAGATGATGCCCCAGGCGCGGTAGCGGCCGCGGCCGGTGATTTCACGAATGCCGATCTCGTTGACGAGGTTCAGCGCGCCACGCGGCGTGATGCGCAGCTGACGGGCGATCATCGCTGCCGACACCATCGGCCGCGACAGGATGAAGTCGGCAAGTTCCGGCAGGCTGCTGTTCGAGCGGCGGCCGCGAAAGCGCAACTCCATTTGCGTGCGAGCCAGCGACAACCGGTCGATTTCCTTGAGGCCGGCCGCCGCAGCCAACTGCATCGCCTCAAGAAAGGCTTGCAGCCGCGTCGCCCGGTCACGGGCCCGACGCCGCTCGTGGCGCACCAATTTCAGCCCGCCGTAAAAGGAAAAGAGATGGGAAGCGACCTTGCCGCGGGCGCGCAGGTAGCTTTCGACGAGAAGTCCGCCGAGCCAATGCTGACGCCGCAACGGCTCGATCCTGTCCCAGGTTTCGAACAGGATGACGGCGCCGAGAACCGGCGGCAGGCTGTCGGCCAGGGGCAGCACGCCTCGCCACTCCGCAAGCCGCTGCTCCTCATCCCATTCCTCGTCGCCCAGCAGGCCGAGGGGGTCATCGTTGCGCTTGGCCGGAGATATTGCCGCCGCCTCGCCGGACGGCGCTTTGCCCGTATGGATGTCGATGAGCTTCTGCGAGCGGGCAAGAATGGCATCGATCTCGGCCATCTCGGCGGCGAGCGGCGCGTCTCCATCCTCGCCCTCATCGTCGGCCTCGACCGCAGCGGCCGGGCTCTTGGCCTCCTGAGTGAGGCCCTCCCCTTCCCCCGTGGTCGCCGTCAGCGTCGCCAGCCCCGAGGCGCCGAGCGCCCAGGACGGCTCGCCGGTCCAGATGCGCCGACGCGTCCGCAGCACCGAATGGGCGATCGTCAATTCATGGCTCGGAGCGCGGCTATCCATATGCGCGTCGTGCAGAACGAGATCCTCGACATGAACGAGTTCGCCGGCAACCCATAATGCGCCGGCGGCATCGAAGAAATGGCTGCGTTCAGCAAACCCCTCACCCACCGGCGAGCGCAACACCCGCTCGTCCAGTCGCGCCAACGCATCCTCCGCCGCAGCGAGCAATGGAAGTAGGGTCTGAAGCATCGTACCGTCGATATCATAGCGCATTGTTAAGCTTTGCGGTTTTTCACAAATGGAAGCAAAACAGCTATTTTCTTCCGCCATCTATGACATGGTTAACGGTTTGTTTCAACAAAAGCGCGGAGAAGCAAGCAAAGAAGATGGCGATTGCCGATCCACAATCCCTTTAAACCGCTGCGACTGGCGCGAAGCTTTTGAGCCCTTCATCCCGTTTTTCTCGCCATCGGACCATTGGCCCGCATCAATGCCATCAGCATCGGACCGAGCGAGAACTCGCCGCGCTCCGCCCGCCGCGTCAGATCACGCAAATAGCCGCCGGCCGAATTGATATGGCCGCCGCGTTCCAGAATGCAGGCGATCACGGTGGCAGCATTTTCCGGCCCCATGACGTTGCAGGCTTGCTGATAGGCACTGGGGCTGACGCCGAGGGTGGAACGAACGACGACCGCGGCGGCCATCAAATCCCGCCAGCTGCCGATCCCGCCGCCCGGCCCATAGGCAACAATCTCGGGGCAGGCCTGCAGCACCATGGCAAGGGGGAAGGATTTCGGCGGCTCCCGCCACGGCCGCGGCTCTTCCTCCGACTTTGCGCCCTGCTTCGTTTCGAAGCTTGGTTCAAGTTCAGATGTGGGGTGTGGGTTTGAATTATGTATGTGCCAACCGTTTCGGCTGTCATTGGCGTCCGTTTTTTCTGTTTTCGTCTTCGATTCCAGCGTCTTGACGATCAATTGGCGGAAAGCTTCGAGATCGGTCAGCAGGCTTTGAATCTCCGCTGCCGACGGACGGCGCGGCAGGCTTGCCGACAGGCGATTGAAATGCTGCTGCATCTCGATCCATTCGCCGGCGATTTCCTCTTCCAACGCGATCTCGATGAGCTTGGCGATGTCACGCCGGCAAAGGCTCAGCCGCTCTCTCAGGCGCTTCCATTCGAGCTTGTCGGCCTGCACCTGGGCGGCCTGTGCCTCGATCTCGCGAGCGCGCACGAGGAGTGGCGCCAGGCTGAAGCCGAAGGCCTCCCCAAGCCCGCCCTCGCCGTTACGGCGGGCGAAACGTTTCCCGTTCGGACTGTCGCGCCGGATGATCAGGCCAGACTCCACCAGCATCGCCAGGTTTCGCCGCAGCGTGGTGCCGGCCATGCCATGCGTGCGCAGCGACAGCTGTTCGTTCGAAGGAAAGACGACGAAACCGTTGGCCTCGGCAATCTCGTTCTTCGGATAGAAGGTCAACAGCGCGTTGAGAACGGCAAGCGCACGATCGGATACGCCGACCATCTCCTTTGCTTCGCAGAGCGCGCGAAAGATCTTCCATTTGTCGACCGATGCATCCGGATCGACCTTGCTGGCATTTTCCTGATTTGCCAGCATGCCAAGCGTCATCGATCGCCGCCCAAAAGGCGTCGATACATATTGAGGCTCCATGTCCCTCACCTTTTTTCAAGGCAAAAGAAATCTACCACCCAAAAGGATGCCGAAGATGCTTGACACTGATTCGAGGAAGTGCGATTCTCAGATTGTCCAGATATGAGAAAGGCTTCCGCGGCGGCAACGTTCGGAGGCTTTTTTCTTTTGCGGTCTACTCTCCTGCTTGCAACTTGCCGGCCTGATAGGCTTCGTAAAGCTCATCGAGACGGCGTGAAATGTAAGCGCCGAAATCCGGCGCATCGCCTGTTTTCAACGCGATCGTGAAGGAATTGCCGGCGCTCCTGATTCGGCCGGCAATCTTGCCGCCGCTCTTCGGCATCCAGTCATATTCGGTTGGCACGGGCTTGGCCTCTTTCCTGGCAAGCTCGGCGACCAGAAGCTCGAATCGGCGGTCGCTCTCCTGCGCCCTGAACCCTTCCGAGTCGATTAGCTTTGCAAGCCGCGCCGCCGTCGTCCCATTCCAGTCCTGGGCAAGCGCCATCCACTTGCGCCGTCCGATACCAGGCGCGTCCCCCACCAACCTGATGATTTCGGCCGGAATGGCCTTGGCGACCGACAACAGCTTCGATAGCTCCGTCTTGTCAGTGGACAGCGCCTTCATGATGACGGGACGCTCAAAGCCCTTGAGCTCGAGATTGAGAGCGAAGACGGCGCGTTCGATATAGGAAAGGTTCCGGCGCGCCGAATTCTCAATGCCCTGTGCAATGACGACATCGGTATCGTCGAGCTGACGGACGATCGCCTGCACTTTGCGGCCGAGCAGTTTGACGGCCTGCAGGCGGCGATGGCCGTAGGCAATTTGGTAACGCTCGCCGTCTTCAGGATGGCGCCGAACAAGGATCGGCACTTCCTGGCCATTATCGGCAATCGACTGCACCAGCTCGTCCTCGAAATCGAGCGGCTGGTCGGCAAGGCGGTCGCGGACGAAGGAAGAATCGATCAGATCGGGATCGAGTTCGACGATGCGCTCGCCGGAGAGCAAAGCCTCCTGCATCGCCCTGCTCTCTTCCTCCATGCGGCCAAGGGTCAGCGCCATTGTCCGAACCGGACCGGCCGATCCGCGCGAAGAAGGCTCCTCGTAGTTGGCCGCGGCCAACTCCTGCGCCGTATCGTCGAAAAGACCTTTCAGGCGGTCGCGTCTGCTCATGTGCGGCCCCAGGCTTTGTGAATGCCGGCAAGAACCTCGCCATTGGCAGCATTGACCGATTCCAGCGCCCGGTCATACGTTGAGCGGCGCACCTGCCCCTTCTCGATTTCGTAAAGCGTCTGCTTTGTCAGCCCGGCATCGGCGATTGCCGTCGATTTGAGGATGGTTGCCGTCAGCACGTCGTCGCCGAACAGGCTGCGCAGCAGCGCAACGATCTGCGACTGCGGCGCATCGAAGGGTTCGTGGCGGGTGACGACATATTTGATGAAGTCGTGCTGCAGGTCGCCGCCGGCCCTGCGAACCACAGAGAGAAGATCCGAGGTCATCAACAGGAACTGCGACATGGAGGCGACATCGACCATCTGCGGGTGGATGGTGATGAGCAGCGACGTGGCGGCGCAAACGGCGCCGAGGGTGAGGTAGCCGAGCTGCGGCGGGCAGTCGATCACCACCACGTCATAATCGGCCTCGACCTCGGCAATAGCGACGCCAACGCGACGGAAAAACAGCTCGGCCGGCTTCTGGCGATCATTGAGCGCCCGCGGCGTCTCATGCTCGAACTCCATCAGCTCGAGATTGCCGGGCACCAGATCGAGTCCGTCGAAATAGGTCTTGCGGACGATCTCCTTCAGCGGCTTGCGAGCCGCATCGTAGCGGATGGCGCCGTAAAGCGTATCGCCGTCGGAAAGATCGAATTCCGGCTGAACGCCCAGCATGGAGGAGAGCGAGGCTTGCGGGTCGAGATCGATTGCCAGCACCCGGTAACCCTCCAGCGCCAGATATTGCGCCAGATAAAGCGTCGTCGTCGTCTTGGCCGAACCGCCCTTGAAATTGGTGACTGCGACCGTCTGCAGCTTTTCGCCGGGGCGACGCCACGGGAGGTAGCTCAGCGCGTCCTTCGGCTTGAGGTTCGCCATATAATGGCGCAATTCATTGATCTGACCGAGCGTATAGGAGCGTCGACCATTCGAGGAAAGTTCCGGCTGCGGCCCCTTGCCGTCCAGCGAAAGCTGACGAAGATAACCGTCGGAAACACCGATCATCTGCGCGGCTTCGCCGGAAGAGAACGTGCGCAGCGTCTTCTGCGCAAGCGGCGGAAACAGCTTGTCGCGGAGGAGCTTCAGTTGCCGCGAAAGCTGGCTCGCATGCCGCTCGATCCGCACGTCTGTCGTCGATACGCTAATGTTGTCCAAAACACCCAATCCTTTTCGATGCGCTTTTCTGTCAACATAGCGTCAAAAAGCGTATCGAAAGTGACACGATTCGGGATTTACGGCAACAATAGGGGTCTAGCCGTCGTGGCGGGCCGAGTTGGCCGCGGCCAACTCCCTGCCCTGCCCTTGCGACCGGCCCAGTTTTTCGGCAAGACCGCCTGGACTCACGGGGAACATCCGCTTGAAACATATCACTATCATCGGAATCGGCACGGGCAATCCGGAGCACGTCACCATACAGGCGGTCAAGGCGATGAACGCCGCCGAGGTGATCTTCCTGCCGCTCAAGGGCACCGGCAAGGAGGAGCTCGCCGAGATCCGGCGGGAGATCTGCGAGCGCTATGTCACCCGGCCGGATATCCGGATCGCGGAATTCGAGGTGCCGCAAAGGCAGACCGCAGACAGGACCTACAAACAAAGTGTCGATGCCTGGCACGGCGAGATCGCCAATATCTATGGAGAGTTGATCTCTGGCCTGCCGGACAGCGCCACCGGCGCCTTTCTCGTCTGGGGTGATCCCAGCCTTTACGACAGCACCATCCGCATCATTGAACGCGTGCGCCAAACAAACAGCATTGATTTCGACTTCAGCGTCGTTCCCGGCATCACCAGCATCCAGGCCTTAGCGGCCAGCCACAAAATTCCGCTCAACCTCATCGGCCAGCCGGTCGAGATTACCACCGGGCGGCGGCTGGCGCGGGATGGACTTCGGGGCGGCAGCACGGTCGTCATGCTCGATGGCGAACAGACTTTCGCGAAGATCGACGATGCCGACGCCGAGATCTTCTGGGGCGCCTATCTCGGGACAGGGGACGAGATTATCCGATCGGGACGGCTCGCAGACATCGCGGCCGATATTCAGGCGCTGCGGACAGAGGCAAGACAGCGGCACGGCTGGATCATGGACATATATCTGCTGCGCAAGGGACGCGAGTTCGAGGAATAGCCGTCGCCGTCAGGTTTTGCCGCACCGGCCGCGATCATGTAAGAGATGATCAGAGGATTGAGAATGGGCACGAAGGCCGCCAAGACAATCGACAGGACAGGCGAGGCGGATCTCGATGATCGACCGCCGGCGAAGCCACGCCCACGCGGCGCCTGCCCGGCCCTTGCCGCACCCATGCCGACCGGCGATGGTTTGCTCGTACGGCTGCGTCCTGCCGGCGGCGCCTTGACGCTATCGCAATTCTCAGCCCTTGCCCGCTCGGCCGCGGAGCATGGAAACGGCATCGTGGAAATCACCGCGCGCGGCAACCTGCAGATCCGCGGATTGCGGGCTGAGACCGTGAAGCGTCTCGCCGCCGATATCGATGCCGCCGGGATCGCCGTGCCGGACGGTCCGGCAATCGAAGTATCGCCGCTGCACGGCATCGATCCCGAGGAAACGGGCGATCCGGCAGCGCTGGAAAGGACATTGCGCAGCAAGCTCGTAGGACTACTCGCCTCGCCGCGGCTCGCGCCGAAACTCTCGCTCATCATCGACGGCGGCGGAGCGTTCGGTTTATCGGCGCTCTCGGCCGATATCCGTATCGTCGCACAGCCCGCCGCACAATGGCTCGTGGCGATCAACGGCGACGGCGAGACGGCAACACCCGTCGCAATGGGGCCCGCGGAGGCGGCGATATCAGCCGTTGGCGAGATTCTCGATCTTCTGGCGGTCGGGCAGAGCAAGCGGGCAAGGGATATCGATCCGGCCCTTCTGCGGGCGCGCTTTCCCGCTATGGACGCCATCCGATTTCATCCGTCCCACCAAGAACAGACGCCGCTTTCCGGCTTGCACCGGCTGAAGAACGGAAAACACGTGCTTGGCGTGCGGTCGGAATTCGGCCAGATGAGCGCGTCCGATCTGACCGCCCTGCTCGACGACGCCAAAGCTGACGGCGCAACAGCCATCAGACTTGCGCCCGGCCGCGGCTTCTTTTTCATCGGCTTTCCGGCAGATGCGGCGCCGGCTCTGCTGATCACCGCGAGCAACCATGGCTTTACCGTGCAACCCGGCGAGAAAAGCGAATATGTCGCTGCCTGCGCCGGCGCCGGCGCCTGCGGCTCCGCTTTTTACGAGACGAGAGCCCTGGCGCGCCGCCTTATGGCCGCAGCACCCGTTCTCTTCGACGGATCTCTGACGATCCATCTCTCCGGCTGTTCGAAAGGCTGCGCCCGCGCCGGGCCGGCGCTGACACTGACCGGATCGGCGGATGGTTTCGGCCTCATCCTCAACGGCCTTGCTTCAGATCTGCCGGATGAACGGATCGCTGGCGGTCGGATCGATTTCGCTATAGAGAGGCTCGCCCGGTCCATCGAAGACAACAGGGGCGCTGGCGAATCGGCCGCCGCCTGCCTTACACGGCTTGGCGCAACCAGCGTTTCGAAGGCGCCGCGACAGGAATAGGAATGCCAGACTACGATTATATCCGCAGTGGCGACGCGATCTACGAGCGTTCGTTTGCGATCATCCGCGCCGAGGCCGATCTTTCGCGTTTCACCGAAGACGAGGCTGAAATCGCCGTTCGCATGATCCATGCCTGCGGGCTCGTGGAAGCGGCGAAGCATTTCGTCTTTTCCACAGATTTCGTCAGCACCGCGCGCGACGCACTCAGGACCGGCGCACCGATCTTCTGCGATGCGGAAATGGTATCGCACGGCGTCACGCGAGCACGGCTGCCGGCGCTGAACGAGGTGGTCTGCACACTGCGCGATCCCGCAACGCCGGAGCTCGCACGCGAGATCGGCAATACACGCTCGGCCGCCGCCATGCATCTCTGGCTCGAAAGGCTCGGCGGGAGCATTGTCGCCATTGGCAATGCCCCGACGGCGCTTTTCCATCTTCTCGAACTCCTACGCGACGGCGCGCCGAAACCGGCTGCGATCCTCGGCATGCCGGTCGGCTTTGTCGGCGCGGCGGAATCGAAGGATGCGCTGGCGGAAAATTCCTATGGCGTCCCCTTCGCCATCGTGCGCGGCCGGCTCGGCGGCAGCGCCATGACGGCTGCCGCCATTAATGCGCTGGCGAGGCCGGGCCTATGACGACACCCCGTCTCATCGGCGTCGGCACGGGTCCCGGCGACCCGGAGCTTCTGACCCTCAAGGCCGTGCGCGCCATCGAACGCGCTGATGTCATCGCTTACTTTGCCAAGCAGGGCAGGGGCGGTAACGGCAAGGCGATCGTCGAGCCGCTGCTGAAACCTTGGGTCACTCTGCTGCCACTCTACTATCCCGTCACCACTGAGATCGACAAAGGTGACGAACGCTACCAAAGCCTGATCACCGAGTTTTACGACCGGTCTGCAAGAGACATCGCCGGGCACCTCGAGGCCGGGCGGACCGTCGCTGTTCTCAGCGAAGGCGACCCGCTCTTCTACGGCTCCTACATGCACTTGCATGTCAGGCTCTCCAAGCACTACCCCACCGAAGTGATCCCCGGCATCAGCGCCATGTCGGGCTGCTGGTCGCTGGCCGGCATGGCGATCGTCCAGGGGGACGACGTGCTGTCCGTACTGCCCGGTACAATGGCCGAGGCAGAGCTGACGCGCCGGCTCGCCGATACGCAAGCCGCCGTCATCATGAAGGTCGGTCGCAATCTGCCGAAAATACGCCGGGCGCTTTCGGCAGCCGGACGGCTTGCGGACGCCCTCTATGTCGAGCGCGGCACCATGTCGAATGCGGCGATGGAAAAGCTTGCCGACAGGAACGACGGCGATGCGCCCTACTTCTCGCTCGTGCTGGTGCCGGGCTGGGAGGGCAGCCGATGAGTGGCAGGCTTTTCGTCATCGGCACCGGTCCCGGCAATCCCGAGCAGATGACGCCGGAAGCGCTGGCGGTCGTCGAGGCGGCGACGGATTTCTTCGGCTACGGACCTTATCTCGACCGGCTGCAGCTCCGCTCCGATCAGCTGCGGCATGCGTCGGACAATCGCGAGGAACTCGACAGGGCAGGGGCGGCGCTTTCCATGGCAGCGGATGGCGCCAACGTCTGCATTGTCTCCGGCGGCGATCCCGGTGTCTTCGCCATGGCCGCTGCCGTCTGCGAGGCGATCGAGAATGGGCCGGCGGCGTGGCGCGCCGTCGATCTCACCGTTCTGCCCGGCGTCACGGCGATGCTGGCGGTGGCCGCAAGAGCCGGGGCGCCGCTGGGTCACGACTTCTGCGCAATATCGTTATCAGATAACCTAAAGCCTTGGAATGTCATAGAAAACAGGCTTGCATTGGCGGCAAAGGCAGGCTTCGTCATCGCGCTCTATAATCCGATCAGCCGGTCGCGGCCGTGGCAACTCGGTGAGGCTTTCAAGCTGCTGCGCCACCATCTGCCGGCAACAACCCCCGTGATTTTCGGGCGCGCGGCCGGGCGGGCAAACGAGCGCATTGCGGTGCAGCCGCTATCGCAAGCGGATGCATCGATCGCCGATATGGCGACCTGCATCATCATCGGCTCCGCCGAAACGCGGATCGTCACGCGCGCCGGCAAGCCGGACCTGGTCTACACGCCACGTTTCATGGCGGGGGGGAAGAGGTGATCGATCGCCGCAAGCGCCGCCTCGACGGTTTCGACCGATGCGACCATCGGCGACGGCGCGCGCGCCACCATCATCACCTCGATGCCGAGCAGCCGCGCCGACTCGATCTTTGCATAGGTGGCCGTGCCGCCGCTGTTCTTGGCAATGATGACATCGATATGATGCTGCCTCAGCAAAGTGCATTCGCTTTCCAGCGTGAACGGGCCGCGATCGAGGATATATTCGGCATTCGCAAGCCTAAGCGGCCGTTCGACGGGGTCGACGCTGCGGATGAGATAGTGATGTTGCGGCGCCGCTTCTGCGTGGTGAGCACCCTGCCGGCCCGTCGCCAGGAAGACATGGCGGGGGGATTGGCCGAGCGCCTCGATGGCCGCCGGGATGCTCTGTACTTCCCGCCAGCGATCGCCCGCCAAGCGCTGCCATTCGGGGCGGCGCAGAGCGATTGCAGCGACAGCGGCGGTCTCGGCCGCGACCGCGGCATTTTTGGAAATTCGCTCGGCGAAAGGGTGCGTGGCGTCGATCAGCAGCCCGTAGCTGCCGGCTTTCAGAAAATCAGCCAGTGCCATGGCGCCGCCGAAACCACCGATACGGACCTGAACAGGCTGAACGGCCGGTTTCTCGGTACGTCCGGCGAGCGACAGCAGAACATCGCAATCATCACGCGCCGCGAGCGCTTCGGCGAGCAGGCGCGCCTCGCCGGTGCCACCGAGGATCAGGATGCGAAGTCTTCCCATGTCTGATGTCTTTTCCACTTGCAACAAGCGCTGGCTGACTATTATCGGCATCGGCGAAGATGGTCCAGCCGCCCTGGGCGAGGAGGCCAAGAGGCTGATCGCCACTGCACCCGCCGTGTTTGGCGGAACGCGGCACCATGCGCTTGCCGCATCCCTGATATCCGGCGAAATGCTTGCCTGGCAGAGCCCCTTCGAGCGCTCGGTCGACGCCGTCCTTGAAAGGCGCGGCACGCCTGTCGTCGTGCTCGCCTCCGGCGATCCGTTTCTCTATGGCGTCGGCGCAACCCTCTGCCGCCGTGTCGCGGCCGAAGAGATGCGTGTCATTCCCGCGCCTTCGGCCTTCAGCCTTGCCGCCTCCCGGCTCGGCTGGCCGCAGCAGGACGTGACGACAATCTCGTTGCACGGACGGCCGCTCGACCTGGTCCGACCGCATTTGCACCCCGGGCGGCGCATCATTGCTCTGACCTCTGATGAGAAAGGACCCCGCGAGCTCGCTGCCCTGCTTGTCACCATCGGCTTCGGGCAGTCGAGACTTACCGTGCTCGAAGCCTTGGGCGGTGCGCGGGAACGACAGAGATGCGTCGTGGCGGCGGATTTCGATCTCGCTGACATCGATCCCCTGAACGTCTGCGCGCTCGAGATTGCGGCAGGGGAGCGAGCTCGCATCCTGCCTTTTGCCGCAGGTCTCGAGGATGATCTGTTCGAGCACGACGGCCAGATCACCAAACGGGAGATCCGGGCGATGACGCTTTCGGCGCTTGCGCCACGTCATGGCGAACTGCTCTGGGATGTCGGCGCCGGCTCGGGATCGATCGGCATCGAATGGATGCTGGCCGATCCCAGCCTGAAGACGATCGCCGTCGAGCAATCGCCGGAGCGGGCGGCGCGGATTGCCCGCAACGCATCCGCCTTCGGCGTGCCGCATCTCGCCGTCGTCGAGGGTTCAGCGCCCGATGCGCTGCGAGGTCTGCCAGAACCGGATGCGATCTTCCTCGGCGGCGGCGGCAGCGAAGCCGATGTCATCGACATTGCCGCCGCCGCGCTGAAGCGGGGAGGGCGGCTTGTCGCCAATGCCGTGACGCTTAACATGGAAGCGTTTTTGATCTCCCAACATGGCAAACGCGGCGGCTCCCTCACGCGGATCGAAATATCGCGCGCTGCGCCGCTCGGCAGCATGAGCGGCTGGCGGCCGGCGATGCCGGTAACGCAATGGCGCTGGACGAAAGGATAACGGGATGACGGTGCATTTCATTGGCGCGGGGCCGGGCGCTGCGGATCTGATCACG
The DNA here is from genome assembly GCF_019685435.1 of Rhizobium sp. NLR10b. Lineage (NCBI taxonomy): Bacteria > Pseudomonadati > Pseudomonadota > Alphaproteobacteria > Hyphomicrobiales > Rhizobiaceae > Rhizobium > Rhizobium sp. NLR10b. The sequence continues at coordinate 33,830 of NZ_JABDWV010000001.1, read as the reverse complement.
GTGCGTGGCCGCGATCTCATCGCCCGCTGCCCGGTCTGCCTCTATGCCGGCTCAATCGTCTCGCCGGGACTGCTGCAATATTGCCCGCCTGGCGCGCGCATCGTCGATACTGCCCCGATGTCGCTCGATGAGATCGAGGCGGAATATCTCCGTGCCGCTGCCGCCAGCCAGGACGTCGCCCGGCTGCACTCCGGCGACCTCTCCGTCTGGAGTGCCGTGGCCGAGCAGGCGCGCCGGCTGCAGAAGCACGGCATCGCCTATACGATGACCCCCGGCATTCCGGCCTTTGCGGCCGCGGCCGCAGCACTGGGGCGCGAACTAACGATCCCTGGCGTCGCCCAAAGCCTGGTGCTGACCCGCGTTTCCGGTCGCGCTTCACCGATGCCGAACGAAGAGAGGCTCGCAAAATTCGGCGCGACGGGTGCTACGCTGGCGATCCATCTGGCGATCCATGCTCTGAAGCAGGTGGTCGACGAGTTGACGCCACTTTACGGCGCAGACTGCCCGATCGTCATCGTCGTCAAAGCCTCCTGGGCGGACGAGCGCATCCTCTCCGGCACTCTCGCTGATATCGAGGCAAGAGTTGCGGCCGAACCGATCGAACGCACCGCGATCATCTTCGTCGGACCGTCGCTCGCGGCGGAGGATTTTCGCGAGAGCTCGCTCTATGATCCGGCCTATCAGCGCCGGTTCAGGGGGCGGGAATAGTGTCTCACGATCGGCCGCTCGCCGGCGGCCGATCGTGAAGAGAAGCGTGCATCGGGTCTCAGACTCGCGCCGTCAGGTAATCCATGCTGGCGCGCAGCGCAGCGGCCGGATCCTTGACCGCATGAACTTCCGCAGCAAAAGGTTCGAAGGAGAACGGGCCCCTATAGCCCGCCTGCAGCAGCGCCTTGATCTGCCCGGCATTGTCGAGCCGGTCGTCGCCGTCCACGAGCACGCGATGGGAGTCACGCATATCGGCAACGGACACGGAGGGATCGCTCACGCCGGAAATATGCACGAGGCCGGCCAATTCCGGGAAGGTCGCTGCTTCGCCGGCAAGGTGATGGTGGAAGGTGTCGTGAACGAGCTTGAAGGTCGATTGCGCGCCGAGCTCCTTGATCGCCTCGGCCGCCTCGGTCTTCGAACGCAGCGAGCAGATCTCGAAGCCGAGCGGCTCGACGAGGCCGATGATGCCGGCCTTATCGAGCATCGGCTTCAGCGCGGACAGAGCCTCGCGCAGATTGGCCTGGCGTTCGCCGTCGGCGCAGCCGGTGCCGTCATTCTTCGGAACGAGGACAAGCGCCTTGGCGCCCGATGCGCTGGCATAATCGATCAATTCCCTAGCTTCCCGGGCGCGTGCTTCATTCCATTCGTTGAAGCGCTGCAGCGCGTTGATCGAAATGATCGTCAGCCCGTGGCGGGCGGCTGCTTCTCTGATCGCTTCAGGCTTGGTGCCGTCGAGAATGGCATTGCCGGAAAGGTCGTTGCGGATCTCAACGGAATCAATGCCGAGCGACTTTGCCAGCGCGAAGAAATCGTCGACGGCAAGCGATGGCGCGGCCATATGGTTGAGGGCAAAGCGGATCGAAGTCATGACGGTTATATCCTCCTCGTCTCCGCGACATGAGCGGAGCGGTACTCGTGAATGGGCGAGCGAATCTCTATCCGAATTTACGGGGCAATCCATCCGTCATTGCCGGCGCCAGCCTTCATTGCTGAAAGAATTTCAGGCGCGATGATAGAACTCCATCATTGCTCAGATATTCTCGGAAATATAGATATCGAAAGGCAGGAAGGATTGGCCGGGAACGGTGGCCTCACCGTGCTCTATCGCGCCGAGCATCAGCGATAAAAGCTCCTTGCAGAGAGCGGGCAGGGGAGTGGCGACCACCATGGTGACGATATCGTCGGCGAGACCCGCCTTGCTCTCTGGCGTCAACTCGTTGACGACAAGCACGATCCGGCCGCCGACATCCTCTTCACGGAACGCCGAAATCGCCCCCTCCATGCCGCCGCCGCAGACATAAAGCCCAACGAGGTCGGGATGTTTCTGCAGCAGCGTCAGCGTTGCCTCATGGGTGATTTCGGCGGTCTCCAGGTTGATCAATGTTTCGACGACATCGAATTCAGGCGCATTCTCGCGAAAATAGGAGCGGAAACCGATCTCCCGCAGTTCATGGCCGTGGAAGCGGTGGCTGCCGACGAAACAGGCGACCTTGCCGGGCCTGTGCGCCGTACGCGCAATCATCCACGCGGCAGTGCGTCCCACCTTGCGGTTGTTGACGCCGACATAGGCGTCACGCACGCCGGTGGCGAGGTCCGAGAGCAGCGAGAAGACGGGGATGCCGCGCTCCTTCAATTCCTCGACCGCCGTTGTAACCGCGGGGTAGTCGGGGCCGACAACGGCAACGGCCTGGTTGCGGGCGCCGAGCGACTTGATCTTCTCATTGATGGCGGCAGGAGTCGTCGCAGACGGGTATTCGATCTGGATCTGGAGACGGGCGGTGGTGACGGCGCGTGCCGCTGCTTCGATTTCCCGGGCGAAGCTCTGATAGAAGGCCTGCGTCGGCTTCTGCAGCAGGAAGGCGAGCTTGTATTGCGGCAAATCTTCGAAGACGCGCTGCCGGATGAGGCCGACGGCATGATAGCCGATCTCCTGCGCTGCATCATAGACCCGCCGCGCCGTTTCCTCCCGCACACGATGACGAGCGTTGAGAACGCGGTCGACGGTGGCGACACTGACGCCGGAGGCGCGGGCGAGATCGGAAATGGTGGGGCGGCGCATGGTGATGTATTCGCTCATGGATGCGAGCCATTCATGATGGCTTTTGATAGATTACATCAAGCCTGCATTGAGCGTCGCCCAAAGTCAACCTATTCTTCCGACAACGGCATAGGGAGGCGGATAATGGCGACCCAGACAAAGAAACGTGACTACGACCTGCTCGGGGAAAGCGGCCGCATCGCGGTGGAGACGGGACTGGCGGCTGCCGAATGGTATCACACCGAGATTTCGCGCAAGGAGATGAAGGCGCTGATGCAGCGCTCCGATGCGCCAGCGATCCGTGACACGGTCATCTGGCTCGGCAGCATGATGGTCTTTGCCGGTCTCGGCATCTATTTCTGGGGCTCCTGGATCGCGCTGCCCTTCTTTCTCGCCTATGGCGTGCTCTACGGCTCGGCCTCCGACAGCCGCTGGCACGAATGCGGCCATGGCACCGCCTTCAAGACGCGCTGGATGAACGATGTCGTCTACCAGATCGCCTGCTTCATGATCATGCGCAATCCGGTCACCTGGCGCTGGAGCCATACGCGCCACCACACCGATACGGTCATCGTCGGCCGCGATCCGGAGATCGCCGTCATGCGGCCGCCGGACCTCTTCCGGCTGGTCCTCAATTTCTTCGGCATCCTCGACGTCTGGCATGCCGTCGTCGACATGCTGCGCAACGCCTTCGGCGTCATCAGCGCGACGGAAAAAACCTTTATTCCGGAGATGGAGCAGCCGAAGGCGATCCGCTTCGCCCGTATCTGGCTGGCGATCTATCTCGCGACAATCGCCGTCGCGGTCGCCACCGGCTCGATCCTGCCGCTGATGCTGATCGGCCTGCCTCGCCTCTACGGCGCCTGGCACCACGTGCTGACGGGGCTTTTGCAACATGGCGGCCTTGCCGATAACGTCATCGATCACCGGCTGAACAGCCGTACGGTCTATATGAACCCGATCAGCCGTTTCATTTATTGGAACATGAATTACCACGTCGAACATCACATGTTCCCGATGGTGCCCTATCACGCGCTGCCCCGGCTGCACGCAATGATCAAGCATGATCTGCCGGCACCGAACCCGTCGATCTGGTCGGGCTACCGCGAGATGATCCCGGCTTTCCTGCGCCAGCTGCGCAACGAGGATTATTTCCTGAAGCGGGAACTGCCGGACACCGCGCGGCCCTATCGCGAAGAATTCCACAAAGAACTCGCCCCGGCGGCGCAATAATCACAATCGAGGGAGGTTAGAGATGAGCGGAAACTGGATCGAAGTCTGCGGCAAGGACGAGATCGATGTAGAGGATGTCATCCGCTTCGATCACGGCGGGCGCACCTTCGCGGTCTACCGCAGTCCCGACGACGAATTCTTCGCCACCGACGGGCTCTGCACGCATGAACAGATCCATCTCGCCGACGGGCTTGTCATGGATGAAATCATCGAATGCCCGAAACATAACGGCCGCTTCAACTACAAGACAGGCGAAGCCAAGGGTGCGCCGGTCTGCGTCAATCTCAAGACCTATCCGGTCAAGGTCGAAGGCGGCTCCGTCTTCATCTCGGTCTGACGGAGGTCGATGTGGCACATTTCGTTATTCTCGGTGCGGGCGAATGTGGTGCCCGCGCCGCTTTCGCTCTGCGGGAAAAAGGTTTTGCCGGCGAGATAACGCTTGTCGGCGCCGAACCCCTTCACCCTTATGAACGGCCGCCGCTTTCCAAGGCTGCCTCCGCCGATGCCGGCGATCCGAAATTCATCGCCGCTGCGGAAAAATACGCCGAAAGCGACATCCGGCTGCTGACCGGTCTTGAAGCCAGGGATTTCGATCCTGCCTCGCGGAGGGTCATGCTTTCGGATGGCACCGCGCTTTCCTACGACAAGCTTCTGCTGGCGACGGGCGCGGCCGCGCGATCATTCCCCGGCGCTCCGGAAGGCAATCCGCATATCCGTTCGCTTCGGACCCATCACGATGCGGCCGCTCTGCGCAAGGCGATGAAGCCGGGACGCCATATCGCCATTATCGGCGGCGGCTTCATCGGGCTGGAACTTGCCGCGACGGCGCGCCTGCTTGGCGCCGACGTCACCGTTATCGAGGGGCTGGAGCGGGTGCTGAAACGCGGCGTGCCGGAGGAGATCGCCCATCTGCTCACCGAACGCCACCGCGCCGAAGGTGTCGATATCCGCTGCGGCGTCTCGATCGAGACATTGACCGAGGAAGGCGGGAAGGCCGTGATCAAACTGTCGACGGGCGAGATGGTAGAGGCCGACCTCGCCCTCGTCGGCATCGGCGCGCGGCCGAATGTCGACATCGCCGAAAGGGCGGGGCTTACAATCGAAAACGGTATTGCCGTCGACACCTATCTCCGGACCTCGGCGCCGGATGTCTTTGCCGCCGGCGATTGCTGCTCCTTCCCATTGCCGATCTATGGCGGCCGGCGTGTAAGGCTCGAATCGTGGCGCAATGCCCAGGAGCAGGGCACGTTGGCCGCAGCCAACATGCTCGGCCTCGACGAAGCCGTTTCATCGGTGCCGTGGTTCTGGTCGGATCAATACGACGTGACGCTGCAGATTGCAGGCCTCGCCGGAGGGGCGGTCCTGCATCTGCGCCGCGACCTCGGCCCAGGCGCCTTCATTCTCTTCCACCTCGACGCCCATGGCCGGTTGATTGCGGCGAGCGGCATCGGACCGGGCAATGCCGTGGCGCGTGATATCAGGCTTGCGGAAATGCTGATCGCGGCTGGTGCCCATCCGGACCCTGTCGCGCTGACATCAAGCAACATCAAGCTGAAATCCCTTCTGGCCGCCTGAATCCCATATTTTCAAAGGAATTGATGATGAAAAAACATAAGCGTGCAACCGTTGCCGACCTGCTTGCGGAAAAGGGCAGGCGCCAGCTGACCATGCTGCGCGTCACCTCGCTCGAGGAGGCCGAAGCCGCCGAAAAGGCCGGGATCGACATGGTCTCTGTACCACCGTCGCTGCTCGGCCCGGTCTTCCGCGAGATCGCCCCCACGCCCTTTGCCATTCCGGGTCTCGAATATGGCGACCATGTCTCGGCTGAAGACTATCTGCGCGCCGCCTTCGCCGCGCTGAAGGCCGGCGGCGACGCCGTCTATTGCGCCGCCAGCCTGCAGACGATTCGGCGCCTGCGTGACGAGGGCATCCCGGTCTGCGGCCATCTCGGGCTGATCCCCTCGAAAGCCACCTGGACGGGCGGCTTCCGCGCCGTCGGCAAGACGGCGGCGAGTGCGGCCGAGATCTGGCGACAGACCAAGGTGCTGGAAGAGGCCGGCGCCTTTGCCGCCGAAATCGAAGTCGTGCCGGGGGATGTCGCCGCCGCCATCAGCGACAACACCTCGATGCTGATGATCTCGATGGGCGCGGGCAGCGGCTGCGACGCCCAATATCTCTTCGCCGACGACGTGCTCGGAGCCAATCGCGACCATTACCCGCGCCATGCCAAGGTCTACCGCAACTTCGCCGCCGAACATGACAGGCTGCAGCGCGAACGCATCGCCGCCTTCACCGAATTCGGAGAGGACGTCAGGACCGGCGCCTATCCGGAAAAGCGTCATTGCGTCGGTATCGACGACGCCGAACTGAAGATTTTCCTCGACCGGCTGACTAACGAGACGGGCAAGCGCTGACGCTTGCCCCGGGGCTCCCCCTCTGCCAGGAGGAGAGGGGGAACGTTCCATTGGCTTCCGTCGCCGCCTGTGGCAGGAATGATACGTTCGATTCATTCGGAACGGAGTATTCGGCCCCTGTGACGATCGGCTTTGCGCATGCGGAACTGATTGCGGTGCTCGTCGCGGTGACGGGGGATGAGCCACGCGTCATGACCATCCGATCCGGCAACGCGCTGCCGTCGGGTCCGTTCGAAATGGGCCATCGAACCCTGCAATCGGGCCTGCGCGAATGGGTGCAGGAGCAGACCGAACACCCGGTCGGTTACCTCGAACAGCTCTATACTTTCGCCGACCGCGACCGGAACAACGAGATTCTTGGCGGACGGACGATCTCGATCAGCTATCTCGGCCTCGTCAACGAGCAGGCGGGCTCCGGCCGGCCGGGGTGGCACGGCTGGTACGACTATTTTCCCTGGGAAGACCACCGGCAGGGCCGGCCGGCCGTGCTGGACGAGATCGTCGCGCGGCTCAGACGCTGGGCGGATGCCGATCCGGCCCGGCGGCACCATCGCCACCGCCGCGCCGACTTCACCTTCGGCCTCGACGGCGGCGGCTGGAATGAGGATCTCGCCCTGCAACGCTATGAACTGCTTTATGAAGCCGGCCTCGTGGCCGAAGCCGGATGCCGGGTGGAGGCCAATCTCGGCCGGGCGATGTTTGCCGATCACCGCCGCATTCTGGCGACCGGGATTGCCCGGCTGCGCGCCAAAATCAAATACCGCCCCGTCGTCTTCGAACTGATGCCGGAGAGTTTTACGCTTCTGCGGCTGCAGCGCACGATCGAGGCCCTGGCGGGGCTGACACTGCACAAACAGAATTTCCGCCGCCTCATCGAACAGCAGGACCTGGTCGAGGAGACCGGCGGAACGGAAAGCGAAACCGGCGGCCGGCCGGCCAAGCTCTTCCGCTTCCGCCATACAGTGCTCGAAGAACGGGCGCTTGCAGGAACGAAATTACCGCTCTCCCGCAATTGACATATGCTCACAGCGAGGATATGTCTTTGCCTATGATATGCTCAAGTAGAGCATAATTAGGAGCCGGCCATGAACCACCCAGTTTCCGCATCCTCGCTCTATAACCGCGTCAGCCGCGTCATTCCCAAAGCCGAATGGATGTCGTTCGAGGATGACGTCAACGCCATTCTCGAGCTCAAGCGCCGCCGCAACGCCGTCATTCTCGCCCACAATTATCAGACGCCTGAGATTTTTCACGGCGTGGCCGATATTGTCGGCGACAGCCTGGCGCTCGCCCGCAAGGCGGTTGAGGTCGATGCCGATGTCATCGTGCTGGCCGGCGTGCATTTCATGGCCGAGACTGCCAAGCTTCTCAATCCCGAAAAAACCGTGCTGATCCCCGATCTCGGCGCCGGCTGCTCGCTGGCGGAATCGATCACGCCGGAGGATATTGCGCTGCTGCGCCAGGCCCATCCCGGCGTCCCCGTCATCACCTATGTCAATACCTCGGCCGCGGTGAAGGCCGCCTCCGACATCTGCTGCACCTCGGGCAACGCCAAACAGGTGGTGGAGTCGCTCGGCGTGCCGAAGGTGCTGATGATCCCCGATGAATATCTCGCCCGCAACGTCGCCCGCGAGACCGATGTCGAGATCATCGCCTGGCATGGGCATTGCGAAGTGCATGAACTGTTCACCGCTGACGATGTCCGCCAGCTGCGTGAAAACCATCCCGGCGTGACGGTGCTTGCCCATCCGGAATGCCCGCCCGACGTGGTGGCGGAGGCCGATTTTGCCGGCTCCACCGCTGTCATGTCCGATTATGTCGGCAGGCAGAAGCCGGCACGGGTGGTGCTGCTCACCGAGTGCTCGATGAGCGACAATGTCGCCGTCCACCACCCTGACGTCGAATTCATCCGCCCCTGCAATCTGTGCCCGCATATGAAGCGGATCACGCTCGCCAATATCCGCGCCGCACTCGAGGAAAACCGCCACGAGGTGACGGTCGATCCGGCAATCGCTGTGGCCGCGCGCCGCGCCGTCGAGAGGATGCTTTCGATATGACCGAGATCCTTGAGCAGTTGACTGGCCGCACCGTCATCGTCGGCAGCGGCCTTGCCGGGCTGATGACGGCGCTGACGCTGGCGCCGGAACCTTCGGTCATCGTCACCCGCGCCGGCCTCGGCGCCGAGACTTCCAGCGCGTGGGCGCAGGGTGGCATTGCCGCCAGTATCGGCGCCGACGACAGCGCCGCACTGCATCTTGCCGATACGCTTGCCGCCGGCGACGGGCTCTGCGACCGAAGGGTCGCCGCCGGCATCATTGCGGAGGCGCCGGCGGCCATTGCAGCACTGGAACAAGCCGGGGTCCGCTTCGACCGCAATGACTCCGGGGAACTCTCGCTCGGATTGGAGGCTGCCCATAGCCGCCGCCGCATCGTCCATGCCGAAGGCGACGGCTCAGGTGCGGCGATCATCGCAGCGCTGGTGCGGGCCGTGGCGCGGACGCCGGCCATCACCGTGCTCGAAGGCCTCGAGGCGCGACGGATTTTGATGGACGGCGAGCGCGTCGCCGGGCTGCTCTGCGCGACCGCAAGCGGCGCGGCCGCCGTCCTTTCGACGACAAGGCTGGTGCTCGCCACCGGCGGGATCGGCGGACTTTATGATGCGACGACCAATCCGATGGGCAATTTTGGTCAGGGGATTGCGCTCGCGGCAAGGGCGGGTGCCGAGCTTGCCGATATGGAATTCGTGCAGTTTCATCCGACGGCGCTCGATTCACGCCGCAGGCCCCTGGCGCTTGTCAGCGAGGCGGTGCGCGGCGAGGGGGCCTTGCTTGTCAACGAACGCGGCGAACGGTTCATGGCCGGCATAGCGGGCGCCGAACTTGCGCCGCGCGACGTGGTGGCGCGCGCCATCAGTGCCGAGATCGCCCGCGGCGGCCGCGTCTTCCTCGATGCTCGCAAGGCGCTCGGCAGTCGCTTTGCCGCGCGCTTCCCCGTCATCGCTGCCCTTGGCGGCGAGGCCGGCATCGATCCGGCCAAAGACCTCGTCCCGGTGCGTCCGGCCGTGCACTACCAAATGGGTGGCGTCGCGACGGATGCGAATGGCCGCAGCTCGGTCGCCGGCCTCTGGGTCGCCGGCGAGGCCGCCTCGACCGGTCTGCACGGCGCGAACCGGCTTGCCAGCAATTCGCTGCTCGAGGCGGCTGTCATGGGCATGCGGGCGGCGCGCGACATATCGGCCATGCCGGCGGGCGGCGCCGGTGCCATCTTCGCAGAACAGCTTCCGGAGCCGGCCGACGCATCCTCCATCCGCACGATCGTCTCGCGCCATCTCGGCGTGCTGCGCAATGCGGATGCCCTCCAAGGCGCAATCGCCGCATTGCTGCCACTTGCCGAGGGCGACGGCCCCGGCTCCGATCCGGCCATTGTTGCATTGCTGATCGCCGTCTTTGCCAGCCTACGGGTGGAATCGCGCGGCGCCCACGCCCGCACCGATTTTCCCCTGCAGCTCGCCGATGCGCAACGCCGCCGGATGCGCCTTTCCCAAGCGCTGGAGATTGCCCGCGCCACACCACCCTATTCGCTGGCCAGGAGCGCCTGACATGAGCCTCGTTCCGCTTCCGCGTCTGATTATCGAACCCTTGGTGCGGGCAGCCCTGCTCGAAGATCTCGGCCTTGCCGGCGACATCACCTCGGCGTCGGTCATTCCCTCAGATCACCGCTCCACGGTGGTGATGGCCGCTCGCCAACCGGGCGTGATCGCCGGCCTCGATGCGGCCGACCTCGCTTTCACGCTCGTCGATCCTCAGATCGTCATGCGCCGCCATCTCAACGACGGTGATGCAGTCAAATCAGGTGACGTCATCGCCACGATCGAAGGCCCGTCGCGCGGGCTCTTGACCGGTGAGCGCACCGCGCTGAATTTCCTCGGCCATCTCTCGGGCGTCGCCACCGTCACGGCCGGGATTGCCGCAGCCATCAGCGGCACCAAGGCCTCGGTCGCCTGCACGCGCAAGACGACGCCCGGGCTGCGGGCTCTGGAGAAATATGCAGTGCGGGCCGGCGGCGGCGTGAACCACCGTTTCGCGCTTTATGACGCAGTGCTGATCAAGGACAACCACGTGGCCATATCAGGGGGTGTTGCCCAGGCGATCCGCCGGGCGCGGGCCGGCGTCGGTCATCTGGTCAAGATCGAGGTCGAAGTGGACAGGCTCGATCAGTTGCAGGAAGCGATGGCCGTCGGTGTCGATGCCGTTCTGCTCGACAATATGACGCCGGACCAGCTGCGCGAGGCCGTCGCAATCGTTGCCGGGCGGGCAATCACCGAGGCATCCGGCCGGGTGACGCCGGCAACGGCCGCCGCAATCGCCGCTTCCGGCGTCGACCTTATTTCGGTCGGTTGGCTAACGCACAGCGCACCAGTGCTGGATATCGGCCTCGATTTCGTCGAGGCCGCCGGCGCGACGCAAACCAGCACCAAATAGATCGCGCAGATGCTGTGATCGATCAGGCTCGCTTGCTGTTGGTTGCGGCTGTAGAGGCCGCAGCGGCTGGAATAATCGATCCAAATCACGTCGGGGGCAAAGTGTTGGCAAGCATTTCCGGCCGCTCATGTGAGAAAATGCAAATATTCGGTGTAAAAACTTCTTTTTGCGCTATGCGCGGGCTTATTATCGCTCTAACATGTTCCTGAGTGGCCGGCGCGCATGCGCGTCTGGTCTTCAGGGGTGAGAAGCGGGATGCAACGGACATCCGGACAGATGTCGACGAACAGGCTCTGCCTGCTCGGAAGACCGCGATTGCTGGCAGCGGGGAGGGAACTCCCCTTGCCGGAGAAGTCTTATTTTCTCTTCGCCATGCTCGCCGCCGAAGCCAATCTCGAACTCGACCGCGAAACCGTCAGGCGGCAGCTCTGGCAATCGGAAGCCCCGGAAAAACGCGCGGGCAGTCTGCGCCAGCTGCTGGCGCGTATCGAGCAAAGCATTCCCGCCGACCTGCCGCCGCTGCTGAAAGCGACCCGAACCCATATCGGCCTTGCCGACGGCTGGGAAGTCGACGTCCATATAATGAAACAGAAGGGGCCCATCGCAGCCGAAGACGGCGACATTCTGAACGGCGAATTGCTTGAAGGCGCCAAGTCGCCGACGCAGGGCGCCGAAGACTGGCTGACATACGAGCGCCAGCGCGTCGACGAATTGCGCGCCGCCCATCTGACGCGGCTGGTGGAAACCGCTGACGACAGATCGGATGATGAGCAGGTGGCCTTTGCCCGTCGCCTGCTGGAGCTCGATCCCGCCAGCGAGACGGCCTATCGCGCCCTGATGCGCACTTATGTCAGGATGAACGATCCGGCCGCGGCCCGCCAATCCTATCTGAAGTGCAAGAGCCAGCTGAAGGACGAATTCGACACCGAGCCGGAGGAAAGCACCACCGCGCTCGCCCGCGAACTCGGCCTGATCCCGGCAGCTCAACCCGCGGCGGCCGAACGTCCGTCGGCAGCGCCCGGCGGCTTCGCCGATCTGCTCGGCCAGCCGCGGATCATCATCCTGCCGCCGGAAAGCATTTTCACCGATCCGCTGATGGAGCGCGTCGGCAGGGCCCTTCTTGAAGATGTCACCATCGGCCTCAGCCAGCAGCGCGGCTTCAAGGTGATCGCAGCCCATACGAGCCTTGAAATCCTCAGCCGTTCGGTCGATCCGGCTCGCGCTGTGCCACGTGCGCTCGACCTCAGCTTCGACTATGCGGTCTACGTCACCATCCAGGGCCGCGACGAGGATGTCTATGCGACCTGCCGTCTGACGCGGACGGCGACCTCAGAGGTGATCTGGGCTCTGGAACTGCCGCTGGTCATGCAGAAGATCAGTGAATCCTTCGCGCATCTGACACGGCGCATCGTCTCCTCGCTCGCCGACACCGTCGAACGCTGCGAGCTGGCGATGCCGATCGGCGAGGCGCCGCCATCGGCTTACCGTCTTTATCTCGAAGGCAAGCGCCTGATCGCCCAAACAGACCTGCAGCATCTGCGCCAGGCGCGCAAGTGGTTCAGATCCTCGCTCAATCGCTACGAGAATTTCTCGGCCGCCCATGCCGGCGTGTCGCGCGCGCTCGGCATGGAATGGCTGATCCGGGGCATGCAGGACACCGAACTGCTCGACGAGGCGAATGGCGCCGCCCGACTGGCGCAGCAATCCGACCCGAACAGCGGCCGGGCCTACCGCGAACTCGGTTTCGTGGCGCTGTATCGCCGCCGTTTCGACGAAAGCCTGGACTATTTCCAGCAGGCTCAGGATCTCAATCCCAACGACGCCGACATCCTTGCCGATTATGCCGACGCGCTCTGCCACTACGGCGACTTTGACAAGGCGCTGGATCTGAACAACGCGGCTTTCAAGCTCAATCCGCTGCCGCCGGACTATTACTACTGGAATCGTGGCGGCATCCACTTCGATCGCGGCGAATATAACCAGGCGATCGAGGCGCTTGAGCCGGTGCAGTCGAAACAGGCGACCGCGCGACTGCTGGCGGCTGCCCATGCCATGGCGGGCGATATGAAAAAAGCCGGCAAATACGCCAACGTCGTTCTGGAAAATTTCCCGGATTTCCGCAGCGAGGACATCCGCCATTTCGTTCCCGACCGCGATCCCCGCTACACGGAAACGCTGATTCATGGCCTCCAACTGGCCGGACTTCCCTGATTGCATGGCCTTTTAACGAAGCCTGTAACGGTTAAATGACGCAGACAGTGTTCCTCTGCAATGGTTAACGGCAGCCGGCTGCCTATCCCATTGGAGATGGACAATGAAAACCACTGTTGAAACCCATGCAGCAATGCCCTCTCAGCCGCGCTTCTCGGCCGCAGCCAAGGCTGCGATGAAGCAGGACGAACTCAACGTCACGGCAAATGCTCTCGAAAACCTGACCCATGCGCTGAAGTTCCGCTAAGAGCGAGATCGGTATGTCCGCCTTCGCCGATCTTGAAATGCTAGCCGATGATCTCAAGCGATCATCGGCCGGCGTCAGCGACTATCACGACCGTGCAGTCACGCCGGCACAGACACTTGCAGCCATCAGGCCGCATCTGCGCGAATTCGGTATTACGCGCGTCGGTCTGCTGACCGCTCTCGACGTGCTGAACATCCCCGTCGCCTTCGCAACGAGGCCGAACAGCCACACGCTTTCGGTCTTCCAGGGCAAAGGCATCGATAATGATGCCGCCATGGCCTCGGCCGCCATGGAGGCGATCGAGACGCGGATCGCGGAAAATGCGCCTGCCGACCTGACGCAGGCGACGGTGGAGAGCATGCGGGCGGAACGCGCCGCCATGATCGATCTCGATAATGTCGCACGCTGTGCGCCCGATGAAATCGGCGGCGACCCCATCCCATGGTGCTCCGGCCTCGACATTCTGTCCGGCAGCAGCGTCTTCGTCCCCTGGTGGCTTGTCGGCCTCGACCATCGCGGCGAGCGGCCGCCGGGCTTCGAGCAGTCGAGCGATGGGCTTGCCTCCGGCAATACGCCGGCCGAAGCCGTCCTGCACGGACTTTGCGAGCTGGTGGAGCGTGATGCCTGGGCTTTGACCCAGTTGAAATCGCCGCAGCGCCTCAAGGAGAGCCGCATCGACCCCGTCTCCTTCGGCGATGCGGTCATCGACGTCATGACCGACCGGATCACGCGCGCTGGCATGCGGCTGCTGCTGCTCGACATGACCACGGATATCGGCGTTCCGGCTTTTCTGGCCGTCATCATGCCGGGCAATCTTTCCGACCGCGTCGACGCGCGCTGGTCGCATGTCTGCGGCGGCTGCGGCTGCCATCCCGATCCTGTGCGCGCCGCGCTGCGCGCCATTACCGAAGCGGCCCAGAGCCGGCTGACCGCGATCGCCGGCAGCCGCGACGATTTCTCGCCGCGCATCTATCAGCGGCTCGATCGGAGTGCGGCGATGCAGCAGCTGGTCGAACTCTGCGAGAGCGACGGCCGGATGCGCGCCTTCCAGAGCCGCCATCGCCGTGCCGCGACGATCCAGAAGACCATCCGCCACATAGCCGACCGGCTGGTGGCGAGCGGGATCGAGCAGATCGTCGCCGTGCCCTTTGCCCATCCGGCTTTGCCGGTCTCGGTCGTCAGGGTGATCGTGCCGGGCCTGGAGGTCGATATATCAGGACAGTACGTCCAACTCGGCCTGCGCGCCGTCAACACCATGAGAGGAGCGCAGTCATGAAGGTTCTGTTCGTCGGTCCGAGCCTTGGTGGCGGCCTTGCCGCAGCGAGAAACATGTCTCCCTGCATCGATTTCCGCCCGCCCGCCGCCCGCGGCGACATCCTGAAGGCGGTGGAGGATGGCGCCACCGCGATCGGCCTCGTCGACGGCTATTTCGGCGATCTGCCTTCGGTCTGGCACAAGGAAATTCTCTACGCGCTCGAACGTGATGTCGCCGTAGCCGGCGGCGCCAGCATGGGCGCGTTGCGGGCCGCGGAATGCGCACCGTTCGGCATGGTCGGCCTCGGCTCGATCTTCGAGGATTACGAGTCCGGGCGGCTGCTCGACGACGAGGCCGTCGCGCTGGTACATGCGCCGCAGGCGCTTGGCTGGCTGCCGCTTTCCGTACCCTGGGTCGATTTCGAGCCGACGATCGATGCGCTTTATGCCTGCGGCGAGATTTCGACGGCTGAGCGCAAGAAACTGCTGCTCTCCGGCCGCTTCCTGCATTTCTCCGAACGCACCTATGCGCACGTGCTCGACGAGTGCCATTTCCGCAAGCCGCGCCGCGACCACCTCCTCGCCGCTCTGCGCAAGAACCGCGTCGAACGCAAACGCGACGACGCGCGGCTGGTGCTGGAGTGGCTGCACCGCGACGAATTCGCCCCCGTCAACCGTGACTGGCGCTTTGCCGCAACCTCGCATTGGGAGCTTTTGCACGCCGAAGTCACACGCAATGTGACTCCTGTAACGCTAGAATAACGGTCTCGGCGAAATGATGCAGTGGTGATGGAATCTGAGGCTTCACGGCCAAAGGGGCGGGAACAATGTTTGAACAACATAATGAAGGTACAGGCAGTGAATACGCAAGGATCTTCCGGCTGCTGTCGGCAGCCAAGGAGGAGGCTGAAAAGCTTCAGCTGCGTAATCTGATGCACCTGACGAACATGGCACTGCTGCAGGTCGTAATCGATTGGGACGGCATAGATCCGGACAGGGAGCTTGACGTCAACCTCGAGAAACTGCTCGGCAGCAAGGCCAAGATCGCAATGAAGGACGCTAGCGAGAATCTGATCCTGATCGATCGCCATTGACCTTCATGCCGCCGTTAGGATCGCGTGAAGGAGATCCGGCTATTCGGCCGCTTCACCGTCGGCCTGTTCGGTGTGGGCGATTGCCTGAACAAGCTTCAGGATCTTCTTGCGAAGCGCTTCGTTTTTGATCGAGAAGAACGCCGCGTTCAAAAGGACACCCTCGCGCGAAATAACGAATTCCTCGCTGGGAGCGGGGTTGTCGTTAGCCGTTTCAGGGGTCGACAGGTCGTCGAAGAACGTCCTGACGTCGACATTCAGCGCACCGGCGATTTCTACCAGCATGCTGGCGGAAACGCGGTTGGAGCCTTTTTCGTATTTCTGGATCTGCTGAAACGTTACGCCAACACGGTCGCCCAATTCCGTCTGCGAAACTTTGCGCAGCAGACGCTGTATGCGGATCGTCTTTCCGACATGAACATCCACTGCGTGCGGTTCTTCTTTCATTTTGTTTTCCCTCCTGAGGACACGGACATGAGGTTATTCGCCATATCCGTGTCTGACAACTTGTACCTGAGACACACAAAGCTAGCAATTGTTTGGCTGTAAGTCGTCCCAAACCGAAACATTGCATCGCTTCATATTAGCAGCAGCAAAAAACATGCCAAAGTAGCACTTTTGGGGGGTACATCATCCGATTTCAGGGTGTCGAGCATGGTGGTTTGCTGCGGCCCTTCCAGCCAAAGGATCGGGACGGCGTAAACAAAATGTTACAATGACCAGAGGCGCTGGGCATTGTCGAAGAGCAGCCTGGAGCGTTCCGCTTCGCTGCTGCCGGCGAGCACCGCATGCGTGGCGGCAACCCAGGTGGAAAGGCCGCCGCCGAGCGTGCAGACCGGCCAGTCGCTGCCCCAGACGACACGATCCCAGCCGAATTTTGCGATCACATGTTCGATATAGGGCGTCAGCGTCTGGGCTGTCCATGTCTGCGCATCCGCATAAGCGACGACGCCTGATATCTTGCAGATCACGTTCGGCCGGCGGGCGATCTCCGATATGCCGGCTTTCCATGGCTCGAAAGCATTGGAGCGGATATCCGGCACGCCGCAATGATCGAGGATGAACTGCACGTCGGGCGCGAGATCGATGAGAGCGGTGACGTGACCGGCCTGATGCGGCAATGTGCAGAGGTCGAAGGTCAGGCCGCTGCCACCGATGCGCCGGATGTTGTCTCGAAACAGGACACTTTCTGAGACGGTGTCGGGGACGACATGCAGCACGCGGCGGAAGCCTTTGACGAAGGGATCGGCCTTCTGCCGCTCGAGATAGGCGGCAAAGCCTTCCTCCTCGGGACGGCAGGAGACAATCGCCCCAGCAATCAGGTTGCCTTGCCTTTTGGCGAGAGAGGCAATGTGGTCGGTCTCGGCCTGCATGACGGCCGGATCGACGTCGACCTCCATATGCAGCGCGGTCGTAATGCCGCAGCGCCGCGCCTCGGCCGCATAGGTCTCATAGAGAAAGTCATGATCGAGAGCCGGCACGCCGGAGAGCCAGGGATAGGGAAGCGCCGACCGGTCGATAATGTGCAGGTGAGTGTCGATGAGCACGTTTTCCTCCTCCAGAACTGGCTTTGCCGCACCCTATTTCTCGTGAATGGATTATTCAAATAGAAATTCCCGAGATCCTCCCACCTGTTCAGCCGGAATTGATGACATCCGCCCCGGCCAGCAGCGAAAGCTGAGTGGCGGTCTTCTGCACCAGCGTGATCGTCTGGGTGATGTCGGGGGCGGACGGCGCGTTGACAAGGGCGATGAAGGGGCAGGTCAGGGCGGCGATGCAACGCCGATCCGGCCCGAGAACGGGCGCCGACAGATTATAGACGCCCGATGTCTGGGCGCTTGCCATCATCTCGTAGCCGCGCTCGCGGATCTGGTCGAGACGATCGTAGAATTCGGCACCGAGGTCGATCTCGGCGCGGTTGCGCGCATGTTCCGATATCATCATCTCCCGCTCCTCGTCGCTGCGGAAGGCGAGCAGCACATGCCCCGAGCCGGTGTCGAACAGGCTGATATGGGCGCCGATGCGGATCGAGAAGCCCCAATAGTCCGGTGCTTCCTGCTGGGCGATGACAACCGCGGCGCCACGATCGAACACGGCGAGATGATTGGCCTGGCGGGTGCGCTGGGCAAGGTCGCGCATCAGCGGCGTGGCATAGGAGGCAAGCCGGCGCACAGGCGCATGCAATTGCGCAAGGCCGAAGAGCTTCAGCGTCAGCGAATAGCGGTCGCCATCCAGCCGGGTGACGTAACCGCGACGCACCAGCCGGTCGAGCATGCGATAGAATTCGTTGGGGCTGCGGTCGAGCCGCTTGGCGATCTCCGCCTGGGTCAGGCCGCTGTCGACGCCGGCGAGCAGCTCCAGGATATCGAGACCCTTGTCGAGGGCAGGAGCGCGGTAGCGGTCTGACTCGTCGGTCTCCATTCTTTCCTCCTGTGAATATTATTCTGCATATACGCAGAACCACGGCCGGAAAAGGAAAACTTCACGCTTGACCCTTGGCCCATCGTCTGTTTGTCTATAAACAGACAAATCATAACTGAAGACAACCGATCAGCGGAAACGACGAGAGGCGAGGCTTCATGCCCACCCAAGGCCGGCCGAAACGCGTAAAGAGAGAAAGTGGCAGGCCTTGACGGACGAGCTATTCCATCACCGCTCGGCCTTCGGCAAGATAACCGCATGCATCGTCTCATGTAGACAATCCAGAAGAGGCCCGTGACATGACACACAGACTTTCCGGCAAGACCGTTCTCATCACCGCGGCCGGCCAGGGCATTGGCCGGGCGACGGCGGCAGCCTTTGCCGCGGCCGGCGCCAAGGTCCATGCAACCGACATAAATACCGATGCGCTGGCGACCCTTGCCGCGGAAACCGGCGTCTTCACGCATAAGCTCAACGTGCTCGATGGGAATGCGGTCGCGGCGCTCGTCGCCGAAATCGGCACTGTGGACGTTCTGTTCAACTGCGCCGGCTTCGTCCATGCCGGCTCGATCCTGGAAATGCCGGATGCCGATCTCGAATTCGCTTTCGATCTAAACGTCAAGGCGATGATCCGCACCATCCGGGCGGTGCTGCCCGGCATGCTCGAACGCAAGGACGGGTCGATCATCAACATGGCCTCCGTCGCCTCCAGCATCAAGGGCGTGCCGAATCGCTTCGCCTATGGTGTCACCAAGGCGGCGGTCATCGGCCTTACCAAATCGGTCGCCGCCGACTATGTTGCTCAAGGCATTCGCTGCAATGCCATCTGCCCCGGCACGGTGGAAAGTCCATCCTTGCAGGACCGCATGCGAGCCCAGGGCGATTACGATGCGGCGCGCGCCGCCTTCATCGCCCGCCAGCCCATGGGCCGGCTCGGCTCGCCGGAAGAGATCGCCGATCTCGCCGTCTATCTCGCCGGCGCCACCTACACATCCGGTCAGGCGATCGCCATCGACGGCGGCTGGACGATCTGACGTCGGCCGGTCGATCGGCAGATAACCGGCCGATCCGGCTATCGCAAGTGGCCCCATAAATCGGGAGGAACAACAATGACCCGCATCACCGACCTTCGCGTCTTCGATCTCCGCTTTCCCACCTCGCAAAGCCTGGATGGATCCGATGCGATGAATCCCGATCCCGACTATTCGGCCGCCTATGTCATCCTCGACACGGATGTCCCAGGCCTTGCCGGCCATGGCTTGACCTTCACCATCGGCCGCGGCAACGACATTTGCTGCATGGCGATCGAAGCGATGCGCCACCTCGTCGTCGGCGCCGACCTCGGCGAGGTGCTTGCCCATCCCGGCAAATTCTGGCGGCATCTGACCAGCGACAGCCAGTTGCGCTGGATCGGCCCGGAAAAGGGCGCCATTCACCTTGCAACCGGCGCGATCGTCAACGCCGTCTGGGATCTGCTCGCCAAACAGGCCGGCAAGCCGGTCTGGCGGCTGGTCGCCGAGATGTCGCCGGAAGAGATCGCCGATATCGTCGACTACCGCTACCTCACCGACGTGCTGACGCGTGACGAAGCGGTCGCTATCCTCAAGAAGGCGGAAGCCGGCAAGGCGGAACGGGTCGCCACCCTCGAAAAGGAGGGCTACGCCTGCTACACGACCTCGGCCGGCTGGCTGGGTTACGAGGACGAGAAATTACGCCGGCTCTGCCAGGAAGCGATCGATGCCGGCTTCAACCATATCAAGATGAAGGTCGGCCGCGATCTCGAAGACGATATCCGGCGTCTGAGGATCGCCCGCGAAGTGATCGGTCCCGATCGTTACCTGATGATCGACGCCAACCAAGTCTGGGATGTCGACCAGGCGATCGACTGGGTCAGGGCGCTTGCTTTCGCCAAGCCCTTCTTCATTGAGGAACCCACAAGCCCCGACGATGTCGCCGGCCACCGCAAGATCCGCCAGGCAATCAGCCCGGTGAAGGTCGCGACCGGCGAGATGTGCCAGAACCGCATCATGTTCAAGCAGTTCATTGCCGAGGGCGCGATCGACATCGTCCAGATCGATTCCTGCCGTATGGGAGGGCTGAACGAGGTCCTATCCGTCCTGCTGATCGCCGCCAAGTTCGGCCTGCCGGTCTGGCCGCATGCCGGCGGCGTCGGCCTCTGCGAATATGTGCAGCATCTGTCGATGATCGATTACATCGCGGTATCCGGCACCAAGGATGGCCGCGTGATCGAATATGTCGATCATCTCCATGAACACTTCCTCGACCCCTGCCGGATCGACAACGCCGCCTATATGCCGCCCACCCTGCCGGGCTTCTCCATCGAGATGAAACCGGCCTCGATCAGCGGCTACACATTTCGAGGCTGAGGAACCAGCGCCGGTGGCGCGCTCGTCCCGCCAGAACCCGGAGAAGGAATTCGCGGCTCTCAAACCAGCATCGACTGCTGGGCGAAGATACCCGCCATCGCGCCTTGCCATGATGCCGTGGTGACCGAGGGCATTCCGGGATTGGCGAGGTCGCCGGCGGCGTAGATGCCAGGCATGCTGGTCTCGCGGCGCTCATCGACCTTGAGGGCGATGCCGCTGGGCGTATCGACTGTGGCGAGGCCCAGTGATTCATGCAGACTGGCGGACGGTTTGTTGCGCGGATGGGCGAACAGGATGTCGACCGCGACATCGGGGCCGGTATCGAGTTTGACGGCGGCGCTGTGGCCCCCGTGATGGACGATCCCGGTGATCCGGCCCTCGACGACAGGTATGTTGCGAGGTGCGAGATCGGCCCGGATATCGGGCGGAATGTCATGACCATCGGCGAACAGCGTCAACCTGTCGGTCCAATCGTGGAAAAGCCTGGCCTGATTGTGCGACTGCCGGCCGGACCAGACGAGGCCCCAATGCTGGCCGGCGACTTCAAAGCCGTCGCAATAGGGGCAGGGCACGATGGAGGTGCCCCAGCTTTCGGCAAAGCCCGGAACATCAGGCATCTGGTCCACGATGCCATAGCTCAGGATCACGCGGCGCGCCGTGAGGCTTTCGCCATCGCCAGTGAGGACGGAGAAGTTGTCGATGCCGCCGGAGACACTTTCGGCCCGGGCACTGACGAGCTTGATCGTGGGATAACGCGCCAGCTGCCGCCGCGCCTCGGCCAGGATGTCCAGCGGCGGCTTTTAGATTCAGGTTAGAAAAGCCTCCCATCATTTCTCGCCCCTCGACATATCCGTAAATTCAACCTGCCCGCGAGCACCGAACGCCACTGAGAGAGCAAGGGGGGCCGCCGAAAGCGGTTTCTTAACCTCGCACCCAATAAAGAAGCTCACATCTGGAAGCTGATCGGTTTCTGATTTTTCGATTCTGAAGCAATTCGCAAACTGTAGTCGATCAGCCTCCCCAAATTCGGCAAGGTATTTCTTTAATATATCTATTGTCTGTTCTTTCGGGCTCTTATGTGACTGGAGAGATCCGCCGTATATATAAATAACCACAATACAAAATACGAAGGATACTACTATCCTGCGATATAGAGTCTTACCAGACTGAAGGTTCATACTGTGCCTGTAGATGCGACTGATTTACGATGGCCCTACCTTCCCTAGCTCCGGTGTAAACCTCAAGTCAACTTGCTTAGATCTGCAAAGTAACACACGAGCTCGTTGGCTAGCGGCTATGTTCACACATCTAACATCTTCCGCCCCGAACGGACCTTTACCGAAACAGCAGATTTTTTGCCGGCGACCCCGTGAACTCGATCTCCACGGCCTAACAATTTCGCCGCCATCCTCTCCACTGTAGCGAATTCTCGTGTGGGCTCGATGGTCAACGGCTGCGTGCCATCGCACCGAAAAGTTGAACCTTCCAGCTAATTTGGGTTAATAATCGATCTTTGTGCCGGTACGGCCCTATGCGCCACCGTCCTTTTCAGCGCTCGCCGCCATATGATTAAGCTCGTCCCAGAGGCTTTCGGCGAAGCTGCGCAGAACGGTGAGTTCGAAGCTGTCATCGCCGGTGCGGGCGATCTGTACGGAGATGTGACCCATCATGGTCATCGCCGAACTGCCTTCCGCAAAGACGGCGGGATCGAGATCGACTGCGGTGCCCTTTGAAAGAAGCACGCGCGAAGACCCTCCGGAAATGCCGATGCGGACGCGACCGTGGCTCTGGTCCATGACGAAGGCCTTTCCAGCAAGGGCCGCCGCAAGCGCGTCCAGACCGGCAGGCGAGAGCGGCTCGTCGCCGGCGACGAACCATTGGCGGAAGCCGGCCTTGCGGATCGAACTTTTCGCAAGGCCTATCTTCGCCAGTTCGGCGGCAAGTGCGGTCGGCTCGATTGCGCCGAGCACGTGCAGGAGATGGCCCTCCGGCAAAGCTTCCAGCCGGAGGCCGGGTCCTGCCATGCCGCTATATCTGGCTCCTGCGAGAACCGGTCTGTGCTGGGGAAGTTCAGGCATGGAGCTTCTCGTTTTCGGGATCGATGAAGACGGGATGGCAGAGCACCGCATCGGTGATTTCGTTGCGCAGGCCGTTCCAGACCGTCACCTTTTCGCCGATGCGCTCCGGCCCGCGCCGGACGAGCGCCAGGCCGATCGTATGGCCGAGGCTCGGCGAGAAGGCGCTCGAGGTGACATAACCCTGGTCGTTTTCGAGCGTCGCCGCTGCGCCCTCGGCAAGGATATGCGAGCCGGTGCGAAAGCCGCTTGCCGGATTGAGCGGCTTGACACCGACGAGGCGCGGGCGCTCGGGATCCTGCAGGCCTTCGCGGGCGAGCATCGCCTTGCCGATGAAATCCGGCTTGGTCGATGAAACCATGCGGCCGAAGCCGAGATCGCCTGGGGTGACCGTGCCGTTGATCTCGGCATGGGTGACGTGGCCCTTTTCGATGCGCATGACACCGAGCGCTTCCGCGCCATAGGCTGAGATGCCGTGCTTCTCGCCTGACGCCATGATGGCATCGGCAACGCTTTCGCCGTAGCCGGCCGGCACCGCCAGCTCGTAAGCCAGTTCGCCCGAGAAGGAGATCCGGAAGAGCCGGCCTTCGAGGCGGCCTGCAAATAGCGACACCTTGCGGGCGCTCATGAAGGGGAAGGCCGCATCGGAAAGATCCTCGTCGACGATTTCCGAGAGGATCGCGCGCGACTTCGGCCCGGCGACGGCCATCTGCGCCCATTGATCGGTCGAGGAGGCGAAGTAGACGT
Source organism: Rhizobium sp. NLR10b (assembly GCF_019685435.1). Taxonomy (NCBI): domain Bacteria; kingdom Pseudomonadati; phylum Pseudomonadota; class Alphaproteobacteria; order Hyphomicrobiales; family Rhizobiaceae; genus Rhizobium; species Rhizobium sp. NLR10b. The sequence goes on along the minus strand of NZ_JABDWV010000001.1, from coordinate 10,520 downwards.
CGAGTTCCGGCCACAGCGTCTGGGCGCAGAATTCGAGATGGGTCAGCACGCCGGCGGCCAGCGCCGTCGTCGTCGTCATGAAGAAGTGGTCGTCGCTGAAGCGGCTGGTGGTGCCGTCGTCATAGATGAAGCCGTCCTCGCGCAGCATGATGCCGTAGCGCGCCTTGCCGACCGCCAGCTTGGCAAAACCGTTGCAATAGACGCGATCGAGGAAGGTCGCTGCATCCTTGCCGAAGATTTCGATCTTGCCGAGAGTCGAGACGTCGCAGAGGCCGGCATTTTTGCGGATGTTCAGCACCTCGCGGTCGACGCTTTGACGCCAGGTCGTTTCGCCGGCGCGCGGGAACCAGGAGGAGCGGTACCAGAGGCCGGTTTCGACGAAGACCGCGCCGTTCTTTTTCGCCCAGCCATGCAACGGCGATTTGCGCGCCGGCTGGAAATCCTTGCCGCGCGATGCCCCCGTCAAAGCGCCGAAGGAGACAGGTGTGTAGAAGGGACGGAAGGTCGTCGTGCCCACCTCGGCAGGCGAGACGCCGCGCGCCTCGGCAAGAATGCCGATGGCGTTGATGTTGGAAAGCTTGCCCTGATCGGTCGCCATGCCTGATGTGGTGTAACGCTTGGCAAGTTCGACATGGCCGTAACCTTCGCGGACGGCGAGGCCGAGATCTTTGAGATGCACGTCGTTTTGGTAATCGACGAAAGCCTTGCCCTTCGAACCTTTGACGGACCAGAGCGACTTCGTGCGCTGAGCCGTGTCGGTGGCTGAGGCAAAGGCCGGTTCAGCTGCGAAACCAATCGCGTTCAGGGCAGCGGCCGCCTTTGCCGCTCCATCACCGAGGCAGGCTGCAGTCTGCGCAAGACCGGCAGCCGCGCCGGCAACGGCAAGACCATCCTGCGCAGCCGGCGCCAGAAACGCCGCAATCTCGTTCGACCATTGCGGTTTGCCGCCGCGATGGCAGGCAAGATGGATGACCGGGCTCCAGCCCCCCGACATGGCAAGTGCATCGGCTTCAATCCGGCGAATGCCGTCTTCGGCTTTAACGCTGACGCCGCGCAGACGCCGGCCGCCATGGGCATCGATAATCCGCGCGCCCCTCAGCACCTCGGCGCGGCCCGGCCAGTTCTTGCCGCCGTCGGGGCGGCTGTCGGCGATCGCCGCAACTCGAAGGCCGGCGGATTCGAGGTCAGCGGCGGTGTCATATCCGCTATCGTTGGTGGTGAAGATCACCGTGCCTCGGCCCGGCGCGACCGCCTGCCGGTTGAGATAGCTACGCATGGCGCCTGACATCATCACGCCGGGAATATCGTTGCCGCCGAAGACCAGCGGCCGCTCCTCGGCCCCTGTCGCCAGGATCGCCTGGCGGGCGACGATGCGCCACAATCGTTCGACGGGGCCCTCGGGATCGGGCAGCGCCACATGCTTCTGCACACGTTCGACGGCGCCGAAGACATTGTCGTCGTACCAGCCGAACACGGTCATGCGCGGCAGGCGGCGCACATTCGAAAGCCCTTCGAGTTCGGCCAGCAACTCGCCGAGAAGGGCGTCCGCCGGCTTGCCATCGACGGCGCCATTGTCCGAGAGCAGGCTGCCGCCGAGTTCGGGTCCTTCGTCGGCGAGGATGACGCGCGCGCCGGCGCGCCCGGCCGTCAGCGCCGCGGCGAGGCCGGCAGGGCCGGCGCCGATCACCAGCAGGTCGCAATGCGCCCAGCATTTCTCATAGGCATCGGGATCGGCTTCGTAGGAGGAGCGGCCGAGGCCCGCCGCCTTGCGGATCACCGGCTCGTAGAGCTTTTCCCAGAGGGCTGCCGGCCACATGAAGGTCTTGTAGTAGAAACCGGCGCTGAGGAAAGGCGAGAGCAGGCCGTTGACCGCACCGACATCGAAACCGAGCGAGGGCCAGCGGTTCTGGCTCTTGGCCGTCAGCCCCTCATAAAGCTCGATCATCGTCGCGCGTGTGTTCGGTTCGGTGCGCCCGCCGCTGCCTGTCGTCACCAGCGCGTTCGGTTCGGCGGCCCCCGCCGTCAGAATGCCGCGCGGGCGGTGATATTTGAAGCTGCGGCCGACGAGCTGGATACCGTTGGCCAGCAGCGCCGAGGCGAGCGTATCGCCCGAATGGCCTTGCAGCGCCTTGCCGTCGAAGGTGAAGCCGATTGTCCTGGCCCGGTCGATGCGGCCGCCGGAGGAAAGACGAAAGCTCGTCATGCCGGTTCTCCGCCGAGCTTGGCAAGGGCGGCATCCCTGACGCCGTGGACCTTATGGGTGACGGTATCGCGCTCGACGATCAGCCAGCGGCGGCATCCGGAGGAATGGTGCCAATATTCGCTATGCCGGCCCTTCGGATTGTCACGCAGATAGACATAGTCGTACCAGACATCTGCGCCGGCATCCGGCGCCGGCCGGACAAGGTTCGCATCGCCGCGGATCGAGAATTCCTCCTTGGGCCGGACGCCGCAATGAGGACATGAAATCAGGCTTGCCATCGTCTAAATGTCCTCAATGCAGGTTGGGCTGGGCGCCGACGCCCTTTTCGTCGATAGGGTAGCCGCGCGCGAAGCGGTCGAGCCGGAAGGCGCGCGCCGTCTGGTGCGGCGTGTTGCGGGCAATCAGATGGGCGTAACAGAAGCCGGAGGCGGGCGTGGCCTTGAAGCCGCCGTAACACCAGCCGGCGTTGAGATAGAGATTGTCGATATGGGTACGGTCGATGATCGGCGAGCCGTCCATGCTCATGTCCATCACCCCGCCCCAGGAGCGCAGGTAGCGCAGGCGCGACAGCGACGGGATCATCGCGATCCCGGCTTCGGCCACATGCTCGACGGTCGCGAGATTGCCGCGCTGCGCATAGGAATTGTAGCCGTCGATATCGCCGCCGAAGACCAACCCGCCCTTGTCGGACTGGGACACATAGAAATGCCCGGCCCCGAAGGTGACGACATGGTCGATGAAAGGTTTCAGCCCTTCGGAGACGAAGGCCTGCAGCACATGGCTTTCGATCGGCAGGCGAAAGCCGGCCATATCGGCGACGACGGTGGAATTGCCGGCCGCCGCCAGCGCCAGCTTGCCGCAGCCGATGAAGCCCCTGCTGGTCTCGACACCGGTCACCTTCCCGTTTTCGGTGCGGATGCCGGTGACTTCGCATTGGGTGATGATGTCGACGCCGCGGTTGTCTGCGCCGCGGGCATAACCCCAGGCGACCGCGTCGTGGCGCACCGTGCCGCCGCGCGGCTGGTATAGACCACCCATGACGGGGAAACGGGCATTGTCGAAATCGAGGAACGGAAGCTTCTTGCGCACCGCCTGCCGGTCGAGCAGCTCGGCATCGACGCCGTGCAGCCGCATGGCGTTGCCGCGGCGCGTATAGGCGTCGCGCTGCGCGTCGGAATGGAAGAGGTTCAGTACGCCGCGCTGCGAGACCATGGCGTTGAAGTTGAAGTCTTGCTCCAGTCCTTCCCAGAGCTTCATCGACAGTTCGTAGAAGGGATTGTTGCCCGGCAACAGGTAGTTCGACCGGATGATCGTGGTGTTCCTGCCGATATTGCCGGAGCCGAGATAGCCCTTTTCGAGCACGGCGACATTGGTGATGCCGAACTCCTTGGCGAGATAATAGGCGGTGGCAAGGCCGTGACCGCCGCCGCCGACGATGACGACGTCGTAATGCGGCTTCGGCGCCGGATCGCGCCAGGCGGGCGCCCAGCCTTTGTTGCCGCGAAGGCCGTTCAAAAAAATCGAAAGAGCGGAATAGCGCATGGGTCACCCGGAAAGAACGGAAGCATGATGCCAGAAAGAAGCGGGCAGACTTGCACAATAGGGACATGAATCGCTAAGAAAGGGACATGTCCTCACTTGATAGCAGAAATGTTCAGACGATCGGCTTCATCCTGGTTCCTGGATTTGCGCTGATGTCCTATGCCTCGGCAACGGAGCCGTTGCGGGCGGCAAATTTGCTGGCGGGCCGCGAGATCTATCGGCTACAGATCTTCTCGCCGGATGGCGCATCGGCACTCTCTTCCTCCGGCATCAGCGTACCCGCCGAACCTCTGCCCGTCAGAGGCTCGGGGCTCGGAACGGCCTTCGTCTGCGCCGGCGGTTCGCCGCGCGACTGGCGATATCCCGGCGTGCTTGCCTGTTTGCGGCAGCTGTCGCGCGAAGGTGTGAGGATCGGCGGCATCTCGGGCGGTCCCTATCTAATGGCCGCCGCCGGACTGCTCGGCGGCCGCGACTTCACCATCCATTGGGAGCATGCGGCAGCCCTTCTCGAAGCCTTTCCGGATCTCACGCCGCGCCAGGCACGCTTCGTGATCGACGGCAACAGGATTACCTGCGGCGGCGGCATCGCTCCACTTGACATGATGCATGTGCTGATCGCCGAGCGCATGGGCCCGGATTTCGCCCGTCGCGTCAGCGACTGGTATCTTCACACGGAGGTCAACGAGCCGGCAGCACCACAGCGTGCGTCGCTTGCCGAGCGCTACGGTGTCCACCACCCCGGCTTGCTCAGCGTTCTCGAACGAATGGAGGAGACGATCGAGATGCCGCTCGAGCGTGCCGCCATGGCGCGGATCGCCGGCGTCACCACCCGCCATCTCGACCGGCTGTTTGCGGCCCACCTCGGCACCAGCTTCCTCGATCAATACCACAGGATCAGGCTGCAGCATGCCCATCGCCTGCTGAAGCAGAGCCCGCTTTCCGTCTCGGAGATCGCGGTTGCCACCGGCTTTTCCAGCCTCAGCCATTTTTCCCGGATGTTCCGTAGCGCCTACGGCGTCACTCCGCGTGAGGCGCGGCGGGAATAGTTTTCTTCACGGTTGAGGAAATTTCACTATGACGATAGGATTGCATCCGAACAAAAGCGCAGGCGGCAGGGGAAAATCCATGAAATCCAAGCGAGAAGCGGCGGAGCAGCCGGAACAGCCGCATGGCGGCCGTGCTGCCTTTTCCCAGGACCCGCACGCCGTTCGGGAACCGAAGGAAAACAACCTCGAAATGGCAATCGGCCATGAGGTGCGCGCCTACCGCAAGAAACTCGGCATCACCGTCACCGATCTCGCGGCCGCGACCGGCATTTCGCTCGGCATGCTGTCGAAGATCGAGAACGGCAATATCTCGCCGTCGCTGACGACGCTGCAATCGTTGTCGCGGGCGCTCGGCGTGCCGCTGACCGCCTTTTTCCGCCGCTTCGAGGAGCCGCGCAATGCCGTCTTCGTCAAGGCGGGGCAGGGCGTCGAACTCGAACGGCGCGGCACCCGCGCCGGCCACCAATATAATCTGCTCGGCCATATCGACAACAATACCAGCGGGGTCATCGTCGAGCCCTATCTGATCACGCTGACGGCCGATTCCGACATCTTCCCGACCTTCCAGCACGAGGGCATGGAGTTTCTCTATATGCTCGAAGGCGAGGTGGTCTACCGCCACGGCGACCAGCTTTTCCAGATGCAGCCGGGCGACAGCCTGTTCTTCGACGCCGATGCGCCGCATGGGCCGGAACAGTTGGTGAAACTGCCGAGCAAATACCTGTCGATCATCAGTTATCCCCAGCAGAGCTCGCGGAGCTGAATTGCCTTAGAGGAAAACTTTATTCTTCCCAGTTGATGTCCCGATAGAGACCTGCTACTCCTTTGTCAACATGAACGGAGGCACGCGCCATGTGCGGCATTGTAGGACTGTTCCTCAAGGACAAGAGCCTTGAACCCCAGCTCGGGAATCTGCTCTCGGATATGCTGATCACCATGACCGATCGCGGCCCGGACTCGGCCGGAATCGCGATCTATGGCGGCTCCGCAGCGGGCAAGGCAAAGATCACCGTCCAGTCCAGCAATCCAGGGGCGGACTTCGAAGGCCTCGCCGGCGACCTGGAGAAAGCCGGCATCAAGGCCCATGTGTGGATCAAAAGCACGCATGCGGTCATCGAGCTCGATGCTTCCAAGCTTGCAGAGGTGCGCGAGGCGCTCGAACGGATCCGCCCGGCAGTCCGCCTCATGGGCTCGGGCGAAAGCGTCGAGATCTATAAGGAAATCGGCCTTCCCAAGGACGTCGTGGCGCGCTTCGGCGTCCGCGCGATGAGCGGAACCCACGGCATCGGCCATACCCGCATGGCGACCGAATCCGCCGTCACCACGCTCGGCGCCCACCCGTTCTCGACCGGCGCCGACCAGTGCCTGGTGCACAACGGTTCGCTGTCCAACCACAACAATCTGCGCCGCGAACTGGTGCGCGAAGGCATGACCTTCGAGACGCAGAACGATTCCGAAGTCGCCGCCGCCTATCTGACGGCCGAAATGGCCAAGGGCAAGGATCTCGGCCAGGCGCTGACCGGCGCGCTTGACGATCTCGATGGCTTCTTCACCTTCGTCGTCGGCACCAAGTCCGGCTTCGGCGTGGTGCGCGACCCCATCGCCTGCAAGCCCGCCGTCATGGCCGAGACCGACCAGTACGTCGCCTTCGGTTCGGAATACCGCGCGCTGGTCAATCTTCCCGGCATCGAGAATGCCCGTGTCTGGGAGCCGGAGCCGGCAACTGTCTACTTCTGGGATCACGACAAGGCCGCCTGAGGGGCGCCTGAAAGCCAAGAGGCGGCGCAGACCGCCTCCCGGACAAACGAGGCTTCCAACGAGGAATCAATGCCCACATTCGATCTTTCCAGCACCCCTCTTCGCGAACTGAACAGCGCGCTGCACGCTCTTTCCAAAGGCGCCAACGACACTGAGTTCGAGGTCATCAACCCGCGCGGCAGCCATGCCGTCGCCGTCGGCATCGACAGCCCAGTGACGGTCGCTGTCAGGGGATCGGTCGGCTATTACTGCGCCGGCATGAATGACGGCGGCAAGGTGACGGTTCATGGCTCGGCCGGTCCGGGTGTTGCCGAAAACATGATGTCCGGCACCGTCGTCATCGAGGGCGACGCCAGCCAATATGCTGGCGCGACCGGCCGGGGTGGCCTGCTGGTCATCAAGGGCAATGCCGCGTCGCGCTGTGGCATTTCGATGAAGGGCATCGACATCGTCGTTCATGGCAGCATCGGCCACATGTCGGCCTTCATGGGCCAGTCCGGCCATCTCGTCGTGCTAGGCGACGCCGGCGATGCGCTCGGTGATTCGCTCTACGAAGCCAAGCTGTTCGTCCGCGGCGAGGTCAAGAGCCTCGGCTCCGACTGTATCGAGAAAGAGATGCGGCCGGAGCATCTGGAGAAGCTTGCCGAACTCCTCGACAAGGCGGGGGTGACGGACGTCAGACCCGAAGAGTTCAAGCGCTACGGATCGGCCCGCAAGCTCTACAATTTCAACATCGACAACGCCGACGCATACTGAGGCGAGGGACACTCATGAGCTATCACAACCCCTATACCCCGCCACGCAAGTCCGCGACTTTCGACGACTACACACTTGCCGAAATCCGCCGCGCGGCGGCGACCGGCATCTATGACATCCGCGGCGCCGGCACCAAGCGCAAGGTTCCGCATTTCGACGACCTGCTGTTTCTCGGCGCCTCAATCTCGCGCTACCCGCTCGAGGGTTACCGCGAGAAGTGCGACACGACTGTGGTGCTCGGCTCGCGTTTCGCCAAGAACCCGATCACGCTGAAGACGCCGATCACCATCGCCGGCATGAGCTTCGGTGCGCTGTCCGGCAACGCCAAGGAGGCGCTCGGTCGGGGTGCGACGATCGCGGGCACGTCGACCACGACGGGCGACGGCGGCATGACCGATGAAGAGCGCGGCCATTCGCAGACGCTGGTCTACCAATATCTGCCCTCGCGCTACGGTATGAACCCGAAGGACCTGCGCCGTGCCGACGCGATCGAAGTCGTGGTCGGCCAGGGCGCCAAACCCGGCGGCGGCGGCATGCTCCTCGGCCAGAAGATCTCCGACCGCGTCGCCAATATGCGCAACCTGCCGAAGGGCATCGATCAGCGCTCGGCCTGCCGCCATCCGGACTGGACCGGCCCCGATGATCTGGAAATCAAGATCATGGAGCTGCGTGAGATCACCGATTGGGAAAAGCCGATCTACGTCAAGGTCGGCGGCGCGCGTCCCTATTACGACACCGCTCTTGCCGTGAAGGCCGGCGCCGATGTCGTCGTGCTCGACGGCATGCAGGGCGGCACGGCGGCGACGCAGGACGTCTTCATCGAGAATGTCGGCATGCCGACGCTCGCCTGCATTCGCCCGGCCGTGCAGGCGCTGCAGGATCTCGGCATGCACCGAAAGGTGCAGCTCATCATATCAGGCGGCATCCGCTCGGGCGCCGACGTGGCGAAGGCGCTGGCGCTCGGCGCCGATGCGGTCGCGATCGGCACGGCGGCGCTCGTCGCCATCGGCGACAATGATCCGCGCTGGGAAGAGGAATATCAGAAGCTCGGCACCACGGCCGGAGCCTATGACGATTGGCACGAAGGCAAGGATCCGGCCGGCATCACCACCCAGGACCCGGAGCTCGCAAAACGCCTGGACCCGGTTGCGGCCGGCCGCCGTCTCGCCAACTACCTCAAGGTCATGACGCTCGAGGCCCAGACGATCGCGCGCGCCTGCGGCAAGAACCACCTGCACAATCTCGAGCCGGAAGACCTCGTCGCGCTGACGATCGAGGCATCGGCCATGGCGCAGGTGCCGCTCGCCGGCACCAACTGGATTCCCGGCAAGGGAGGCTTCTGATTTCTACCGGCCGGGCCAAAGTCCCGGCCGTCTCATCTCCATAACCAAAGTGTCTCGAAGAAATCCAAAGGGGAACGAGAATGACACTGGACCTTGCTGCTTTTGCGAGAGACAAAGGCATCAAATATTTCATGATCAGCTATACCGACCTGTTCGGCGGTCAACGCGCCAAGCTGGTCCCGGCAGAAGCCATCGCCGACATGCAGAAGGATGGCGCCGGCTTTGCAGGCTTTGCAACCTGGCTCGATCTGACGCCGGCCCATCCGGACCTGTTTGCGGTTCCCGATGCTTCCTCCGTCATCCAATTGCCCTGGAAGAGAGACGTCGCATGGGTCGCCGCCGACTGCGTCATGGACGATCAGCCTGTCGAACAGGCACCGCGTGTCGTGCTGAAAAGACTGGTGGCTGAAGCTGCGCAGGAAGGGCTCCGGGTGAAGACCGGCGTGGAGCCCGAATTCTTTCTCATCTCTGCTGATGGTTCGGTGATTTCAGACGAGTTCGATACCGCCGAGAAGCCTTGCTACGACCAGCAGGCCGTGATGCGTCGGTACGATGTCATCGCCGAGATCTGCGACTATATGCTGGAACTCGGCTGGAAGCCCTATCAGAACGACCACGAGGATGCGAACGGCCAGTTCGAGATGAACTGGGAATATGACGATGTCCTGAAGACGGCGGACAAGCACTCCTTCTTCAAGTTCATGGTCAAGTCGGTCGCCGAAAAACACGGTCTTCGCGCCACCTTCATGCCGAAGCCCTTCAAGGGCCTGACCGGAAACGGCTGCCATGCCCACATCTCGGTCTGGGACATCGACGGCAGGGTCAACGCCTTCGCCGACAAGGAAATGGCCTTCGGCCTCTCCGCGCAGGGGAAAACCTTCCTCGGCGGCATCATGAAGCACGCTTCGGCGCTTGCTGCCATCACCAATCCGACGGTCAATTCCTACAAGCGCATAAACGCGCCGCGCACGACCTCGGGCGCGACATGGTCGCCGAACACCGTGACGTGGACGGGCAACAACCGCACTCACATGGTGCGCGTGCCGGGGCCCGGGCGCTTCGAGCTGCGCCTGCCGGACGGTGCGGTCAATCCATATCTCTTACAGGCGATCATCATCGCGGCCGGCCTCGACGGCATCCGCAGCCAGGCAGACCCCGGCCAGCACTATGATATCGATATGTATGCCGAGGGACACCTGGTGAAGGACGCGCCGCGCCTGCCGCTCAACCTGCTCGATGCGCTGCGCGCCTTTGATGCCGACGAAGGCCTGAAGGCGGCAATCGGGGCTGAGTTTTCCTCCGCCTATCTCAAGCTCAAGCACCGGGAATGGAATGCCTACTGCTCGCATTTCACCCAGTGGGAACGCGACAGCACGCTCGATATCTGAGCAGCCGGACCGACGTCTTCGCCATGCCGGGTTGGACAGCTCGGCATGACCGGACTCTCTATACCTGAAAGGGTGAAGGAAGAGACAGCATGAAGAGCTTCGTACTCACCGTATCCTGCAAATCGACGCGCGGCATCGTTGCGGCGATTTCGAGCTATCTGGCCGACAAAGGCTGCAACATCATCGACTCCAGCCAGTTCGACGATCTCGATACCGGCAGGTTCTTCATGCGCGTCAGCTTCATTTCGGAAGAGGGACTGTCGGGCTCCGCCATCAGCGCCGATTTTGCCGCCGTCGCCGCGCCCTTCGAGATGGATTACGACTTCCACGACAGCGAGAGCCGCATGAAGGTGCTGCTGATGGTGTCGCGCTTCGGCCATTGCCTCAACGACCTGCTCTACCGCTGGAAGATCGGGGCGCTGCCGATCGACATCGTCGGCGTCGTCTCCAACCATTTCGATTACCAGAAGGTCGTCGTCAACCA